>JBGPED010000180.1:0-7040 GCA_041482595.1 Acidobacteriota bacterium
CCGTCCCTGAGCCTCACGCCGCGCCGAAGGCGGCGCGTCATCCTCTAGTCGAACGGATCCTGACCGGGTCCGCCGCCGAAGCCATCCGCCTGACGGCTGCCCGCGGTGCCTTGCCGCTTCCCCTGCAGGATCTCGTGTACGCCCAGATCTGCCTGCTCCAGGACGCGCAGCCCGCCGTCGTCCAGGCGGCTTCGGAGAGCCTGGTCAAGCTGACCGGCGACGTGCTCGCTCCGATCCTGCGCGACCCGGCCTGCGATCCGATCGTCCTCGACTACTTCGCCCGCTCGGGGCGGCTCGAGGGGAACGCGCTGGAAGCGGCGATCGCCCATCCGGCGATTCCGGACGCCACCCTCGAGGCGGTCGCGGCGAGCGCCCCCGGCGAGACGCTGAACCTCATCGTCACCAACGAAGTGCGTCTCATCAGGAACCCGCGCCTTCTCGAGGTGCTGCGCGGCAACCCGCAGCTTTCGGGCGACAACCGCCGCCGCCTCGTGGAGCTGGAGCGCGATTTCATCGGCAAGGAGGAGATCAAGGTACGCCAGGCCGCCGTGGAGGCGCCGGTCCCCGAAGCGCCCGCCGAGGGCGCTCCGGTCGAGGGCGAGCCGCCGCCGGATGAAGGGGAGGCCGCGCCGCCGATCCTGACCGAGGAAGAGGAGAGGAACTTCGAGGAGGCGCTGAAACGGACCCCGGCGTTCCAGAAGATCATGAAGATGAACGTGGCGGAGCGACTCCAGCTCGCCATGAAGGGGAGTGCCGAGGAGCGGGCCATCCTGGTCCGCGACACCGCCAGGATGGTCGCGGGCGCGGTCCTGAAGAGCCCGAAGCTCTCGGACAGCGAGATCACCGGCTTCGCCGCCATGCGCAACGTGACCGAGGATATCCTGCGCGCCATCGCCTCGAAGAAGGAGTGGACCAAGAGCTACTCCACGGTGCACGCCCTGGTGCGCAACCCCAAGACGCCGCCCGGCCTCACCGTCCAGTTCCTGCCGCGGCTGGGCACGCGGGACCTGAAGATCGTCGCGGGTGACAAGAACATCCCGGAGCTGGTGCGCCGCAACGCGCGCAACCTGTTCCTGGCCAGGACCCAGCCCTCGAAGAGGGCGAAGAGGGCCCACTGATGCGGCTGCTCAAATCGATCCGCAACCTGCTCGGCAACTACCAGCTCAAATCGGGGCTGTACCACTACTACCGCGGTGAAGCGAAGCAGGCGATCGAGTTTCTCACCCGCGTGCTGCAGGCGTCCGAGACACCGGAATCGGACCGTCGCATGGCGATCTACTACCTGACGCAGACCCACATCGCCGCCGCGGAGAAGTTCGAGGAGGCCCAGAACGTCGAGGCGGCCGTGGAAGGGTATCGCGAGGCCCTGGCGCTGACTCCCGACTACCCCGACATCCACTTCCGCATGGGTTGCCTGTACGCGCGCTTCGGGCTGAGCCTGGAGGCGATCGAGAGCTACCGGCGCGCCGCCTCGCTGCACCCCGGATACCTCGAGGCGCGGGTGCAGCTCGCCTTCCTCCTGCTTGAAACCGGGCAGAAGGAAGAGGCGCACAAGGAATTCACGGCCGCGCGCGACCTGGCCGTGCGCGCCATCGACGAACCGTTCCAGAAGGCGCAGGATGCCCTGGCCAGGAGCGACGGCCGCGAGGCCGAGGAGTGGATGCGCGAGACGTTCCTGCGCCGCCCGGAGAGCTTCGCCTTCCACTACCGGCGGGCTCTGCATTTCCTGACCGAGGGACAGCACGAGAGGGCCGTCGAGGACTTCCGCCTGGCCAGCCAGTTCAACCCGAACTTCGCCGACGTCCACAACTACATCGGCGTCGCCCTGGGGGAGCTCGACCGCTGGGACGAGTCGGTCGCGGCGTTTCGCAGGGCCCTGGAGGCGAATCCGGAGTATCCTTTCGCCCGGCTCAACCTGGCCTTCGCCCTGGCGGACGGCGGCCACGACACAGAGGCCGTCGAGGAGCTGCGTGCGATCCTGGCGCGCGAGCCGAACAACGAGCCGGCGCTCGGCAAGCTCCAGGAGCTGTCGGCCCCGAAAAAAGAGAGGACCCGTGTCCAGGGGTAAGACCTCGGGTGACGGCGGCGCCGGCCGCCTGCCGATCGCGAGCGCCGGGCTCAGTGACGTTGGCCGCAAGCGGAAGTCGAACGAGGACTCGTTCGCCATCTCCGAGAACGGCGCCCTGTTCGTGGTGGCCGACGGGATGGGGGGGCACGCCGCGGGCGAGGTGGCCTCGCGCCTGGCGGTTGAGTCGATCGAGAGGCACATCTCCGGCTCCGACCCGCGCAAGGAGCCGACCATCCCCGCCTCGTTCCGTTCACCGAGCGGCGACGAGGCCGGCCTGCCCGCTCCGGCCCGGCGCGTGTTGAATGCCATCCGTCTCGCCAACCAGGAGATCGTGCGCTCGGTCCGGCACGACAGCAGCAAGCGCGGCATGGGGACGACGGTGGTGATCGCCCACATCCATGGATCGCGCGCCTACATCGGCTCCGTCGGCGACAGCCGGGCGTACCTGGTCCGCGACGGCGCCTTGAGCCAGCTGACGTCGGACCACACCCTCGTGAACGAGCAGGTGCGGGCCGGCGCCTTGAGCTCGCAGGAGGCGCGCCGGCACCCGGCGCGCAACATCCTGACCCGCGCGGTCGGCAGCCAGGAGGACGTCGAGCCGGACCTGGTCGAGCAGGACCTGCGGCCCGGCGACCTTCTTCTTCTGTGCTCCGACGGCCTGACGACCATGGTCGAGGACGGCGACATCCTGAAGACCGTCCTCGCCCACCAGGAGGATCCGGCTTCCGGATGTCGGGCGCTTGTCGATCTCGCCAACGACCACGGCGGCGACGACAACGTCACGGTCATCCTGGCGCGCGCCGGCCGGTAGTGTCCGGCTTGAAGATCCTCCACACCAACTTCCACCGCGGCTGGGGCGGCCAGCCGTCGCGCATCCTGATGCTGTCCCGGGGCCTCCGGGAGCGCGGCCACCGGGTGACGCTGGCGGTGCCGCGCGGCTCGCTCCTGGCGAGCCGCGCGCGCGAGGCGGGGATCGAGGTCTTCGACCGGCTCGATTTCCGCAAGCCGAAGTTTTTTCTCAAGACCCTGCGCGACGTGACGGTCCTGGCGAGGCACCTGCGCGACGAGCGTTACGACCTGATCGACGCGCACGGCTCGCAGGACCTCTGGACCTGCGCTCTGGCCCGGAGGCTTGCCGGAAAAACCGCCCCCCTCGTGTTCACGCGCCACAACACCAAGCGCGTCCGGGACCATCTCTTCAACCGCCGGCTCTACGCCCGGGAGGTGGACCACCTCATCGTCGTCAGCCGGTCGGTCCTGGAGCGCTACGAGCCCTTCTTCCGCAAGGGCGTCCTCGCGCCGGAGCGGGTCTCGGTCGTGCCATCGGCCTACCGTCCGGACCGGTTCCACGCGGGAGTCAGCGGGAGCCGTGTGCGGACCGAGCTCGGTTTCGCGCCTGACGTTCCCCTGGTCGGCGTCGTCGGCCGGCTGGTGGAGGACAAGGGACAGGACGATCTGCTGCGGGCGGCGCCCGTGATCCTGAAGACGCGTCCCGAGACGCGCTTTCTCCTGGTGGGGACGGGCTCGCGCGAGCGCGACCTCAAGGACCTCGCGGCGTCCCTCGGCGTGGCGCCGGCCGTGCGGTTCCTCGGTTTCCGCGACGACGTGCCGGAGGTCACGGCGGCGCTGAACGTCTCCGTCCTTCCCTCGGTCGACTGCGACGCCTCGTCCGCCGTCCTCAAGGAGGCCCTGGCGTGCGGTGTCCCGGCGGTCGCCACGTCGATCGGAGGAGCGGCCGAGATCCTGGAAGATGGCGTCACCGGCTTGATTGTGCCGCCGCGCGACCCCGCGCGACTCGCCGCGGCGATCCTCTCGCTCCTCGACGATCCCGAGAGAGCGCGCGCCATGGGCCGGCGCGGCAGCCGCGAGGTCGCCACCCGCTTCAGCCCCGACCGGCTGGCCGACGAGACGATCGAGGTGTACAGGGGCGTGGTGGAGACTGTCCGGAGGAAACACCCATGATGAGCGGGCTCACCTTTGGTTCGAGTTCGGCCATAGCCTTCCTCGCCCTCTTCGGTCTCGCGGCCGCGCCACCCGCGATCCCCAAACCGGCGACCGCCGACATCGACCGTGTCCTCGACGCGACCGGGACCTGGAACGACCGGGAGCAGGTCTACAGGGTCGCCTTCCCGAGGATCGACGTCCCGGTGAACGTGGACGGCTTCGCTCTCCCGCCGTTCCTGGGGCTGACCACCTGGGTCGCCTTCAAAGGGACCGGCGCCGGGACATCCATGATGATGGGCGATCTCGTGGTTTTCCAGGACGAGGTCAACCCGGCGATGGACGCTCTTCTGGCACGCGGCGCCGAGGTGACCGCACTGCACAATCACTTCTTCTACGACGACCCGCGTGTTTTCTTCATGCACGTCGGCGGGACGGGGGCGACCATCGAGCTGGCGGGCGCCGTGCGGGCCGCCCTGGACGCGGTCCACAAGGTACGGCTGGCGCGCCCGGCCCCATCCGGCGCCTCCGGTCGCCCCGCGATTCCGAAGAGCGCACTCGACGCTGCAGCACTGACCGCGGCGCTCGGAGTGCCGGGACAGTTCAAAGACGGGATGTTCAAGGCGGTCTTCGGCCGCAAGGCCCGGCACGGAGAAGTGGAGATCGGCGCCGACATGGGGATCAACACCTGGGCGGCCTTCGCAGGCAGCCCCGACGACGCGATCGTGGACGGCGATTTCGCCGTGCGGGAAGGCGAGCTGCAGCGCGTCCTCGGGACGCTCCGCAAGGGCGGCATCGAAATCGTCGCCATCCACCAGCACATGACGCACGAAGAACCTCGTTTGATCTTCCTCCACTACTGGGGACGCGGAGAGGCCAGGCGGCTCGCCGGCACGGTAAAGCAGGCACTGGACGGGCTTGCGCCCTGACGTCCCGGGCCGCCGCCCGTTCCGAGGCGGCCGAGCGAGTCCGGGAATGGCGCGCTTGCGGCACCTCCCTGCCGGATGGTACCCTCAATGGTCCTGTCCAACTGAGAGCAGGTGAGGAGGCCGGCCATGCTTCAAGTCGGATCCAGAGCACCCGATTTCACAGTGAAGGACCACCGGGGACAGGATGTCTCCCTCGGCGATTTCAAGGGGAAGACCGTCGTCCTCTGGTTCTTTCCGAAGGCCGACACACCCGGCTGAACCATCGAGGGTTGCGGGTACCGCGACCTGTCGGCCGAGTACGAGAAGAAAAACGCCGTGATCCTGGGAGCGTCGTTCGACACCGTGCAGGAGAACGCCGACTTCGCGAAGAAATTCGATTTCCCGTACCGCCTGCTGTGCGACACGCGGCGGGAGATCGGGATGGCCTACGGGGCCTGCGCCGATCTTCATGATAAGTCCGCCAGGCGAATCTCCTACGTGATCGGCCCGGACGGCATCATCCGGCACGCCTTCCCGAAGGTGGACACCCGGAGTCATCCGCGCGAAGTGCTGGAGCTCCTCGGGCGGGATTAGAGAAATGAGCACTCCGATGCCGATCGACACGCCGCGCCAGGCGCCGGACCTCGCCTCCCTTCGCATCCGCCGCGAGCCGGAACGACCGAAGCGCCCCGTCCTGCTCCTCCTGTTCGGGGCCGTCCTGGTCTTCGCCATCGGCGCGGGCGCCTACGCCTTGATGTCGTCCTCGCTCCGCGCCCCCACCGTGGAGAAGACGAACGCGGCCCTGATCACCGAGGGACAGGCGCTCACGGTGCTGTCGGCCTCCGGGTACGTCGAGGCGGAAACCAAGGCCGACCTCTCTCCGAAGATCACCTCGCGGATCATCGAGCTGCGCGTGACCGAGGGGTCGCGCGTCCACACGGGCGACATCATCGCCCGGCTCGACCATCAGGATCTCGATGCGCAGCTCGCCGAGGCGCAGGCCGCCTTCGCCCAGGCCGGGGCCGACCTGGACCGGCAGCAGAACCTGTTCAACCAGGGGCTGGCGCCGAAATCGACGCTCGACGCGGCCGTCGCGACCGAGGCCTCCACACGGGCGCGCGTCGACTACATCCAGGCGCTCCAGGACTACACCGTCCTGCGGGCGCCGTTCGACGGAGTGGTGGTGGCGAAGCGGGCCCACGTCGGAGAGGCGGTGTCCCCGTTCGGATCCCCCGGGCAGGGATCGACGAACGGCGGCGCTATCGTGACCCTGGTCGACTTTTCGACCCTCTACGTCGGCACCGACGTCAACGAATCGAACCTGGGCCGGCTCGGCCCGAAGCAGCCGGCGGAGATCATCCTGGAGGCCTATCCCGACAAGGTCTACAAGGGGTATCTCAAGCAGGTCATCCCGTCCGCCGACCGCCAGAAGGGGACGGTCAAGGTGAAGGTGGCCTTCCTCGATCCGGACGAGCGGATCCTTCCCGACCTGTCGGCGCGCGTGAGCTTCACCTCCGCCCCGACGGCGGGACAGTCGGCGCGGACCCGGGTCGAGGTGCCGAAGAGCGCCCTGGTGGTGGACGCCGGACGGACCGGTGTCTTCCTGATCCAGCACGACCGGATCGTCTTCCAGCCGGTCGTCGTCGGCCGCCAGACCGAGGCCACGGCGGAGATCAAGGACGGTCTTCTCGGCGGCGAGGCTCTCGTGGCGAACGCTGCGAGCCGGACCCTCGTGAACGGCATGAAGGTGAAGGTCGGCAGGTAAATCACCGTCGTCAACCAGGAGGGAACGTGCCGCACTCTCTGATCTCCGTCGAGCATGTCTCCAAGGTGTACCGCCGGGACTCTCTCCAGATTCCCGTCCTGGAGGACATCAACCTCCAGATCGACAAGGGCGAGTTCGTCGCCCTGATGGGACCGTCGGGTTCGGGCAAGACGACCCTGTTGAATTTGATCGGTGGTCTCGACCGGCCGACCGAGGGCCTCGTTACCGTCGCGGGTGAACGGCTCGACCAGTTGTCCGACCACCGGCTGGCCGCGTGGCGCGCACGGCACGTCGGATTTGTCTTCCAGCTCTACAACCTGTTGCCGGTGCTGACGGCAGAACGGAACGTGGAACTGCC
>JBGPED010000181.1:0-7014 GCA_041482595.1 Acidobacteriota bacterium
AGGAATATGGATTCATCCATCTAATTGGACCCTTCATCCAACGGATTGGATGATCTGCGTCTTATTCTCGGCAAGACTTCCAAGGCAGGCCCACGCGAATAAAGATGAAAGTCACTATGACTCATTGAGATGCACTGATAGACATACCCCCGTCACTAGAATGGCAGTCACATTGCAGTAGTTCTTGACGGTGTGGCTCTCTGCCTTGACGCACGTTGACTGAAAAAACCATTCACGAAGGAGGTGAGGAGGGGGGAATTACGCGACATGGCCACGGCGGACAGGGGGCACCCGACCCCATGCCAGCACGATCAGAAACGCCGGCCGGCCGACAAAAGTGATTTCCATTCGTCGTTTTGTTCAGTTCGTTCAACCCACTTGTGAGGAGGTTCTCGAATGAAGAAGTTGCTGTATGTCGCGCTTCTGGCTGTCGGCGTGATCATCATGATCGCTCCGCCCGTCATGGCGCAGGAAGAGAAGCCGTTTACGATCCACGGAGAGGTACGGTCCCGCGGCGAGTACCAGGCCAACGCATCGGACTTCTCCAAGGATACGCGAGACAACTTCGACTTTTGGCCGTACAGGGTGCGCATCGCGGCCGAGGGACGCTTCGCCCACAACATCAGCGCCTGGATCGAGTTCCAGAGCTCCGGGGAAGCCGGAGGCACCGGGACGCCCGTCCGCCAGGGCAACCTCGATGTCTTCGCCGGTGAGGGCGTCGAGATGTACCAGGGCAACATCACCTTCAACCAGATCTGGAGCAAGAACTTCAGCCTCCGGATCGGGCGGCAGGAGATCGTGGCCGGCAACGAGCTGTTGCTCGGCGACCTGGATTTCTATTCCGGCCAGTCGCACGACGGCTTCGTGGCCAACTGGAACCTCAAGAAGGTCACCCTGATGCTCTGGGCCACCCGGCCGAACCAGGCAGGCCTCAGCTCCCTGACCTCGAACTTCACGAGCCCGGACAACACGACCTTTGCAGTCGCCAGCGGTGTCGACGGGACGCAGAATTTCCTCGGGGGTTACGCGACCTGGACCTTCCAGAAGGACCAGACCTTCGATGTCTACCTGATGGGGCTCGACACCAAAACCGTTTCCAACGTTCAGACCGTCGGCGCGCGCTACGCCCACGACCTCGCTGGCAAGACCGGTTTCTTCTGGGACGTCGAGCTGGCGAAGCAGTTCGGCAAAGCCTCCTACGCGACCGACTCAAAGGCCGAAGGCAACGCGCTGGAAGGCTGGTTCGGCTACAACTGGCGTTCCGGCAAGAACAATCACCGCGTCTACGGGCGGCTCGAGCAGGCCTCGGGCGACAAGACGACCAGCGCCGACAAGTTCGAGGGTTTCATCCCGATGTTCGGGGACTTCCACAACCGGACAGGGCACGGAGACTGGTTCGTGATGGGCAACGATCCGACCAACCTCGGCCCAGGCACCGGGATCAACGGCGGCACCACGGGCGCCGGTCTCAGCGCCCTGTCGGTCGGCTACACCGGCTACTACAGCGACAAGCACGAGTTCGGCGTGGCCTTCTGGAAGTACAAGCTCGACCAGAAGAACGTGGCCACCAGCAACGACGATCTCGGCAACTCGACCGACATCTGGTACGGGTACAACTACAGCAAGAACACCACCTTCACCGCCTCCCTGTCGCAGCTGAAGCCGGGTGATGCGCTGAAGGACATCGCTACTCAGAACGACGAGACCGTGACGCGGCTGTACGGTCAGGTTCGCCTCCGGTTCTAGGGCGACTCCCGACCAGCTTCACGTAATTGA
Source organism: Acidobacteriota bacterium (assembly GCA_041482595.1). Taxonomy (GTDB): domain Bacteria; phylum Acidobacteriota; class Polarisedimenticolia; order Gp22-AA2; family Gp22-AA2; genus Gp22-AA3. The sequence goes on from JBGPED010000181.1 coordinate 1,777, forward strand.
CCCCGCGGGGGGGGGATCCCCTCCGCGGGGTTTTTCTTTTCAGGTGGCGCCTGATGCCAGGCGATCGAACAGTTCCCAGAATCCGGGAAAGGACTTCGAGACGCAGCCCGGGTCGGCGATCACGACTCCCGGCACGCGCAACCCCGCGATGGCGAATGCCATCGCCATCCGGTGGTCCGAGTATGTCTCGACACGCACGCCTCGAAGCGGACGCGGAACGATCGTCAGACCATCGGTCGCCGGGGTGGCGGAGCCGCCGAGGCGCTCGATCCCGCTGACGAGGGCCGCGATCCGGTCGCTCTCCTTCACCTTGAGGTGCGGCACGCCGGTGATGCGCGTCGGGCCGACCGCGAACAGGGCGACGACGGCGAGGGTCGGGACAATGTCCGGCATGGCGCCGCAGTCGGCGTCGATCGCCATCAGGTTTCCGGTTCCCTCGACTTCGACCCAGTCTCCGCCCCGCGTCACCCGGCAGCCCATCCGTTCCAGGAGCCGCACGAACCCGGCATCACCCTGCCGCGAGCCCGGATCGAGCCGCTCGACCCGGACGCGGCCGGAGGTGACCGCCGCGGCCGCGAAGAAATAGGACGCGGAGGAATAGTCCCCCTCGATCTCCAGGTCGCAGGGACGGTACGGGCGGCCGGGAGGCACGCGGAAGCGGGTCGGCTCGGGACCGGCGGGGAAGGTCTCGACGTCGGCTCCGAATCGGCGCATCACGTCGATGGTCAGGTCGACGTACGGGCGCGACACCAGTGGTCCTTCGATCTCGACCACAACACCGCGGGGGACGGCGGGGGCCGCCAGGAGGATCGCCGACAGGTACTGGCTGCTCGTGCCGCCGCGCAGCCGTGTCGTTCCGCCCTGGAGCCCCGGGCCGCCGACGCGCACGGGGGGGCAGCCGTTGCCGCCCAGCGATACCGCCCCGGCCCCCAGGTGGCGCAGCGCCACGAGCAGGTCCTCGATGGGGCGCTGGCGCATCCGCTCGTCGCCGTCGATCACGTAATCGCCGCGCCCGAGCGCCAGCATCGCCGTGAGAAAACGCATCGCCGTGCCGGCGTTCCCGACGAACAGCCGGGCGCGCCCGGCGGGGATCTCGCCGCCCCGTCCCTCCACTTCCACTTCGGGAGTTTCCACCGTACCGGACAGCCGCGTCGCGATGCCGATCGCATCGAGCGCCGCGATCAGGTGGCGCGAGTCGTCGGCCAGGAGCGGATGACGAAGTCGCGATCGCCCGGCGGCCAGGGCCGCCGCGACGAGGGCCCGCTGTGTCGCGCTCTTGGACGGCGGGGCGGGCACGCTGGCGCGCGCGATCTTGACGGTCGCGATCGGTCGATCCGATGACACCCTCGAGTCCTCCGCGGGGATCGAATCGTACACGAGATCGCGGCGACTTGACGCCGTCGCGGCCCGTCTCTATCTTGTCCCTCTCGCAGCTTGGTGATCCACCGGGAGTCGTGACGTGATTCTCCGAAAAGGTCGACTCGCCCTGGTCGCGGGCCTCGTGGCCTTCGCGGCCTTCCTTTTCGGCTTCGGCACCCTTCTGACCGGGGCGCAGCCGGGGTCGCGGCCGCGTTCCGCCATCCAGGCGGCGGGCCGGCACAGCGGCGACGACGGAGGGTTCTCCGTGACTCTGACGGAGCCGAGCGAGGCGTACCTGGTCGGGATCAAGAGGATCGTCATCGAGCCGCAGGTCCCGCCCGGCGACTCCGTGGTCGGCGCCGATTTCTTCGTTGACGGCCGGCTGGTGGCGACCGACCGCAGGGCTCCGTACGCCACCGAGATGGATTTCGGACAGGAGATCAAGAGGCACACCATCATCGTGACCGCCCTGACGGCCGGCGGCCGGCGCGCCAAGGTCTCCTTCGTCTCGCGGGCGGCCGACCTGGAGGGCGACGCAGCCGTGCCTCTCGCCCTCGTCCCCGTCGTGGTGCGCGATGCGGGCGGTCGCCTCGTCGACGGCCTGTCCGTCGGCGATTTCGTCCTGATTGAGAACGGCGCGCGCCAGCAGATCGTCCACTTCGATGACGACCCGGTGCCACAGTCGATCGCGGTGACGATCCAGGCCGCGGCTCCCGAAGAGACGCGGGGCGCTCTGTTGCTCGGCGCCGCCTCCTTCGCCGACTCGCTCCTGTCCTTCGACGCGATCGGTCTGGTCGCCGTCGGAGCGATCGTGCCCGGCGACGGCCCGGCGCGGCCGGTCGCCCTTCGTCCCGAAAAGAAGAAGAAGGACGCCCCGGGGACCGCCGCCGCCCCGCCTCTTCCGGCCGCCGCGTTCTCCTTCGACCATGCTCTGTTCGAGCAGCGCCTGTCCGATCTCGATGGCGGCGCCGATCGGCCGCCCGGCGCTCCACTCGCCGGTGCGCTCCAGGAGGCGACGCGCGGCCTGCAGGTCCGTCCGCGCGGGCGCGTCCTCCTGCTGCTCCTGTCGGGACCCGGACCTCGGGAGGCGGAGGCCGCGCTGGTCCCCGGGCCGGCTCCCGCGCCCGCGGCGCCCGCCGCGCGGGAGGAAGCCGGTCAGGCCGCGGATCAGGATCTGCCCGCCGCCCTCGACGCCATCAAGCGATCGGGGGCCACCCTGCACGTGGTGGTCTACGGCGGGGTGGAGAGCTCTCCATTTCCCCAGATCAAGAAAGCGGCCGAGGAGACCGGCGGCGAGTTCCTGGTGGCGGCGAGCGCGGAAGCGGTCGACGCCGCCTGCCGCCGCATCGCGGAGTCCCTCCTGCACCAGTACCTCGTCAGCTTTGCGCCCGCCTCGCCCGAGCACGAAGGGTGGCGGACGATCGAGCTGCGCCTGCGCCGGCCCGACCTCGCCGTGCAGGCGCGCAGAAGCTACTTCGCCTCGCAGCCCCCGAAGCGGCCGTGACGACCGCCGCCCCGGCCACCGCCCTGCCCGTGAGGAGCGGCTCCTCCTGGCCGGCCCTGTCTCTTCTCGCGTTGCTCGGCTTCTGGACGGTGCGTCTCGTCGCCGTCCCGGGGCGCGGCTGCTTTCTTGATCTGGTCAACCTGGCCTTCCACGAGGCCGGGCACCTCTTCCTGTTGCCGTTCGGATCGACGGTGCATTACCTGGGAGGCACGCTCGGCCAGCTCGCCGTCCCCGCCCTCCTCGCCGTGTACTTCCTTCTCGTCGGCCAGGCATCCCCGCTTGGCGCCGCCGTCTGCGCCTGGTGGTTCGGAGAGAACCTGGTGAACATCTCGGTCTACATGGCCGACGCGCGCGACCTCGCCCTGCCGCTCGTCGGCGGCGGCGACCACGACTGGAACGAGCTGTTCTATGGGTTCGGCCTGCTCGGGGAGAACAGCGTGCGTGTCGTGTCCGGTGGCACCCGGGGTGCGGGGATCGTGCTGATGCTGCTGGGACTGGGCTGGGTGACGCTTTTCGCGCTCCCTTCCAGGACCAGGGAAACGCTCATCGCCGCCGTCGAGGCGCAGGCGCCGGCGCTGCTGTTTCTCCTGCGGGATTCGGGCGACTAGGGGAATTCAGGCGGGACTGCTGTTCGAGGCGTCGCCGCTCCGCGGAGTCCGCTTCACGACGGCCGGCGCCTCCTCCGTCTCCTGGGACTTCCAGTTGATCGCCCGGCACTCCGCCAGAAACTCGCAGCGGATGCACTCCTTCATCTTTTTCAGGCTGGCGATGACGGTTCCGAAACAGTCCTTCGTGATCCTCGACATCCTCGCATAATCTATTGAGTCCCCTCGGGTTGTCAACCTGCACGCGCATTGAAAATGCCCCTTTCATGTTCTATACTCCGCCGGTCTTTCCCCTTCCCGATCGCTCGGTCCGACCCGGGCCGGCAGTCCGGACGGAAGGCCCGGTGCCCGACCATGGGATCGAACGCCCTGCGTCTTGTCTGCATCATCCTTCTCGCATCGGTCTTTCCGGGAGCCGCGCGGCGTGATAATTTCAAGCAAGAGATGCGCTTCGGCGCCGAAGCGGCGCAGCGGGGACTGTGGCGTGAGGCGGCGTTTCGGTGGGAGAAGATTCTCAAGGCCGACCCCGACAACGCGCACGTGCACAACAACCTGGCCGTGGCGTCCGAGAGTCTCGGACAGTTCGACAGGGCCCGCAAGGAATACGAGGAGGCACGCCGCCTCGCCCCCGACAACAAGGAGATCCGCAACAACTATGAGTCGTTCCTGGAGCTCTGCCGGGCGATCAAGACCTGCGGCGGCGAGCCGGCCCCTTCGCCTTCCCCCGAAGGTGTTTAGGCGCCCGGCCCGGGCCGTCGTCGCCACGGCGCTCGCCGCCCTCTGTCTGGCCGCTCCGGCAGCGGCGCGGGCCGGCGAGGTCGCGAAAGTCACGATCACCGCGCCGATGCCGGCGCGTCTCGACATGACCGGCCTGCGGAAGATCCTGGTCACGAGCTTCCTGGTGGACAAGGAGCTGCCCGGCGTCGACCTCAACAAGGAGATCGTGGGGTTGCTGCGCAAGGAGCTGCACAAGAAGACCAATCTCGACATCCTGGGGGTGGAGCCGCCCCCGCTGCCGGAGCAGCCGCTGAAGGACCTGCTCGCGAACAGCGGCTTCTGGCGCCGGCTGGGGGAGACGCACGGCGCGGATCTGATCATCGCGGGGAAAGCGTCGTACGAATCGGCCGACCGCTCGGGCTTCGTCACGCAGGACGAGATCTCGCCGGTCACTGGCCAGCGCGTCCGCCGGACGCGCTACGTCGAGCGCGAGGGGTTCACGCTCGGTCTCAGCCTCTTCTTCCTGGACGGGTCGACGGGCCGGCTTTTGTATGAAGACCAGTTCACCGGCGAGAACACCCTGCCCGGTCACGGCACCGATCGCCTGACCGTCCTCTACACCCTGTTCGAGCAGTTCGAAGACGACGTGCTGGGAATCGTGATGCCGAAACCCAGGACGGCGCAGCGATTCATCTTCACCGAATAGGAGCCCGCTTGAAACGCCTCTGCGTGGCCGCCGGTTGCGCGCTCGTCGCCGCGGCCGTCCTGAGCTCAGGCAGCGTTTTCGCGTTCGGCAAGAACAAGATCGCCTACCAGAACTTCGACTGGCACCTCTACAAGTCGCCGCACTTCGACGTGTATTATTACCCGGAGGAGGAGTCGCTCCTCCAGGAGGTCGTCTCCGACGCCGAGAGCCAGTACATGCGGCTGTCGCAGATCCTGGACCACGAGATCAAGTTCCGCATCCCGCTCATCTACTACAAGACCCACGCCGAGTTCGAGCAGACCAATGTCGTCCTCGAGTTCCTTCCCGAGTTCGTGGGCGCCTTCGCC
>JBGPED010000182.1:0-6921 GCA_041482595.1 Acidobacteriota bacterium
CTTGATCTTGAGGGTGGGCGTCAACTCGCCCGCTTCCGGCGTCAGCTCGCGGGGCAGGAGGCGGAACTTCTTGATCGTCTCGTAGGACGGGAGGCCTGCCATCTTCGCCTCGATGCGCCGTCTCATCAGATCGACGATGCGCGGGTTGTCGAGGAGATCCTCGACCGTCGTGTAGGAAATGTTCTTGTGCTTCGCGTACGACTCGATCCAGGCGTGGTCGGGGACGATGAGGGCGGAGATGAACTTGCGCCGGTCGCCGATGAGGACGGCCTGCGAGATGAACCGGTCGGTCTTCAGGAGATTCTCGATCGGCTGCGGCGCCACCATCTTGCCACCGGAGGTCTTCAAGACCTCCTTCTTGCGGTCGGTGATCTTCAGGAAGCCGCCGGGGTCGATGAGACCGATGTCTCCGGTCGCGAACCAGCCGTCCTTGATCGCCTCGCGCGTGGCCTCCTCGTTGCGGAAGTATCCCTTCATCACGTTCGGCCCGCGCACCAGGATCTCCCCGTCCTCGGCGATTTTGACCTCGATGCCCGGAATGATCGGACCGACGGTGCCGATGCGGGTCTTCTCGAGCGTGTTGACCGCGACGACCGGCGAGGTCTCCGTCAGGCCGTACCCCTCGAGGATGCGGATGCCGGCCGCATAGAAGAACTCGGCGATCTCCGGGGAGAGCGGCGCGCTCCCCGAGATCAGGAAACGCAGGCGCCCGCCGAGCCTCTCCCGGACCTTGGCGAACACCAGGCGGTCCGTCAGCGGGTGGAGCAGGCGGGCGACGAGCGGCGCCGGGCGGCCGGCCAGCATGGCGCGCGCCTTCGCGCGTCCGACCTTCAGCGCCAGGCCGAAGATGAGCCGGCGGACGAGGGGCGACGCCTGGACCGTGTCCAGGATGCGGGCGTGCACCTTCTCGAACAGCCGCGGCACGCTCGCCATCACCGTCGGCCGTATCTCCAGGAGATTCTGCGGCACCAGGTCGATCGACTCGGCGTAGGCGATCGTCGCCCCCGCCGACAGGTACGCGAACTCGACCATCCTCTCGAAGACGTGCGTCAGGGGCAGGAACGACAGCGTCACGTCGTTTTCCGAGAACGGGATGAGCCGCAGGGTGACGTCGACGTTGGAGGCGAAGTTGCCGTGCGTCAGCATCACCCCCTTCGGGTCGCCCGTCGTCCCCGAGGTGTACAGGATGCTGGCCAGGTCCTCCCGGGAGACCCGGGCGCGCGCCGTCTCGAAACGGCGCGGGTCGGCGCGGTGCGCGGCCTCACCGGCGCGCAGCAGATCCGTCCAGGGGATGGCGTCCCCGGGCGGCCCCGGCGCCGGCGCGTCCAGGATGACGACTTTCTGGAGCCCGGGCAGCGACGACAGAATCGGCCGGACCTTCTCCATCTGGGCCTGGGTCGAGAGAACGAGCGCCTTCGACTGGCTGTTGTCCAGGATGAAGCGGATCTGATCGACCAGGAGGGTGGAATAGATCGGGACCGTGACCGCGCCCAGGTTCAGGATGGCGTGGTCGCACGCGGTCCACTCGGGGCGGTTCTCCGAGAGGATCGCGACGCGGTCCCCGCTGCCCACGCCGATCGACTGGAGCCCGAGCGACAGCGACCGCACGGTCGCGGCGAACTCCTCGGTCGAGATGTCGTGCCAGGTCCCGGCCGACTTGTAGCGCAGCAGATCCGGCTTGCGGAAATGCGCCTCGAGGTGCGTCAGGATGTCGCAGAGCGTCCCGATTTCCAAGCCAGGCCCCCGCCCCCGTTCCCCGGCTACTTTCCGAACTTCCAGCCCAGGTTCACGCCCAGGAGGCTCGTGAAGTTCTCGTACTCCCCCGGGATCACCGGATCGCTGGCGCTTGCCGACAAGGTCGTCACCGTCCGGTTGTCGAAGAACAGGGCCTGGTAGGCGACGTCGAAGGAGAATTTCCCCTTGCCGGTGTAACCGTAGCCGACCTGCACCGAGGTCCGATCGGCATCGGGGATGCGCGGCCGCACATGGTCGTCCGGGATCGGATTCCGGTCGAGGTAGGCCCCGAGACGGCAGGTGTGCCTGTCGCTGATGTGGTAGGCGTAGCCGAGGCGGAACGAGTAGGTGTCGTGCCACTCCTCGGTCTGGTCGATGTCGGCCAGGAGGCCGGTGTTGTTCTCGATGTCGACCCTGAGGTGGTCGAACTCGGACCAGTCGGTCCAGACGATGTCGAACTCACCGTCCCACTTCTTCTTGGCGTAGCCGACGCCAGTTGCAAACGTCATCGGCAGGGGCAGGTGCGCCATGGCGGGGCCATCCGGGAAGAACCCGGCCACAGCCCCGGGAATGTTTTCGAACTTGATGTCGCCGTCGACCTTGGGGTTCATCTTCGAGCGGAACGAGCCTCCCCACCGCCAGCCCTTTTCGTTCGCCCAGCGCATGGCCAGATTCCAGCCGACGTCGTCGCCGGTGCCGGACAGGGTGGTGAACCCATCCGGGGCGCCGATGCCGCTGAAATCGATGTTTCGCGACAGCTCCCGTATGTCGGCCCGGGCGAAATCCACGCCGATTGCGGCCGACCAGGTCTTGGCGAACGTCCAGGCGAAGTTGGCGTTGAAGTTGAGCACCGCCAGATTCGACTCGCGCGAGATGTAGCGCCCGTCGAAGTTGCTCGGCCACTGGGTCTTCAGGCCGAAGGGGGACGTGATCGACACGCCCCAGGCGTACCGGTCGCCCTGCGTCTGCGTATAGTACATGTTGAGCGGCCAGGCCATGTTGTCGGCCTGGTCGAAGCTGTTGCCCGAGAGGTCCGAGTCGAACGACGATCCGGTCAGGAAGATCGCGTTCGTGCCGAAGTTGAAGCGCCGTCCCTTGAGCTGCACGATCCCCGCCGGGTTGAAGAACAATGCGCTCGGATCGTCCGCCCGGGCCGTGAACGCGCCGGCGTTGGCCATCGCCCTGGCGCCCTGCTCGTAGATGGCATACCCGGAGGCGAAAGCGGCGCCGGGCAGCGCCGGACCCAGTGCCAGGACTGCAAGGATGACTCCCGCTCTCTTGCGCATCGGTCCCCCTCTGCGGCACACGTGTCGCACAGTCGATTCGCGGATCCCGCTCGCGCGGATTGGGCGGATCTTCCCCGACGGCGGGCGACTTGTCAACGCCCTCGTGGTAGCATCGCCGCCACGGTGCGAACGCCCGTGTCCCGTCGCGGAGGCCGATCATGAGAGCCGTCACCGTCCTGTCGATCCTCGCCCTGTCTGTCGCGGTACGGGCGTCGGCCGGCGAGCTGGCCGGCGTCACCCTTCCCGACCAGGTCCAGGTCGATTCGCGCACGCTCGTCCTCAACGGGATGGGGCTGCGCGAAGCGACGTTCCTGAAGGTGGACGTCTACGTGGCCGGACTGTACCTGGAAACGAAGTCGTCCGACCCCGGCGCGATCATCCACTCGGACCAGGCGAAGCGGCTGGTCATGAAGTTCGTCCGCGCGGTGAGCCGCAAGGACCTGGTGAAGGCCTGGGACGAGAGCTTCAAGGAGAGCGCCGGCGCGTCGCTCCCGGCCCTCAAGGACCGCGTCGCGACTTTCGACTCGTACATGAGCGACGTGCCGAACGGTGCTGTCATGTCGTTCACCTATCTGCCGGGATCGGGTGTCATCGTCGAGGTGCAGGGCGCGACGAAAGGCACCATCGCCGGAGCCGACTTCTCGGAGGCGCTGTTCGGCATCTGGCTTGGCTCGCACCCTCCCAATCCCGGCCTCAAGGATGGCCTTCTCGGCAGGCACTGAGCGCCCGGCGCTCCGTGCGCGAGCCCGCACCTGGCGGTCCTGCGCGGGGGCGGCAGGCGTCGTGTCCCTGGCTCTGGTCCTCGCCCCGCCGGCGCGTGCCGAGCTCCGGAGTGAGGTGCGCGTGCTGACCTCGTACCGGAGCGGCGATTTCGGATTGGCAGGCGGGACCCGCATCCTATCCGTTCCGGCAATGTTCGCGGTCATCTCGGATCGCCAGGAGTTCCGCCTGACTGTCCCGTACTTGTCCGTCACGAGCGCGGATCCTGTGACCATCGTCGGCGACCAGGTCATCGCGCGGACCGGCGGACGGAGCGGCACCGAGTCGGGACCCGGCGACCTGGTGGCCGAGGAGGAGCATTACCTCCTCGCGGGCGGCGGTGCGCGCCCGTGGCTCTCCATCCTCCTGGCGGTGAAGCTGCCGACGGCCGACGAAGCGAAGGGGCTCGGGACCGGCCGGCCCGACGCCGGGGCGGGCATGGGCCTCATCCAGCCGCTGGGAACACGGTGGCACCTGCTCGGAGAGGCACAGTATTTCGTCATGGGGGATCCACGCGACCTCGATCTCCGCAACACTCTGTGGCTGTCGCTTGGACTGCAGCGGCGCGTGTCCGGCGGCGCCTCGGCCAGCCTGTCCTACGAGAGGCGGGATTCGGTCCTTCGCGATCACCCCGACATCGCGAAGATCGGTCTTGTCTATGACCAGGGCCTTGCCCGCCGGGTGAATCTCCGCGCCGCCCTCTTCGTCGGCCTTTCCGACAGCGCCGAAGATTACGGTCTGGGGGTCGGATTCTCGGTCCATTGAAATCCCCCCGGGCGGCCAGCGACTCCTCTTGGCCCTCGCTCGATGGCCGCCTGGGCTTTCCGACAGGGAGGTCGCGTATGTCCTGGCAAACCCTTTCGCTCGCATCGGCCCTTCTTCTGGCCGCGCCGGGCACGGTCTCTCCCGCCGCTCCGGCCGCGCCGCTGTTCGACGACCTCGGCTCGTACCATCACGCCGTCACCACGAATTCAGACCGGGCGCAGAGATATTTCGACCAGGGACTGCGCCTGGTGTACGGGTTCAACCACGACGAGGCCGAGCGCTCGTTCCGGGAGGGGGCGCGGCTCGATCCCGGCTGCGCCATGGCCTTCTGGGGCGTGGCCCTGACGCTGGGACCGAACATCAACCTGCCGATCGACGCCGACCGCAACAGGTCGGCGTACGAGGCGATCCAGAAGGCGCTGTCGCTGTCGTCGCGCGTCTCCGAGCAGGAGGCGGCCTATATCAAGGCGCTGTCGCTGCGCTACTCGCTCGACCCGGCCGCCGACCGGGGCGCGCTCGACCGCGCCTACGCCGGCGCGATGCGGGAGGTCTCGCGGCGCTACCCCGACGACCTGGACGCGGCGACGCTGTTCGCCGAAAGCCTGATGGACCTGCGACCGTGGCACCTGTGGACCCTCGACGGCAAGCCGGCGGAAGGGACGGAGGAGATCGTCTCGGTCCTCGAGTCGGTCCTCGAGCGCAGCCCGAACCACCCCGGCGCCAACCATTACTACATCCACGCGGTCGAGGCGTCGCCCCATCCCGAGAAAGCACTCGCGAGTGCCAGGCGTCTCGAGACGCTGGTGCCGGGGGCCGGACACCTCGTGCACATGCCCGCGCACGTTTACATGCGCACCGGGGATTACGCGGGGGCGGTGAAGGCCAACCGGCTGGCCGCCGGCGTGGACGAGAGGTACATCAAGACCCACGACATCAAGGGCGTGTACCCTCTCATGTACTACGACCACAACCTGCACTTCCTGGCGCTCGCCGCCGCGATGGCAGGAAACTCGAAGTCGGCGCGCGAGGCGGCGGTGAAGCTCGTCGAGGACGCGGCACCGGCGGTCAGGGAGATGCCGATGGCGGAGTTCTTCATGCCGACGGCGCTGTACGTCGCGCTGCGCTTCCAGCGCTGGGACGACGTCCTGCGCTACCCCGAGCCCGACGCGTCCCTCCAGACCACCCACGCCCTGTGGCACTATGCGCGCGGCGTGTCGTACGCGGCGCGGCGCGACCTGAAATCGGCCCTCGAAGAGCAGAAGGCGTTCGCCGCCGATCGCGACAGGGTCCCCGCCGACGCCCCGTTCAACCTGAACCTCTGCAAGGACGTCCTCGACGTCGCCTCCTCCGTCCTCGAGGCGCGGATCGCCTCGGCCCGGGGCGAAAGGACGCGCGCGCTCGAGGCGTGGACGAAGGCCGTGGCCGCGCAGGACCGGCTCTCCTACGACGAGCCGCCAATCTGGTACTACCCCGTGCGGGAGTCTCTCGGCGGGGAGCTGCTGCGCGCCGGCCGTGCGCAGGACGCCGAGAAGGTCTTCCGGGATGACCTGGATAAAAATCCGAAGAACGGCCGCTCGCTGTTCGGATTGTGGCGGAGCCTGGAGGCCGGGAAGAAGACGCGCGAGGCGCGGGCGGCCCGCCTGGAGTTCGAGGCCGCGTGGACGAGCGCCGACGTCACCCTCCGGGTCGAAGATCTGTAGAATCGGGACGCCTGCATCGCAAGGAGGATCCCATGGACCGATCGAAGACCTGTGCCGCAGCCCTCGTCACGCTTCTCTGCGCCACGGCCCTGACGCTGGTGGGCGCGAGCACCACAGAGAAGAAGCCCAACTACGGCTTCGACAGGATGAAGGCGCTGGTGGGCGCCTGGCAGGGGACGACGAAGGACGGCAAGGCGGTGAAGGTCACCTACACCCTGGTGGCCGACGGCTCCGCCGTGATGGAGACTCTCGAGCCCGCGGACGAGTCGCCGATGATCACGATGTATCACCCCGACGGCAGCCGGGTGATGATGACGCACTACTGCTCGGCCCACAACCAGCCGCGCATGCGCGCCGAAGCGGCCGCGGCGGAGCCGAAGACCCTGACGTTCAATTTCGTCGACGCGACCAACCTCTCCTCCCCCTCCGACGGGCACATGGAGCGGCTGGTGGTCAGCTTCGTCGACCCGGACCACTTCACGCAGGAGTGGACGTTCAAGGTGAAGGACCAGAAGCAGGTCGACGTCTTCAATTTCCAGCGCAGGAGCTAGGGCTTCGCCGCGGCGCCGCCGCGCGGGTCGAGGACGATCCTGGTGGTCGAAGACGGGGCCCTAGGAGCGTGTCCCAGTTAAGGGGTGGGTGGGGCCCAATGGGGTTTGGGGTACCCGGGCGGGCGC
>JBGPED010000183.1:0-6916 GCA_041482595.1 Acidobacteriota bacterium
ACCAGCAGATTCCGATGCAGGTGGACGACACGATCTTCCAGCTCAGGCTCCTGGGGATCACGCCGCTCATGGCGCACCCCGAGCGCGTGGCGTACTACCTCGACAACATCGAGCGGGTCGCGGCCTCCGTGCGGATCGGCGCGCTGACGCAGGTGACGGCGGCGTCTCTGACCGGGAAGTTCGGCGAGAAGGCGCGCGACTTCGCGCGCGCCCTCCTGCGCCGGAACCTGATCCACGTGCTGGCCTCCGACAGCCACGACGTGCGCTATCGCCCTCCCGTCCTTTCCGAGGTGATCCCGGTCGCGGCCGCCGAGGTGGGTGAGGCGGCCGCGCGCCGCATGGTCGAGGAGACGCCCCAGGCGATCCTCGACGGCAAGGAGGTGGAGTGGACCGAGCCGGCGCCGCCGCTGCCGGGCCGCGGCTTCGGTGCCCGGCTGCGCTCGTTGTTCTCGCGGCGCAGCGTTTACAAAAGTCGTTGAGTTTGATAGGATTACACGCTTTTCGGACGGGCGGGGAGAACCTTGCGGCGGATGCGTGTGGGAAGCGGGAAGTTCTCGATGGCTGCTGTCGCGGTGGTCTGCGCGGCCTGCGCGACGGGCGCCTGGGCGAGGACGAGCCCGGACAAGAGAGACGAGTCGCTCCGTTACTACCGCCTCGGCCAGGTGCAGCTCGAGCAGGGCAAGACGCTGAAGGCGATCGAGTCGGTGGACAAGGCGCTGAAGCTCGACCCGGAGAACGCCGAGGCGCACTACCTTCTCGGGTTCATCCGTTACCAGCAGAGCGAGTACAAGCCCGCGGTGAAGGAATTCAGGAAGGCCCTCAAGCTGAACCCGTACTATACGGACGCGCACAATCATCTCGGTCTGGTCTACCGCGAGATGAAGGAGTACGACGAGGCACTCTCCGAGTTCCGAGCGGCGCTGAACGACAAGTCCTACAAGGCGCCGGAGAGGATCCACCTCAACATCGGCTACCTGTATCTGGCGCGCAGCATGTACCCCGAGGCGATCGCGAGCTTCCAGAAGGCGGTGGCGCTCAGCCCGGACTACCTGCGCGGTCGTCTGGGGCTCGGGACGGCGTACGCGCGGGCCGGCCAGAAGGATCTGGCCGACAAGGAGCTGCGCAAGGTCGTCGCCCTCGGTCCCGACTCCCCTGAAGCCGCCGAGGCCCGCCAGCTGCTCGACCGGAAGGTGAAGCAGGCAGGCTCATGACCGCGGCGGAGTCGCCTGCGGGCGCCGGCCGTTTCGAGCGGCTGCGTCAGGGGCTGCGCCGCACCCGGGAAGGAATCCTGGGGCGCGTCGCCTCCCTGCTCCGCGGTGCGGAGAAGGCGGAGGACTGGAGCGGCGCCCTCGAGACCGCTCTGATCCAGGCGGACCTGGGCCCGCGCGCCGCTGCGCAGATCGTCGCGGCGGTCAAGGGACAGCCGGGATCGACGCCTCCGTCGTGGGACGGCGTGCGCGAGACGGCGCGACGCGTTCTGCGCGACATTCTGGCCGGAGGTGGTCCGGCGGCGACCGCGTCGCCCCGGCCGCCCCGCGTCGTCCTGATCGTCGGTGTCAACGGCGGGGGCAAGACGACGACCGCCGGGAAGCTGGCGCAACGACTTCGCAGTGAAGGAAAGAAGGTGGTGTTGTGCGCGGCCGACACGTTCCGGGCCGGCGCCGGCGAGCAGTTGCGCCTGTGGGCGGAAAGAGTCGGGGTGGATTTCGTGGGGCACCGTCCCGGCGCGGATCCTTCGGGCGTGGTGTTCGACGCGGCGGCGGCGGCGCTGTCGCGCGGCGCCGATGCGCTGATCGTCGACACGGCAGGGCGTCTGCACACCCAGGAGCCTCTGATGCGGGAGCTGGAGAAGATCGTCCGGGTGGTCGGGCGCCGCATCGAGGGGGCCCCGCACGACGTGCTCCTGGTGCTGGACGCCACGACCGGGCAGAACGGTGTGAGCCAGGCGAAGCAGTTCCTGGGCGCGGCCCGCGTGAACGGTCTGGTCGTGACCAAGCTGGACGGGACCGCCAAGGGCGGTGTCGCCGTCCGGATCGTGCAGGAGCTCGGCATCCCGCTGCGCTACGTGGGCGTCGGCGAGGGACCGGACGATTTGGTCGATTTCGATCCGGACGAGTTCCTGGAAGGGCTTCTGCCGTCGGCGGCGTAGGGACATCGTGAGGCCGAAGCGGGCGGTCCGGGGCGACAGAAAATTTCTCGGGCTCGCGCTTATGCTGGCGGCCCGGGGCGCCGGGCAGACCACCCCCAACCCGATGGTCGGGGCGGTCGTGGTGCGCGGTGGACGCGTCGTGGGGCAGGGATACCACACGCGGGCCGGGGCGCCGCACGCCGAGGCGGTGGCCCTCGCCCAGGCGGGGACGCGGGCGCGGGGCGCGGTGCTGTACGTGAACCTGGAGCCGTGCTGCCACTTCGGCCGCACCCCTCCCTGCGTGGACGCCATCATCGGCGCCGGCGTGCGGGAGGTCGTGGCGAGCATGCGCGATCCGGACCCGAGGGTCAGGGGGAGAGGATTTCGTGCCCTGCGGGCGGCGGGCGTGCGCGTGAGATCGGGCCCGCTCCTGGGAGCGGCGCGGAGGCTCAACGAGGAGTTCGTGCGGCGGGCCGCGGCGGGCCGTCCGTTTGTGACGCTCAAGGCTGGCATGAGTCTCGACGGGCGGATTGCGACGCGTTCGGGAGAGTCGAAGTGGATCACGTCCCCGCGGGCGCGCGCCGCGGGGCGGATCCTGCGGCTCGAGCATGACGCAGTGCTGGTGGGCGTGAACACGGTCCTGCGCGACGATCCGCGCCTCACGGCCCGGACCGGCCGCAAGGCCCGCGCAGGTGACCCGGAGTTCTCGCGTCCCGTGCGCGTCGTGCTGGATGCGCGGCTGCGCACGCCGCCGCGGGCCCGGCTGCTCTCGAACGGAGGACCGCCCGTGATCGTGATGACGCTCCGGGGGGCGTCCGCGGCGCGGCGCCGCAGGCTGGAGGAGAGGGGCGCCCTGGTGATCGAGGCGCCCGGACGGAACGGTCGGATCGCCGTGGGGCGTGCCCTGCGGGAACTGTCGCGGCGCGGCATCACCAGCGTCCTGGTCGAGGGCGGGTCGGAGGTCCTGGGAGCGCTCCTGGACGCGCGGCTCGCCGATCGGATCGTGCTGTTCGTGGCGGGGCGGCTCCTCGGAGGGCGGGGCGCGGTCCCGGTGTTCGGCGGGCGCGGCACGGCGCGTCTCCGGGACGCGGCCCGGATGGATCGGATCACGGTCCGCCCGGTCGGGCCGGATTTCCGGATCGAAGGAACGCTCCGGTTTCCCCGGGGCGGGGGGCGGTGACATGTTCACGGGTCTCGTCGAGACGACGGGCCGGGTCGAGCGCCTGGAGACGCGGGCGGACGAGGTCCGCCTGCGGATCATGGCGCCGTTCGCGGCCGAAATCGAGCGGGGGGAGAGCGTGGCCGTCGACGGCGTCTGTCTCACCGCGGTCGAACGCGGCGCGACCTGGTTCGAGGCCGTCGTGTCGCCCGAGACTCTGTCGCGCACGACGCTTGGACTGCGCGCGCCCGGGGACCGGGTCAACCTGGAGCGCGCCCTCCGCCCGGGTGATCGACTCGGCGGTCACATCGTCCAGGGGCACGTGGACGGGGTCGGGGTGGTCGAATCGGTGAAACCGGAGGGGAGCGGCCGGAGGGTGAGCGTCCGCTTCCCCGGGGACCTGGACGACTTCATCGTCATGAAGGGGTCGATCGCGGTGGACGGGGTGAGCCTGACGGTGGCGGCGCGGGGTGCCAGGAACTTCGAGGCGGCGCTCATCCCGGAGACGATCGAGGTCACGCGCCTCGGGGACTACGCTCCCGGAACGGCGGTCAACCTCGAGGTGGACATGATGGCACGTTATGTGGTCGAGTATCTAAGGAACCACGTGGCCGGCGGCCGGGCCGCGCCCGCCGTGACGCGGGAGCACCTCGCCCGGCACGGGTTTGAAAGGAAGGAAGGATCGCGATGAGCACGAGCGGGAACGGCAGGGAAGGGAAGCCCTTCGCCTCGATCGACGAGGCCATCCGGGAGATCGCCGGGGGCCGCTTCGTGATCGTCGTGGACGACGAAGATCGGGAGAACGAAGGGGACCTGACCCTCGCGGCGGAGAAGGTGACACCCGAGTCGATCAATTTCATGGCGCGTTACGGGCGCGGGCTGATCTGCATGCCGATGACCGAGGAGCGTCTGGAGGAGCTCGACATCCCGCTCATGGTCAAGGACAACACCTCGCCGTACAACACCGCCTTCTGCGTGTCGATCGAGGCGAAGCGGAACGTGTCGACCGGGATCTCGGCCTCGGACCGCGCCCACACGGTGAAGGTCGCGATCGACCCGCGCACCCGCGCGCCCGACCTGACGCGTCCCGGCCACATGTTCCCGCTGCGGGCGCAGAAGGGGGGCGTCCTGAAGCGCGCCGGGCAGACCGAGGCGGCGGTGGACCTGGCCCGTCTCGCCGGCCTGTACCCGGCCGGCGTCATCTGCGAGATCATGAACGACGACGGCACGATGGCGCGCCTCAAGGACCTGGTGGAGTTCTCGAAGCGCCACGGCATCAAGATGATCACCGTGGCCGATCTCATCGCCTACCGCATGCGCAACGAGCGGCTGGTGCACCGGATGGCGCAGCCGATCCTGCCGACGAGCCACGGCGATTTCCGCCTGGTCGCCTACCGGAGCGGCATCGAACGGAAGACGCACCTGGCGCTCCTCTTGGGAGACATCCACGCGGAGGACAACGTGCTCGTGCGGGTGCACTCGGAGTGCATCACGGGCGACGTGTTCGGCTCCCTGCGCTGCGATTGCGGGGCGCAGCTCCGCAACGCCATGGAGATCATCGCGCGCGCCGGCCAGGGGGTCATCGTCTATCTGCGCCAGGAGGGGCGCGGCATCGGGCTCCTGAACAAGCTGCGCGCCTACGAGCTGCAGGACCGGGGCAAGGACACCGTCGAGGCCAATCACAAGCTCGGCTTCAAGGCCGATCACCGGGACTACGGCATCGGGGCGCAGATCCTCCGCGATCTCGGGTGCCGGAAGATCCGCGTTCTGACCAACAATCCCGGCAAGTTCACGGCGCTCAGGGGGTACGGCCTCGAGATCGTCGAGCGGGTCCCCCTCGAAGTGGCTCCCAACGAGAATTCCCGCAAGTATCTCAAGACCAAGAAGGAGAAGATGGGACACCTGCTGTCGCTCGTGTGAGCGACCGGCGGCCCACACCCCGATGTTCGACGCCCTGGGCGAACGACTGCAGGCGATTTTCCGCACGCTGCGCGGCCACGGCCATCTCACGGAGACCGAGATCCGCGAGGGGCTGCGCGAGATCCGCACGGCCCTTCTCGAGGCGGATGTCGACCTGTCGGTCGTCAAGGACTTTACCGAGGCGGTGGCGAAGCGCGCCGCCGCCGAGGAGATCCTCAAGAGCCTGACGCCGGGGCACCAGCTGATCAAGGTGGTGCGCGACGAGATGATCGCCATCCTCGGCGGGGAGGGGAACGAGTCGGTCCTCAGGCGGGCAGCGCAGCCGCCGTCCGTCTATCTGATGGCCGGGCTGCAGGGCTCGGGGAAGACGACCACGAGCGCCAAGCTGGCTCGCCTTCTGAAAGGCCAGGGACGGTCGCCCCTGCTGGTGCCGGCCGACGTGCGCCGCCCGGCGGCCGTCGACCAGCTGCGCGTCCTGGGGCGGCAGATCGGCGTCCCGGTGGCGGATGTCGCGCCGGGCGCGGCCGCGGCCGACGTCTGCCGCGAGGCCCTGAAGGAGGCCCGCCTCGTCGGGCGCGACCCGCTGATCGTGGACACGGCCGGCCGGCTGCACATCGACGAGGAGCTCATGGCCGAGCTCCAGGTCCTCAAAATCAACCTGATGCCGGCTGAGATCCTGTACGTGGCCGACGCGATGACGGGCCAGGACGCGGTGCGGGCCGCGGGCGCATTCCACGCCCGCATCGGTCTCACCGGCGTCATCCTCTCGAAGGCGGACGGGGATTCCCGCGGCGGCGCCGTCCTGTCGATCCGCAAGGTGCTCGGCGTGCCGGTCAAGTTCGTCGGTGTCGGTGAGCACACCGACGCTCTCGAGCCGTTCCACCCGGACCGCATGGCGTCGCGCATCCTCGGGATGGGGGACGTGCTGACCCTCATCGAGAAGGCCGAGGTGGTGGCCTCGAAGGAGGAGGCGGATGACCTGGCGCGGCGCCTGAGGAAGAGCGAGCTGACGCTCGACGACCTCGCCTCCCAGCTCGAGAAGATGTCGCGTCTCGGCTCGCTGCGGCAGATCGTCGAGATGCTGCCGGGGGCGGGGGCGCTCCGGGACATGCCGCTCGACGAGAAGGAGATGGTGCGCACGCGCGCCATCCTGTCGTCGATGACGCGGGAGGAGCGGCTCCGTCCCGACCTGATCGACGGCAACCGGAGGCTGCGCATCGCGCGCGGCTCGGGCACGGCGGTGTCGGACATCAACCGGCTCCTGAAGCAGTTCAAGCAGATGCGCAAGATGATGAAGACCATGGCGCGCGGCGGCCCGGGCAGAGGCCCGGGGCTGTTCGGTGCCGCGCGAGGATTCAGGCGCTGAGGCGCCCGTTCGACCGCTGTGACGCGGATGGAGGTGACGGAGTGCTGGTGATTCGATTGAGCAGGGCGGGGACGAAGAACAAGCCGTTCTACCGGGTCGTGGTCTCCGAGTCGGCGCGCACGCCGCGCTCGAGGATCACGGACCAGATCGGCTACTACGATCCGAAGCGAAAGCCCGAGATCGTGAAGATCGACGTGGTGAAGGCAGAGGGTTGGATCAAGAAGGGGGCGCACGCCTCTCCGACCGTCAAGCGGCTCCTGGACAGGGCGCGCTCGGCGGGCGTCTCCGCCTGATCGGTGACGGACATGGCGGAAGCCGACATCAAGGCCTGGGTCGAGGAGCT
>JBGPED010000184.1:0-6907 GCA_041482595.1 Acidobacteriota bacterium
CTGCGCTAGAGGCTCCGATGAACGCGCTCCCGAAATCGCCGACCCCGCCCCGACTCGCCGGGAGCCGCGTCGTCGTGGTCGGGGCCTCGAAGAGCGGCGTCGCCATGGCGCGCTTCCTGATGTCGCGTCAGGCCGCCGTCGTGCTGACGGACGCGAAACCCGCCGCCGCCCTCGGCCCGGAGGTCGAAGCGCTCGGCCGCGCGGGGGCGAAGCTCGAGCTCGGCGGGCACGATGCCTCAAGCTTCGCCTCGGCCGATCTCGTCGCCGTGAGCCCCGGCGTGCCGCTCAGGATCGGACCGATCGTCGAGGCGAAGAAGAAGGGCGTGCGCGTGGCGGGGGAGATCGAGCTGGCGTCGTGGTTCCTGAAGGGGCTCCTGATCGGCATCACCGGCACGAACGGCAAGAGCACCACGACCGCCCTCACCGCCCACATCCTGTCGCGCGCCGGGCTCAAGGCCACCGCCTGCGGCAACATCGGGCTGCCCCTGACCGACCTGATCGAGAAGGACACGCCGGACCACTACTACGTCATCGAGCTGTCGTCGTTCCAGCTCGAGGGGATCGACTCGTTCCGTCCCTGGATCGCCGCCCTCTTGAACCTCGCCCCCGACCACCAGGACCGTTACGAGACCGAGGTCCCCTACTACCAGGCCAAGTCGCGCATCTTCAAGAACCAGGGGGCCTCCGACCACGCCATCCTGAACAGAGACGATCCCGAGGTCTGGGGCCTGGCGAAAACGCTCCGGGCGCGCGTCCACCCGTTCAGCCGGACGGCGATGGTCGATGCGGGCGCCTGCCTGAAAGACGACCGGATCGTGGTCCGCAGGGAAGGACGCGACATCCGGGCCATTCCC
This sequence comes from Acidobacteriota bacterium, assembly GCA_041482595.1. Classification (GTDB taxonomy): domain Bacteria; phylum Acidobacteriota; class Polarisedimenticolia; order Gp22-AA2; family Gp22-AA2; genus Gp22-AA3. The sequence goes on from JBGPED010000184.1 coordinate 855, forward strand.
CTGGCGTCGATCCCGCTGTTCGGAACGCACAACATCGAGAACGTCATGACGGCGCTCCTCGTCGCCGACCTGTGCGGCGTGCCGCTGCCGCGGGCCGAGCGCGCGCTGGCCGACTTCCGCGGCCTGCCGCACCGGCTCGAGAAGGTGCGGGAGCTCGACGGCGTGACCTACTACAACGACTCCAAGGCGACCAATGTCGCGGCCGCGATGAAGTCTCTGGAGAGTTTTCCGGGAGGGATCGTGCTGATTCTCGGCGGCAAGGACAAGGGGGGCGACTTCACCCGGCTCGTTCCGCTCGTCCGCGAGCGGGTGGCGCACCTGGTGCTCATGGGGAAGGCGCGCGACGTCATCGCGGCGCAGGTCGGACCGATCGTCCCGACGACGAAGGTCGTGACCATGGCGGAGGCCGTCGAGGCGGCCCGGGCCAAAACACCCCGGGGCGGTGTCGTCCTCCTGGCTCCCGCCTGCGCCTCGTTCGACCAGTACTCCGGGTTCGAGGAGCGCGGCGAGGACTTCCGCCGCCTCGTCCGGGCCCTCGCTGGGGGGTCCTGATGGCGCGCAAGCTGGCGTTCGACAAGACGCTGTTCGGAGTCGGGATCGGGCTCACGCTGTTCGGCCTGGTGATGATCTACAGCGCCTCGGCGGTAATCGCCCTGGAGCGTTTCGGCAACGCCCACCTGTTTCTCGTCAAGCAGGCGATCGCGGCCGCCGTCGGCATCGGCGGCATGGTGGCGGCGATGCACGTCGACTACCGGCGTCTCCTGAAACGGCCGGTCGTCTACTTCGGAATCCTCGCGAGCACCGTGCTGCTGATCGTCGCCCTGGCGTCCGACCGGACGCACCAGGTGCACCGCTGGATCGTCCTGGGGCCCGTGCAGATCCAGCCGTCCGAGATCGGCAAGCTGTCGCTCGTGCTGTTCCTGGCCTACCTGATGGCGCGCAAGGAGGGGCAGGTGAACGACGTGGTCGGGACGATCATCCCCTGCGCCGTCGTCGTCGGACAGCTGGCGCTCCTGGTCTACCTGCAGCCCGACCTCGGCACCGCGGCGATCTACATCCTCCTGGCGATCGTGCTCCTGTTCCTGGCCGGCCTGCGCTGGAAGTACCTGCTGGTCTCGGGCGGCGCCTGTGCTTTGGCGATCGGTCTCCTGATCCTGCAGGCGCCGTACCGCGTGCGCCGCATCCTCTCGTTCATGAACCCGGACGACGATCCGCTGGGGGCCGGTTTCCAGGTGCGCCAGTCGATCCTGGCGGTGGCCAGCGGCGGCCTGCACGGCCAGGGCGTCGGCGAGAGCCGCCAGAAGCTGTTCTTCCTGCCCGAGCCGCACACCGATTTCGTGTTCTCGGTGATCTCGGAGGAGCTGGGGCTCATCGGCGCCGCGGCGGTGATCGCCGCGTTCGGCGTGCTGTTCTGGCGCGGGGTCGTGGCGGCGGCGGGGGCGCCGGACCGGGGTGGTTACTACCTCGGGATGGGGATTACCATCTGGCTCGTGGCGCAGGCGATGATGAACATGGCGGTGACGCTCGGCCTGATGCCGACGAAGGGCATCCCGCTGCCGTTCCTGTCGTACGGCGGCTCGAGTCTGGTCATCAGTCTGTGCGCCCTCGGGGTGCTGCTGAACATCTCGCAGCATTCTTCTTAGGGGAATTCCTCCGGTGGCCGACACGATCGTCGTCGCCGGAGGGGGGACCGGAGGGCACCTGTACCCCGGCATCTCGATCGCCCAGGAGATCGAGGCGCGGCGCCGGGGAGTCGAGATTGTGTTCGCGGGAGCGGGCACAAACCTCGAGGCGACGATTCTGGCCCCGCACGGGTACCGGCTGATCGCCATCCGGAGCGGCGGTGTCGTGGGCAAGTCTCTGGCCGGGAGGATGCGCGGGATCGGACGGGCGATGGCCGGTTTCGCCCAGTCGATCCTTACGCTCATGCGTAAGAGACCGAGAGTCGTGATCGGGGTCGGCGGCTACGCCTCGGGCCCCATGGTGATGGCGGCGGTGATGCTGCGTGTCCCGAGCCTGATCCACGAGCAGAACTACTACCCCGGCCTGACCAACCGGCTGCTGGCGCCGTTTGTGCGCCGCGTGGCGGTGTCCTTCGAGGAGACCCGGCGCTATTTCGGCGGGCGCGGCGAGCTGACCGGCAACCCGATCCGCGCCGCCTTCCGGGGGGCGAAGCGCAAGGCGCGCGGCGACACGTTCAACGTGCTGATCTTCGGGGGCAGCCAGGGGGCGAAGGCGATCAATAGCACCGTCGTCGACGCGCTCCCCCACCTCCAGGAGCACCGGACCGGTCTGCGTTTCCTGCACGGCACGGGTGCCGCGGATCACGAGCGGGTCGCCGCGGCGTACAACGCCACCGGCTTCGAGGCGCAGGCGCTGCCGTACATCACGGACATCCTCCGGGCCTACGAGTGGGCCGACCTGGTGGTCGCGCGCGCCGGGGCCAGCAGCGTGTCGGAGATCGCCGTCTGCGGGAAGGCGTCGATCCTCGTTCCCCTCCCCACCTCGGCTCACGATCACCAGCGCTACAACGCCCGCAAGTTCGGGGAGGCGGGCGCGTCCCTCCTGATGGAGGAGTCGTCCCTCACCGGCCCAACACTGGCGGGAGCGCTCCTCGAGCTGCGCGCCGACCCGGAGCGGGTGTCGGCGATGGAGCGCGCCGCCCTGCTCCTGGCGCGCCCGGACGCCGCCGCCCGGATCGTGGACATGGTCGAGGAGATGCTGGCATGGTGATGCTCCGCAAGACGCGCCGCATCCACTTCGTGGGGATCGGGGGGATCGGCATGAGCGGCATCGCCGAGGTCCTGATCAACCTCGGCTACCAGGTGACGGGGAGCGACCTCGAGGAGGGGGCGACCGTCAAGGGGCTGCGGGCCCTCGGCGGCCGGATCACGCGCGGCCACGCGCCCGAAAACGTCGGCGACGCGGACGTCGTCGTCATCTCGTCGGCCGTGAAGCCGGACAACCCGGAGGTGCTGGAGGCGCGCCGCCGGCAGATCCCGGTCATCCCGCGCGCCGAGATGCTGGCGGAGCTGATGCGGATCAAGTACGGCATCGCCATCGCCGGCTCGCACGGCAAGACGACGACCACCTCGATGGTGGCGCAGGTGCTGTCGGGCGCCGGGCTCGACCCGACGATCATCATCGGCGGGCGGCTCAACGTGCTCGGCAGCAACGCCAAGCTGGGGCGCGGCGACCTCCTGGTCGCCGAGGCGGACGAGAGCGACGGCTCGTTCCTCCGCCTCACGCCGACCATCGCCGTGGTGACCAACATCGACGCCGAGCACCTCGACCACTACGGCGATCTGTCGCGTCTCCAGACCGCCTTCGCCGACTTCCTGAACAAGGTGCCGTTTTACGGCGTCGGCATCGTCTGCCTCGACGATCCGCGCGTGCAGGAGATCCTGCCCCGCCTGTCGCGGCGTGTCGTGACCTACGGGTTCACGGCGCAGGCCGACCTGTCGGCGTCCGACATCGAGCTCTCGGGGTTCAAGGCGGCCTACACGGTGCTGCTGCAGGGGAAGAAGGTCGGGCGGGTCACGCTGCGCGTGCCGGGGCGCCACAGCATCGCGAACTCGCTGGCGGCGATCGCCTGCGGTCTCGACCTCGAGGTGCCGTTTGAGACCATCGCCTCCGAGCTCGCGCGCTTCAGCGGCGCCGACCGCCGCTTCCAGCTCAAGGGGGAGCCCGGCGGGATCATGGTGATCGACGACTACGGGCACCACCCCACGGAGATCCTGGCGACCCTCGCGGCCGCCAAGAAGGGGTTCGGCCGGCGCACCGTGGTCGTGTTCCAGCCGCACCGCTTCACGCGCGTGCAGGCGCTCCTGAACGATTTCGCGCGTGCCTTCTACGACGCCGACGTCCTGGCGGTGTGCGACATCTACCCGGCCGGCGAGGCCCCGATCCCCGGTGTTTCGGCCGAGGCCGTGGCGCAGGCGATCAAGACACACGGCCACAAGGACGTGACGCTCGTGAAGAGCCTGAAGGACGTGCCGGGCTGGCTCAAGGAGCGCGCGCGCGAGGGGGACATGGTGATCACGATGGGCGCCGGCAGCGTCTACAAGGCCGGCGAGGAGTACGTCAGGCAATTGCAGAAGTGATGAGCACGGGCGCGGGGACGATGCCGATGACGGCCGCGAAGATATGGGTGACGGAGGCGGAGGCGATCCTGCGCGAGTCGTCCGTGCGCGTGCTGCGCGACGTGCCGCTCAGGACCCGCACGTCGCTCGGCGTCGGCGGAGAGGCGCCTCTCCTCCTGGCGCCCGAGCGGCCCGAGGAGCTGGCGCGGGTGATGGAGCGACTGTTTGTGGCCGGCGTGCCGTTCGATTTCCTGGGGGCCGGCTCGAACCTCCTGGTGTCGGACGAAGGGCCGTCGTTCGTGGTGATCTCGTCCGAGGCGCTCCAGGAGGAGCCGCGCATCGAGGGGGAGAGGGTCCTGGCGGGGGCCGGCTACCCGGTGCCGCGCCTAGTGAAGCGGGCGGCCGCGGCCGGTCTGTCCGGGATCGAGTTCGCCGAGGGGATCCCCGGGAGCGTCGGCGGGTGCGTGCGCATGAACGCCGGGTGGCACGAGGGGATGTTCGGCAACGCCGTCGCCTCGTTCACGGCGATCTCCCGCCAGGGGCTCATCGAGGAGGTCGTGGCCGGCCCGGGAACCTTTGCGTACCGCCTGTGCCCGGGACTCGGCGACCGTTTCGTCGCCGCCGCGACCCTGCGTCTTCTCCCCGACGATGAGGCGCGCGTGCGCGAGCGGATGCGCGCCTACCACGACCACCGCGTGTCGACCCAGCCGACCGGGGCGAAGAATGCCGGCTGCATCTTCAAGAACCCAAAGGGTGAGCACGCCGGGCGTCTCATCGACCAGAGCGGGCTCAAGGGGACGGCCGTCGGCCGCGCCGTCGTCTCGGACGTCCACGCCAACTTCATCGTCAACCAGGGCGGCGCCACGTTCCGGGACGTCGCCGCCCTCATCGACAGGGTGCGCGACGAGGTGATCAGGAGGACCGGCATCGCGCTCGAGACGGAGGTGATCGTCTGGAGATGAAGCGCCTGCGTCCCGCCACGGGACCGATCGGCGCGGCGCGGGCCGGCGGCGACGCCGAGCCGCTGCGCATCCTGAGACGCGACCGGAGCGCCGCGGTCCGCAGGCGCCGCCGCGGCCGCGGCGGGGCCGCCCTTATGGCCCTGGTCCTCGGCACGGCACTCCTCGCCGGATCGGCGTACGGGGTGCGGCACTACCTGACGCACTCGGCGCGCTTCCGGCTGCGGCGGATCGAGTTTTCCGAGACGCGCTACGCGCCGGAGGGCGAGCTGCGCCGATCGCTGTCGCGGGCCATGGGCCGGAACCTGTTCCGGCTGGATCCGGCGCGGCTTTCGCGGGACCTCGAGGCGCGCCGCTGGGTGAAGCGGGCCGTCGTCAAGCGCGTCCTTCCCGACGGTATTTTCTGCACCATCGAGGAGCGCGTGCCGGGAGGGCTCGCCCTCCTGCACGACCGGGTGTGGCTCGTGGACGACCAGGGCGTCGCCATCGATCCCTTCGGCGGCCAGACGAAGGACTACTCCTGGCCGATCCTCGTCGGTCTCGACGACCGGAACACCGCCCGCGCGCACGCGCAGATGCAGCGCGGTGTCCGGCTCGTCGCCTGGCTGCAGGAGAACCAGCAGGACCTGGCGAAGGACATCTCGGAGATCGACCTGTCGCACGACGACCGCCTGGAGCTGCGCCTGAACCAGGGGGGGCCGTCGGTGCGCCTCAACCCGAGCGATTTTGGAACGAATCTCGACCGCTATCTGACGCTGCGCGACTACCTCGCCACGGACTTCGGCGACGGCGCGTACGTCGATCTGAGGTTCCGGGACCGCATCGCGTTCCGGCCTCGTGTCGTTGTGAAGGGAGACTGAGATGCCTCGACCCAGCACCCACCTCGTGGGACTGGACATTGGCCAGACCAAGGTCTGCGTCCTGATCGCCGAGCCCCGGGACGCGGGCGCCATCGACATCATCGGCTTCGGATCGGCCCCCTCGCGCGGCATGCGCAAGGGGGTCGTGGTGA
>JBGPED010000185.1:0-6862 GCA_041482595.1 Acidobacteriota bacterium
CCTGCTGTTCTCGCAGATGCTCACCCTCTACGCCACACCGGTCGTCTACGTCTACCTCGAGCGTCTTCAGGCATGGCTTGGCCGAGCGCCCGCGCCGGCCCGGGACGGGGACCGCGAGGAGGCGCAGGTCGTCGGTCTCCCGACCCGGTCCTAGAAACCCGGTCCCCGAGACCCGCCGCCCGGCGCGGAGTCTGGTGTATCATCGGCCCTTCAACCGCGAGGAGATCTCATGACCGCATCGTCCAAAACTGCCGCGACCGCCAGCGACAAGACGCACCCCTTGATCGATCTGGCCGAGACCTGGAGCGCCCACAACTACCATCCGCTGCCGGTGGTCATCTCCCGCGCCGAGGGTGTCTGGGTCTACGACCCCGAGGGCAAGCGGTACATGGACATGCTGTCGGCCTACTCCGCGCTCAACCAGGGCCACCGTCACCCGCGCATCGTCCAGGCGCTCAAGGACCAGGCGGACAAGGTCACGCTCACGTCGCGCGCCTTCCACAACGAGCTGTTCGGTCCGTTCTGCGAGAAACTCTGCCGGCTCGCCGGGATGGAGATGGCCCTCCTGATGAACAGCGGCGCCGAGGCGGTCGAGACCGCCATCAAGACCGCCCGCAAGTGGGGCTACATGGTCAAGAAGGTGGCGCGGCCCAGGGCGGAGATCATCGTCTGCGAGAACAACTTTCACGGCCGCACCACGACCATCGTCGGGATGTCGTCCGAGCCGCAGTACAGGGACGACTTCGGCCCGTACGACGGCGGCTTCCGGATGATCCCCTATGGAGAGGTCGCCGCCCTGGAGAAGGCGATCACACCCCACACCGTGGCCTTCCTGGTCGAGCCGATCCAGGGAGAGGCCGGTATTCTGATTCCGCCCGACGGGTATCTTTCGGCCGCTCTCGAGGTCTGCCGCCGTCACAAGGTGCTCCTGGTGGCCGACGAGATCCAGACCGGCTTCGGCCGCACCGGCCGGATGTTCTGCGCCGATCACGACGGCGTGAAGCCGGATCTCTACATCGTCGGCAAGGCGCTCGGCGGCGGCGTGCTGCCGGTCTCGGGTGTCATCGGCGGTCGCGACACGCTCGGTCTCTATCACCCCGGAGATCACGGCTCGACCTTCGGCGGCAACCCGCTGGCCTGCGCGGTCGGCATGGCGGCGATCGATGTCCTCGTGTCCGAGCGGCTGCCGGAGCGCTCCCACGAGATGGGGACCTACTTCATGTCCCGCCTACGTGCGATGAGCTCGCCGCACGTGAAGGAAGTCCGCGGCAAGGGGCTCCTGATCGGCGTCGAGATCAAGGAAGAGCGCGGCAAGGCGCGCCCCTACTGCGAGAAGCTGATGGAGCTCGGGATCCTGGCCAAGGAAACGCACGACCAGGTCATCCGTTTCGCCCCACCCCTCGTGATCACGCGCGAGGAGGTCGACTGGGCGCTGGAGCGGATCGCCAGGGTGCTGGCCTGAGCCGGCTGGCGGAACCGTCCGGGCCGGTCCCGGCGCGGTCCGCCCTCGATCACCTCCGCAATCACACCCCGGTGACGCTCGCCGCCGCGCGCCCCGACCTCGAACTCGACCCGGGGCTCGCCAACCGGATCGTCACCCGCCTGGTCGCGCAGGATCGCGACGATCTCGACGGCGTGCGTGGTCTCTCGAAGGAGACGACCCGAGCGCTCCTGCAGGGTACCGGCACGACACGTCTTCAGATCATCGACCGGCGCCGGAGCGCCGTCGACCCGTTCGTCAAGTACCTGTTTCGCTCGGGCGGCGAGACCTTCGAGACGGTGCGCATCCCGCTTCTGAAGCCGCGCTGGAGCGTGTGCGTGTCGTCGCAGGCCGGCTGCGCCCTCGGCTGCTCCTTCTGCGAGACGGGACGGATCGGCTTCAGGCGAAATCTCGAAGCGTGGGAGATGGTCGAGCAGGTGCTGACCGTGCGCCGGGAGGGACCGGAGCGGCCGGTGACGAGCGTCGTCTTCCAGGGGCAGGGGGAGCCGTTCCAGAACTACGACCAGGTCATCCGCGCCGCGCAGATCCTGCAGCACCCCTGCGGCGGCCGCGTCCGCGGGCAGAACATCACGATCTCGACCGTCGGCATCCTGCCGATGATCGAGCGCTACACGGCCGAGGAGCACGTGTTCCGGCTGATCCTGTCGCTGACCTCGGCGTTCGACGAGAAGCGCTCGCGCCTCATGCCGGTCGGCCGGCGCTACGCCGTACGCGACCTCGCGGCCGCGATGTGCCGGCACGCCGAGGCCCGCGGCGACCGCGTCAACCTCGCGTGGGTCCTGATGTCTGGGATCAATGCCGGCGAGGACGAGGCGGAGGAGCTGGCCCGACTGTTCCGGGGCGTGGCTTTGCGCCTGTCGGTCATCGACGTCAACGACCCGACCGGCGAGTTCAAACGCGCGAGCGACGCCGAGCGCGGCGCCTTCTTCACCGCCCTCGCCACCCGCGGCATCGGCTTCATACGCCGCTACTCCGGCGGCCCCGACATCCACGCCGCCTGCGGGATGCTGGCGTCGCGTGCCCATGGGGGCGACGCCGTCGCCAGCCTGGCTCCCCCGCCGGTGGCCTCGTAGAGTAAAATAGCTCCTGTTCCCCGGGGGAATCGAAGGGAGGCGGCCATGACGGTACGCAAGCTACGGAATTATGTGCGCGGAGAATGGTACGAGCCGCGGGCCGTCCGCTGGCTCGATGTCGAGAATCCTAGCACCGGCGAGACCATCGCCCAGGTCCCCCTGTCGAGCGCCGAAGACACCAACGCCGCCATCGCGGCGGCGAAAGGCGCCTTCCCCGGCTGGGCCGCCACCCCCGTGGACAAGAGGGTGGCGCCGCTGTTCAAGCTCGCGGGGATGATCCGCGCCAACCACGAGACGCTGGCCCGCAGCATCACGGAAGAGATGGGCAAGTCGCTGCCGGACGCCCGGGCGGAGGTGGACCGCACCCTCGAGAACGTCGAGACCGCCTGCGGCATGCCGATCCTGCAGCAGGGCGACAAGCTGATTGGTGCTGCGCCCGGCATCGACGGTGAGGTCATCCGCCTGCCGATGGGCGTGTTCACCATGATCGCGCCGTTCAACTTCCCCGGCATGGTGCCGTTCTGGTTCCTCCCCTACGCCCTGGCCACCGGCAACACCTACGTCGTCAAGCCGTCCAAGCAGGTGCCCGGCACCCTGCAGATCCTCGCCGGGTACATCGATTCGTGCGGCTTTCCGAAGGGCGTGTTCAATTTGGTGAACGGGGATCGTGTGGTGGCCGACGCCTTCATGACCCACCCGGACGTGCAGGGCGTGTCGGTCGTCGGCTCGACGCCGACGGCCCGCATCGTCGCCGAGACCTGCGCCAGGCACAACAAGCGCTTCCAGGCGATGGGCGGTGCCAAGAATCATCTCGTCGTGATGCCCGACGCCAAGATGGAAGACGTCATCCGCAACATGATCACCTCCGGCTACGGCTGCGCCGGGCAGCGCTGCATGGCCTCGTCGGCCATCGTCTGCGTCGGCGACGCGGTTTACCGGGACGTCAGCGCGCGCTTCGTCGAGGCCTCGAAGAGAGTGATCGTCGCCAACCCGCTCGACCCCAAGGTGGCGAACGAGCCGATGGTCATGGGGCCGGTGATCTCCGTCCGGGCGAAGGAATTCATCTTGAAGATGATCGACACCGGCGTGAAGGAAGGCGCGACCCTGGCTCTCGACGGACGGGGTGTCAAGGTGCCCGGCTGCGAGAAGGGTCACTTCGTCGGCACGACCGTGTTCACCGACGTGAAGCCGGGCATGCAGATTCACAAGACGGAGATCTTCGGGCCGGTGCAGGTCATTCTCAAGGCCGGCAATCTGGACGAGGCGATCAAGATCGTCAGCGACCACGAGTACGGCAACGGCGCCTCGATCTACACGCAGAACGGCTACTACGCGCGCAAGTTCAAGCTCGAGGCGCAGGTCGGAATGGTCGGCGTAAACGTCGGCATCCCCGCCCCGGTCGCCTACCTGCCGTTCGGCGGCATGAAGTCGTCGCAGTTCGCCGACATCAAGGCCCAGGGCAAGGCGGTCGTCAACTTCTTCACCCAGGACAAGATCATCACCGAGCGCTACTGGCCGGAGGGCTAGTCTCCTCCAAGGCCCGGGCGGTGGACATGTCCGGGTAGCGCAAGTCGCGGCACGCCGCACGCAGCAACTCGCTCGCGGTCCGAATGATCCATAGCTAGTTGCGGATTATACGGTATAATCCATATCGCCATGTTTTACCGTCGATTTCTTCTCGCCAACCTGACCTCGCGTGTGTCCCGCAACAAGGTACGCATCCTGTTCGGCGCCCGCCAGACGGGAAAGACGGAGCTGCTCCGACGCGTCGTGCCCGCGGAGCGCACGATTTTCTTCGACCTGGCGGAGACGTCGGTGCGTCGTCGCTTCGAGACCGACCCGGCCGCATTCGGCCGCGAGGTGCGCGCGCTCCCGGCGCGCGTGAAGAATGTCGTGGTCGATGAGATCCAGAAGGTCCCGGCGCTGCTGGACGAGATCCAGGGTCTGTACGACGCGCAGAAGACGCGCTTCCAGATCTACTTGACGGGCAGCTCGGCACGCAGGCTGCGCCGCCATTCGGCGAATCTGCTGCCTGGACGTTGCCATGTCTTCCGGCTGTCGCCCGTCTGTCGTTGGGAAACGGATCGTCTGGATCCGACTGACTGGCCCGGTGCCGGGCCGCCGCGAGCCGCGCGGACCTCCGGACCGCGCGTCCCGCCTTTCCCGCGGCAGGACCTCGATCGCACCCTGCTGCTCGGCAACCTGCCGGGCGTTCGCACGGAACCGGAGCGGACGGCCGCGGCCACCCTGTCGGCCTATGTGGAGAACTACCTGGAGGATGAAGTCCGCCGCGAGGCGCTCGTTCGTGACCTTGGTTCGTTCGCGGTTTTCTTGAAGCTGGCGGCGCTCGAGTCGGGCCGCCAGGTCAACCTGGCGCACCTCTCCCAGGAGAGCGGCGTCCCGGCCGCCACATTGAAGAACTACTATCAGATTCTGGAGGAAACCTTTACCGGCTTCTGGATGCGACCCTACGGGCGCCTGGGACGCAAGCGCCTCCTCACCACGCCGCGCTTCCTCATGTTCGACACCGGCGTGCGCAACGCCGCGGCCGGCCTGCCGCTCGACCGGGCGATGCTCGCCTCGGAGGGGCCGCGCCTCCTGGAGCAGTGGGTCGGCCTCGAGCTCCTCTACAGGGCCGCGTACCTGGGGCGCGGCCACGAAGTGTCCTTCTGGCGCACCGTCACCGGCGCGGAAGTCGATTACGTCTGGCAGGGCCCGGGGGAAGATGTGCCGATCGAAGTCAAGTGGACGGCGCGTCCGCACCCGAGGGATGCGGGCAACCTCGAGACATTCCTGGCCGAATACCCCCGCCGGGCGCGGCGGGGCCTTCTGGTCTGTCGCTGCGAGCGGGCACAATCACTGAGCGAACGGGTCCTGGCGGTCCCTTGGGACAGTTTCTAGAGCGGGCTGGCGAGACGAGCCCCGGCTCTTTCTACTTCATCGGCGTCACTGCTTGAGGTAGGATCGAATCTTCATTGACCCACCCACGGAGGAGCGACAGCATGCAGGAAGCAACCACACCATTGAAGCTCGGACAGAAGGTCCCGGATTTCGACCTCGAGATCTACGATCCCGTCAAGGACGACTTCGGCAAGTTCCGCCTGCAGGACCAGATCGCCGGCAAGCGCTGGACGGTCCTGTTCTTCTACCCCGCCGATTTCACGTTCGTCTGAGCGACCGAATTCGCTGCTCTGGCAGAGCAGCACGAGCGGTTCGTGAAGATGGACTGCGACATCGTGACGATCAGCGAGGACACCAAGTTCGTCCACCTGGCCTGGCGGAAGGGCGAGAAAGAGCTGGCCAACGTCCGCTACCCGATGGGCGCCGACCCCACCGGCAAGGTCGCTAAGATGTTCGGGGTCTACGACGAGAACACCGGGCTCGCCCTGCGCGGCACCTTTATCATCAGCCCCGATGGGACGCTGTTCAACTCCGAGGTGAACTTCTACAACCTCGGCCGCAACATCGACGAGCTGATGCGGAAGTTCAAGGCCAACCTCTACATGGCGAAGAAGAGCAACGAGGTCTGCCCGTCGAAGTGGAAGGACGAAGGCGACAAGACCCTCGTCAACCCCGGCGCCAAGATGGTCGGCAAGGTCCACGAGGCGCTCAAAGGGTAATTCCGCCGTCCCCGGCGCCCGCGTCCCCGGGCGCGGGCGCCGGCACGCGAGCCGGTCCGCATGGGAACGGAGACCGAGATCTTTCTCTTGTGGGTTCTGTTCGCCGGCACCCACATCATCGGGTCGAGCGTGCCGGTGCGCACGCGACTGATCCGCGCCCTCGGGCTGCGGGGGTTCAAGGGGCTCTACACCCTCGTTGCCTTCGCCACCTTCATTCCGCTGTGCTACGTCTACTTCACGAACAAGCACGCCGGGACCGCGCTGTTCATTCCGGGGGAGGGACTGCGTCTCGTCGCCCAGGGGCTGATGCTTCTGGCGTTCGTCGTTCTCGCCCAGGGAGTCGCCACGCCCAGCCCGCTGAGCAGCCAGGCGGAGATGACCGGCGCCTACCCGGATGCGGCCCGCGGCATCCAGCGCGTCACCCGGCACCCGCAGAATCTCGGCTTCGCCCTGTTCGGCCTGGCGCACTGCTTCGCCAACCCCAACGTCGGCGACTGGATCTTCTTCGGCGGCTTCGTCGTGTACGCCCTGGTCAGCGCGATGCACCAGGACAGTCGGGTGCGGGCGACGGGCCCGGACGCGGTGCGGCAATTCCAGGACCAGACCTCGCTCCTGCCGTTCGGTGCGATCTTCTCCGGCCGTCAGCGGCTGGCGTTGCGCGAGTTCAG
>JBGPED010000186.1:0-6857 GCA_041482595.1 Acidobacteriota bacterium
AGCAGGAACAGGACGGGGGTGATGGCGAACGTGACGCAGGCCAGCCGCCAGTCGAGCCACAGCAGGATCACGACGATGGCGAGGAGCTTGACGCTGTCCCCCAGGAGAGAGACCACACCCGACGAGAACAGGTCGGCCAGGGCCTCGATGTCGGTCGTGACGCGGGTCATCAGGCGTCCGACGGGATAGCGATCGAAGAAGGCCGAGTCGAGCGACAGGAGGTGCCTGAACACCCGGTCGCGCAGGTGCAGGATGACGTTCTGCCCGGTCAGCTCCATGGAGTAAAGCTGGCCGTAGCGTGTCAGGAGCTCGACGGTGATCGTGATCAGGTAGACGAGCACAAGGGTGGCGAGTCCGTGCCGGTCGCCCCTGGTCACGTGCTCGTCGAACAGGACCTTGAGCAGGTACGGCTGGAGGAGGTTGGCCCCCATGACGACGAACATCAGGACCACCGACAGGGCGATCAGGGTCGCCTGGGGGGCGACGAATTCCAGGAGCCGCCGCATCAGGCGGGCGTCGTAGGCCTTGCCGAGGACTTCGTCCTCGTGTGCCGCCGCGGTGGCGCTCATAGCGCTTCCAGCTCCCTCTCGATCTGCTGCTGCCGGTGCATGCGCGCGAACGGCCCGTCACGCGCCAGGAGCTCCAAGGCGCCGCCGGTCTCCGCGACGCGGCCGTCCTCGAGGACGACGATCCGGTCCGTGCCCATCACGGTCGAGACGCGGTGGGAGACGACGAGGGTGGTGCGACGGCGCATGAATTCCCTGAGACCGGCCAGGATCGCCTCCTCCGTGTCCGCGTCGACGCTGCTCAGCGCGTCGTCCAGGATCAGGATGCGCGGATCGAGGAGGAGTGCTCTGGCCAGGGCCACGCGCTGCCGCTGCCCGCCGGAGAGCGTCACGCCGCGCTCGCCCACGAGCGTGTCCAGGCCCTGGGGCAGATCGGGGAGGTCGCGCGTGATCTGCGCCACACGCGCCACCTCTTCGATGCGCTCCCGGGACGCCGCGGGTTTCCCCAGGGCGATGTTCTCCGCGATGCTGCGCGAAAACAGGAAGGTCTCCTGCGGGACGACGCCGAGGTGGGCCCGCAGATGGGCGGTCGGAATCGTGTTGAGGTCCCGCCCGTCGATCCGGATGGCTCCGTCGGGGACCGGATGGACGGCCGCGACGAGTTGGACGAGCGTCGATTTGCCCGCCCCGACCCGGCCGACGATGCCGACGGTGGTGCCGGCCGGCACGTCGAGATCGATCCCCTGCAGGATCGGCCGTGTCTCCCGTCCGCCGTCCGGATACGAGAAGCTGAGTCCGTGGAAGGCCACGGAGCCGCGGATCTCGGGGCCCGGCCCGCTCGCACGGTCCCCGGGCAGGTCGCTCGTCTGGGTCCAGATCTCCTCGACGCGCTGGATCGCCCCCAGCCCTCTCTGGAACACACCGAGGACCCAGCCCATCATGACCGTCGGCCCGGACAGGAGCGTCAGGTACGCCATGAAGGCGACCAGGCCGCCCGGTGTGAGCGTGTGGGCGATCACGTGGAGCACGCCGATCCACAGCACCACGAGGGTGCTCACCTTGTCGATGCCGCCCATCAGGGTGACGATCAGGCCGCGGCTCCTGGCCAGAAGGAGCGAGCGGCGCCGGTACTCCCGGCTGAGGTCGGCGAAGCCCTCGACCTCGCCTTCCTCGCGCACGAACGCCTTCACCATGTGGACGCCGCTCAAGGTCTCCTGGGCCTCATTGCTGATCTCGGCGAGCTGCTGCTGCGTCCGGTTGCTGCGCTCGTGGATGGTCCGGCTGACCCGGAACACCCCGGCCAGGATGATCGGGTAGGGGATGACGGCCGCCAGGGTGAGGGTCGGATCGAGGAGCGCCATGAGAGGGAGCCCCGCGGAATAGAGCAGCGCCACGTTCAGGACGCTGAGGATCCCGGGGCCGAACAGCGATCTGATCAGCATCAGGTCGTTCACCGTGCGGGACATGATTTCCCCGGTGCGGTGGCGGGCGTAGAACGACGCCGGCAGGGTCTGGAGGTGCGCGTACAGGTCGTTGCGGATGTCGTAGACGATGCGCCGCGACGCGCCGAGGATATGCAGGCGCGACCAGGTGCGGATCACCACCAGGACGAGCGCGCTCACGGCGATCGCCAGGGCGTAGGGCCAGTACGGGAGGAGCCGCGTTCCCGGGCGCAGGGCCTCGATCGCCTGCTTCAGCAGCCAGGGAATGAGCAGCGTCAGGGCGTTGGTCACGATGAGACAGAGAAGTCCCAGGAGGAACGGCCTGCGATACAGTCGGAGGTAACGGAGGATCAGCGACACGCGTGAGGTCAGCCGCGCGGGACGGCCAGGCTCCTCGACGGCAGCGTCGCGGCGGCCGGACGGTCCGGCAGAAGGTCCATGAGGAAGTTTTCGATGAGGAGCTGACGGTTCCCCTTGTGGCGGATCGACTCCAGGGTCGATTCCAGAGCCTCCAGGGCGGTCCCCGCCTTCCCCTGGAGGACGCCCGCGACGTCGCGCAGCCTCGGCACGATGTCCACGTTGACGAGGGCCGCCTCGCTGCCGGGCGACGCCCCCAGGATCAGGGTGTCGCGCAGAAGGGTCATCAGGATTTCCAGGTCGGCCTCCACCGATTCCCCGCCGTGGACGATCGCCTCGGCGCGCGCCACGGCCTGTCCGGGGTCACCGCGCCGGGCCAGCTCGTCCACGAGCGCGACCAGGACGTCGCGCCGCCGGCGGAACTCCTCGACGTCGAGGTCGAGGGCCGCGCCGATGCGGCCGCCGGACAGCCCGGCGCGCAGCACCGACTCCTCGGCCCCCAGCTCGCGCCGCTCGACGAGGTACGACACGATCCGGGTGCGGGGCACGAGCTGGAACGGCATGGCCTGGCAGCGCGAGCGGATGGTGGGGAGAAGCGCGTGCCACGACGGGGTGATCAGGATCAGGATGGCGTGCGGCGGCGGCTCTTCCAGGGTCTTCAGGAGGGCGTTCGCGGCCACCGCCTCCATGCGGTGCGCCTGGTCCACGATGAGGATCGAGTGACGCCCCTCGGCGGGCCGGCGCTGCAGGAAGCCGATCCCCTGGCGCACGCGATCGATCAGGACGGACCACACGGGGTTCCGGAGCGCGTCCGCCTGCGCCGCCTGCGGATCGACCCCGGCGGTCGTTTCCTCCTCGGGCGCCGGCCGATCGAAGTCGGACTTCTTCTCCGGAAGAACGAGGCGGACGTCGGGATGCACCAGGGCCCCACCGGTGATCCGCCGGCAGGGACGGCACGCGCCGCACGGCCGTCCCTCGCCCGAGCCGCAGAGCAGCGTCCGGCAGACGAGGAGCGCCGCCGAGAGCTTCCCGACGCCCGGCGGACCGTGGAACACGAGCGACGGGAAGAGCCGGTCCTCCTCCAGGGCCCGCTGCAGCGCGGACGTGGCGCGCGGCTGACCCACGATGATCTCGTCCAGGGGACGGACCCGCGTCGGGCTCACGTCCGGGACCCCCGGACGGGCAGGTGCTTCGCGATCGTCTCGATGACCCGGAGGTGGACCTCGTCGACCGCGCCGCGGGCGTCCAGGACGGCGAAGCGCGCCGGTTCCTGCCGGGACATCTCGAGGTAACCCGAGCGCACGCGCTCGTGGAACGCCAGGTCCTCCTGCTCGAAGCGCGTCTGGTCCTGGGAGCCGCCGTGGTCACGCTCGCGGGCCCGCTTGAGCGCCAGGCCCGCGTCGATGTCGAACAGGAGGGTCAGGTCCGGGCGGAGCGCCAGCGTCTTGAGATCGTGCAGGGCGTCGATCAGGTCGAGCGGGATGGCGCGGCCGTACCCCTGGTACGCGAAGGTCGCGTCCTTGAATCGATCGCACAGCACGAGGCGCCCGGCGTCGAGGGCGGGGTGGATCACCTGGTCGACGTGCTGGGCGCGGGCGGCTGCGTACAGCAGGAGCTCGCAGACCGGCGTCATGGCGGAGTTCCCGGGGTCGAGGACGAGCCGGCGGATCTGGTCGCCGATCGGCGTGCCGCCCGGCTCGCGGGTCAGGAGGTGATCGATCCCGCGGTCCTCGAAATAGTTCGACAGCAGCTGGATCTGCGTCGTCTTGCCGGATCCTTCGATTCCCTCGAAGGTGATGAAGTGGATCGGACGGGGGCTCGCTGTCATAGGCTCCGGGACGGGCAAACATCCTAGCACACTCTGCTATACTCCGCGGCGGAGGAAGGATGCGGCTCTGCTTCCAGTGCGGCCGGGAGATCGCAGCCGACCGGACGATCCCGCGCGACGAGGAATGCCCGCACTGCTCTTCCGATCTGCACTGCTGCCGCAACTGCCGCTTCTACGACCCCGCCGTGAGCAACCAGTGCCGTGAGCCCCAGGCCGACTGGGTGGCGGAGAAGGTCAAGATGAATTTCTGCGAGTTCTTCAGCTTCATCGAGGGCGCTCGACTGCGGGCCGCTCCGGGGGACTCCTCATCGGCGCGCGATCGCTTCAACAAGCTGTTCCGGGACTAGCGTGTCCGCCCGGCCGGCCGCACCCGGTGATCGCCGTCACGAGGCGGACGATGCGCCGGAGCGTCCCCCGAGGTAGTCGCGCGCCCGCTGCACGTCCTTGCGAACCTGCGCGACCAGCGCCTCGACCGAATCGAACTTGAGCTCCGGGCGCAGCCGCGCCAGGAAGCGGACCTCGATCGGCTGTCCGTAGAGATCGCCGGGGGCGTCCAGGATGTGCGTCTCGACTGCGTAGGACGCCCCCGCGAACGTCGGGCGGGCCCCGATGTTGGTGACCGCGGGGTGGGGCACGCCGTCGAGCACGGCTTCCGTGACGTACACGCCGTCCTGCGGCACGAGCTCGTTCGGGCTCTCGAGATTGGCCGTGGGGAACCCCAGCCGGGCGCCGCGCGACTCGCCGTGGATCACGGTCCCCTCGATGACGTAGGGACGCCCGAGGAGCTCGCGCGCCAGCTCCACCTCTCCCGACTGGAGCGCGCGCCTGATGCGGCTGCTGCTGATCGGGCTGTCGAGGTAGCGCACTTCCTCGACCTGGGCGGCGCGGAGGCCCACCTCGCCGCAGAGATGGATCAGGATCTCGGCGTTGCCGGCCCGGTCCCGCCCGAAATTGAAGTTCGCTCCGACGTAGACCTCCTTCACGCCCAGGCCCTCGGCCAGGTAGTGCCTGACGAACTGCTCCGCGGTCACCTCGGCGAGCTCCACCGTGAACGGCAGGATCAGCAGAAACTCGATGCCGGTGGAGTCGATGAGGGCGAGCTTCTGCCGGCGGGTGTTCAGCATGCGTGGCGCGCGCTCCGGGGCGAGGACCTTCAGGGGATGGGGGTCGAAGGTGATGAGCAGGCTGCTGCCGCCCGTCTCGCGGCTGCGCGACAGGACGGTCCTGACGATCGCCTGGTGACCGCGGTGCAGACCGTCGAAATTGCCGATGGTCGTGATCGGCGCGCCCAGGTGCGCGCGCAAGAGCTCGATGTCGTCGAAGACCTTCATGCTCCGGACCGCAAGAGCGACAGGGCGACGAGGATCCTCAGGGCGCAGTTGGCGTAGGCCCCCGCGATCAGATCGTCGACGACGATGCCCCAGCCGCCGGGGAGGCCCTCGGCGCGGCGCGCAGGGGGAGGCTTGACGATGTCCATCACCCGGAACAGCACGAACCCGAGAACGACCGTGAGCGGGCCGGCGGGCAGGTACAGGAGCGTCACGAACAGACCGGCGGCTTCGTCGATCACGACCGGCCGAGGATCCTTCAGACCCAGCGCCCGGGCCGCCGCTCCGGAGGTCCCGATGGCGATCGCGGACAGGACCCCGGTCGCGAGGGCGAACCCCCAGGGCGGCAGCCACAGCGACAGGAGGACCGCCGGGGGAACGGCAGCCAGGGTGCCGAAGGTTCCGGGGATGACGGGGGCCCGGCCCGCCCCGAACAGGGTGGCGACCAGCACGGCGGCTCTCGTTCCTGGACCCCGTTCCGTCACGGACGGCGGCCGGCGGGGCCGGGATCGATCGCCGCGCCCACGAGGTCGTACGGGTGCGCCTCGTCGATGCGCACCTGGACGAACGTGCCCGGGGCAAGCGGTCCCGGCGCGTCGGTGACGATGACCCGGCCGTCGATCTCGGGCGCCTGGCCCTCGGTCCGGCCGCACAGGAGCAGGTCGCTGTCCTCGGGCGGCCCGTCGATCAGCACCTCCACGGTCCGGCCGACGAGCGAGCGGGCGCGGCGCGCGGCGATCTCCTCCTGGATCGCCATCAGCCCGGCGCGGCGCTCCTCCTTCAACTCCGCAGGGACGTCATCCGGAAGGTCCGCGGCGGACGTCCCCTTCTCCTCCGAGTAGGTGAACACTCCGACGTGATCGAATTCGGCGTCCCGGGCGAACGAGCAGAGCGTCTGGAACTGCTCTTCGCTCTCGCCGGGGAAGCCGACGATGAAGGTCGTGCGCAGGGCGATGCCCGGCACTCTCGCGCGCAGCGTCTCCAGGAGCTTGAGGTGCGTCGCCGCGCTGCCGCCCCGCCGCATGGCCTTCAACAGCGCCGCGTCGGCGTGCTGCAGCGGCAGGTCCAGGTAGCGCGCCACGCGCCGGCACGAGGCGAGCGCTCCGACGAACTCGGGCGTGATCCGGTTGGGATAGGCGTAGAGGACCCGGATCCAGCGGAGACCCTCGACCTCGTCGAGCGCCCGCAGGAGACCCGCGGTGTCGGTGCCGTCCTCGAGGTCGGACCCGTAGTCGGTCGTGTCCTGGGCGATCAGGTTGATCTCGACCACGCCCTGCGCCGCCAGGCGCCGGGCTTCCTCGACGATGGAGGCGATCGCCCGCGAGCGCTGCACGCCGCGGAAGGAGGGGATGGCGCAGAACGAGCAGGTGTGGTCGCACCCCTCCGAGATCTTGAG
>JBGPED010000187.1:0-6840 GCA_041482595.1 Acidobacteriota bacterium
GGGAACGTTGGCCATCTGACCGATGGCTCGCGAGGCGTCAAGAAACGCCTGCTTGGCCGCTCGCGTCACGACGACAAAACCGGGGTCATAGATTCCCTTGACCTCGCCGTCCGCGTGGTGATGGTGTCCGCCCTCCACCAGCCGCTTGCGGACCGCTCCGACCGCGCCGTCGCCTTCGGTGCCGAGCTGCGAGACGTCCGCGGCCAGGTCTTCCACCGCGGCACGCGCCGCCTTCATGTCGCCGGCCTTGATAGCCTTCTGGGCCTGTCCGAGCTGCGCATGGGCATGCCCGTAAGTGGCGGCGAGGATCGACCGTACCAGCTTGTCCTCGGTGGCCTTGAGCGCCAGGATTCCGGTCGCCAGGCTGTCGTAGGTTGCCACCATCTCGGACGGAGTCGCAGGGGCCGGCGCTGCCGCGCTGGCCGCAACGGTGCCCAGGGTGAACGCCACGAGCGCCGCAAGTGCCGTTCCTATAGCTCTCATCGCTGACCTCCTTGCCGAACCTGTCGGCGGAAAACATTCACACGACGCCCGGGATCCCCGCCCGCCCCCTCGGCCGGTCGGGACGTTACTGCAGTCGCGAACGCTCCAGGGTGTCGGTCAGGACAGAAACGACTTTCTCCTCCTCGGCCTTCGTGAGCCCCAGGATCTCCTTGAGGGCGATGCCGATGTGCGGGATGTAGGTCTGGATGTAGGAATGCTTCTTCTCGTCCTCGGCCAGGCGGCGGCGGTGGCGCAGGAAGGAGCCGAGGCGCCGGCCGCACTCCTGCAGCCCCAGCCGCAGCTCGCGGATGATCTCGGGGTACGCCGCCACGGCCTCCTTGCTCTCCGAGGTGAACGGCACCCAGACGCTGGCGACGTGCACGAACAGGATCATCGGGCCCGCCGGCAGCGCCCCCTTTCCCTGCTGCAGACCGTAGTTGCGCCAGTCGGTGGTGAGGGCGCCGCGGGTGATGGCGCAGGCCGACTGCTGGTACTGCAAAGGCACGCGGTTGGCGAAGCGCCACAGGTCGACGATCTCCTCCGCCGGCAGGTCGCCGCCGTAGGCCAGGCCGGCCTCGACGATGAACGGATTGCCGCGGTAGACCGCCGGCGGCCGCGTCGCCGAGGTGTAGAATTCGGCCTTCACCGCCTGCTTCAGCCCCTCGAGGATGAGCGCTTCGCCGATCGGCACGATCGTGCTGGTCGGCGGCGCCATGACCTTGACCTTCGGGATGGCCCGGAACAGCGCTTCGACCTTGTCCACCCCCAGCGAGCGCGGCCGCATCTCGGGGTTGAGCCCCGCCGCCTTGCAGATCTCCTCCGCCACGTTGGCGGACACGCGCGAGAAGTCGGCCTGCAGCGCCCCCTTCAGGCTGCGCCCCTTGGTGTCGCGCAGCATCGAGATGAGCATGCCCAGCTCAACTCCGTACGGGTGCGGCTTGATGGCCAGGGGCTCGCGCGGCAGCTCTTTGGTCAGACGCTCGCGGTGGAACTCGTCTCCCTTGGGCGGCTTGTAGTGCACCGTCGCGTGCGGATTGGCGAGGGCCGACTGCATGACGTAGTCGTCGACCGACCGGCGTCCCTTCTTGTAGGTCCCGGCGAGGTCCATCTCGACGCGCGTGCCGTGCTCCTTGTCCCACTCGACCTCCCGGTCGGCGAGCACCTTCGGCTCGTTGCGCGTCGTGTCGATCTGGATCTCGAAGAAGTGGGCCGGCTTGCCCTTGCCGGTGCGCGAGGTGATCTTCACAGGTTGTCCGGTGGTGAGCTGCGCGTACATCCCGGCGGCGGAGATGCCGATCCCCTGCTGCCCGCGGCTCTGGCGCAGGACGTGGAACTTCGATCCGTACAGGAGCTTGCCGAACACCTTGGCGACCTGGTTGCGCACGATCCCCGGGCCGTTGTCGGTGATCGACAGGCGGAAGCGGTCTTCGGCCAGCTCCTCGATGACGACGCCGATCTCCGGCAGGATGCCGGCCTCCTCGCAGGCGTCGAGGGAGTTGTCGACCGCCTCCTTGGTCGCGGTCAGAAGCGCCTTGGCCGGGTTGTCGAAGCCGAGGAGATGGCGGTTCTTCTGGAAGAACTCGGCGACCGAGATCTCGCGCTGCCGACGGCCCATCGTCTCGGCGGTCTCGCGCCTGCGGGCCGGGGCGGCCGCGGGCGTCTTCCCGGCGTCGACGGTCGGGACCGGCTGCGCGGCCTCGGCACCCGGCGCCGGGATTTCCTTGGCGGCAGGTTTCGATCGGGATGCGGCGGTCTTTGCGTTGCCGGCGGGCGGCTTCGCGGGCCCCGCCTGGGCGGCCTCCTCGCGGAACAGGTCCATCTGGACCACCTTGCCGCGCGCCTTGCCGCTCTTCGCTTTCGGTTTCGCCCTGGGAGATGTCCTCGCCGGTTCGACCCTGGCCGCCCTGGACTTCTTCGCCAATCGCTCCCTCCCCATGCGCCGTGGGATTGTAGCATCGACGCGGCGCGGGGCTCAGCGGAACAGCTGCATTGCCTTCCGGAGCGTCGACCCGATCCCCCAGGCGAGCGGCGCTCCAACGAGAAGCCAGGCGATCACCGCCGCGGACAGGCGGGCCAGCCGCGATGCCCGCCCGGTGGGCGCGCGCACCGGTGCCATGGCGGCTGCCGGCCCCGCGGCCTCGCTTCGCCGCAGCAGGCGCTGCTCGGCCTCGAGCTCCTCAGGCGTCATGTAGTACTCCTCCGGGACGCGCCGGATGCCGAGATTGCACAGGAAGCCGAGGAGAAGAATGCCGGCCATGACGTACATCGTCAGGTTGTAGGCGTCCGCCTTCGCGACACCGCGATCGATCTGGAACTGCCGGATGTAGTTGACCAGAACCGGGCCGAGGACGCCGGCCATCGACCAGGCGGTCAACAGGCGGCCGTGGATGGCGCCGACGAACTGCGTGCCGAAGACGTCGGCGAGGTAGGCCGGGATGGTGGCGAAGCCGCCGCCGTACATCGTCAGGATCAGGCACACGCAGGCGACGAACAGCGACACGCTGCCGGTGCGCCCCGTGAACGGGACGGCGGCGTACAGCGCGGCTCCGAGCGCGAAGAAGATGAAATAGGTCCGCCTGCGCCCGATGGAGTCCGACAGCGATGCCCAGACGATCCGGCCGCCGATGTTGAACAGGCTGAGGAGCCCGACGAACCCGGCGGCGGCCGACGGCGAGACCGCCCCCTTGAAGATCTCCTGGATCATCGGTGAGGCCTGGCCCAGCACCCCGATGCCGGCCGTCACGTTGAGACACAGCACCGCCCACAGGAGCAGAAACTGCGCCGTCCTGAGCGCTCTATCCACGTGCACGTGTCCGCTCGCGACGAGCGCGCGCCGGTTCACGGGAGGCGTCCATCCGGCCGGGGTCCATAGAGGCGGCGGGACGCGGAAGGCGAGCGCCCCGGCGAGAATCGCGATGAAATGGACGAGACCCATCACCACGAAGGTCGGGGCGACGCCGACCGAGGTCGCCGTGGCGAAGCGGCCCATCAGCGCTTCCGACAGCGGGGCGGCGATCAGGGCGCCGCCGCCGAACCCCATGATCGCCATCCCGGTCGCCATGCCGCGCCGGTCGGGGAACCACTTGATGAGCGTCGAGACCGGCGACACGTACCCGAGGCCCAGCCCGCAGCCACCGATGACTCCGTACCCTATATAGATGATGGCGATCCGGTGCAGGTGGACGCCGAGCGCGGCGATCAGAAACCCGCCCCCCCAGCAGCAGGCCGCGACGACCCCCACCTTGCGCGGCCCGGCGCGCTCCAGCCAGGTCCCGGCGAACGCGGCCGACAGCCCCAGGAAGACGATCGCCAGCGTGTAGATCCAGCCGAGCGTCGTCAGCTTCCAGTCTCCCGCGGCCGGCTGCGTGATGCCGATCGCGCGGCTGAGCGGAAGATTGAAGACGCTGATGGCATACACCTGCCCGATACACAGGTGGATCGCCAGGGCAGCCGGCGGCACCAGCCACCGGTTGAACCCGGGTGGCGCGACGATCCGCTCTCTGGACAAAAGCCCCGCCATCGCTCCCCTCCGCTCCGCGGCCGGCCATTCTAAACCGGCCCTCCCGCCGCTCGGGTAGAATGCCCGCCACGATCCACCAACCACGAGGAGGAGACCATGGCCGAACCACGCGAGATCTACATGTCACGGAAGAACAACTGGCTGCCGCGCGCCGTCGCCACGCTGGTTTTGGGCGGGCTCGCCGTGGTGACGCTCCTGGCGTCGGTCGCCTACGTGCCGGCGGGTCACGTCGGGGTCGTGACCCTCTTCGGCCGGGTGACCGGCGAAGTCCTGCCGGAGGGGACGCATCTCATCTACCCGTTCAAGACCGTGAACCGGATGGCGATCCGGACGGTGGAGCTGAAGGAGACCGCCAGCGTGCCGTCCGAGGAGGGGCTGATCATCACCCTCGACACGTCTCTCCTGTCCCGGCTCGACCCGGCGAAGGCGGCGGAGGTGTACCAGAAGATCGGACCGAGCTACATTGACGTGGTCGTCGAGCCGATGCTGCGCTCGGCGATCCGCGCCGCGACCGCGGCGCACAACGCCAACGCGCTGTACACAGGGGCGCGCGAGGAAGTCGCCAAGCAGGTGCAGAAGGAGCTGGAGAGCCAGCTGGGGTCGCGCGGCATCATCATCGAGAACGTGCTCCTGCGCGACATCCAGCTCCCGCCGATGCTCAAGCAGTCGATCGAGGCCAAGCAGCAGGCGGAGCAGGACGCGCTCCGTATGACATTTATTCTTCAAAAGGAGAAGCAGGAGGCGGAGCGCAAGCGGATCGAGGCGCAGGGGGTCGCCGACTTCCAGCGCATCGTGGCGCAGGGGATCAGCCCGCAGCTCTTGGAATGGAAGGGGATCGAAGCGACCGAGAAGCTGGCCAACAGCTCGAACTCGAAGGTGATCCTGATCGGCAACCCGCGCAACGGCCTGCCCCTCATCTTCGAGCCGAAGTAGGAAAGGCGGGGAGCGTCCGGACTCGCAGCCGCAACGTCGTGGTTGCCCCCCGGAACCACTTGCGGCATAGTCATTCCATGCGCCTCCGCATTTCCCTGGCTGTCCTCCTCGCTGCGACGGCCGCGCTCTCGGGCTGCTCGCGGGGCGCGCCCGCCACTTCCGCCGGCCGGCAGGGCGCGGGGGTGGAGAGGATGGCCGCGAGGCTGGGCGAGATCGCGCGCAACACGGACATCAGGGAGAACGCCTGGCGCAACACGGAGCGCGCCGAGCGTCTTCGTGTCATGGTGGAGGAGGCGGTCTCCCCGCGCGAGTATCTCGAGCTGATGCCGACTTACGCCGGCGAGCTCCTGAAGGCCGGCAAGACCGAGGAGGCGATCAAGGCGCTGAAGGAGCTGGAAGACTTCTCCACCCGGGGCGGATCCAGCGCTCTTTCTTTGGAAAACCGCTCCTTTCTGCGACATCGCATGGCGGTGGCGTACCTGCGTCTCGGCGAGCAGGAGAACTGCCAGGAGCATCACACGACCGAGTCGTGCCTGCTGCCGATTGTCGGCGGCGGGATCCACGGGCGCCCCCAGGGATCGATCGAGGCGACGCGTATCCTGACGGAGCAGTTGAAGGAACAGCCGGACGACCTGTCGGCCCGCTGGTGGCTGAACATCGCCGCCATGACCCTGGGTGAGTACCCCGGCGGCGTGCCCAACGAATGGCTGATCCCGCCGCGGGTGTTCGATTCGGAGTACGACATCAAGAAGTTCCACGACCGGGCGGGCGATGTGGGACTGGACTCGGAGGACCTCGCGGGCGGATCGATTATCGAGGATTTCGACGGGGACGGTTATCTCGACGTCGTGGTCTCCTCGGCCGCGGTGCACGGACAGTTGCGATACTTCCACAACAACGCGGACGGGACGTTCAGCGATCGGACCGCCGAAGCGGGTCTCTTGGGGGAGGTGCAGGCCCTGAACATCGTGCAGACCGACTACGACAATGACGGCCGCCCCGATGTCCTGATGCTGCGCGGCGCCTGGCTGGAACGGGCGGGGCACATCCCGAATTCCCTTCTGCACAACAACGGCGACGGAACGTTCGAGGACGTTACCGAGAAGGCCGGGCTCCTGTCATTCCACCCGACGCAGACGGCAGCATGGTTCGACTACGACAACGATGGCTGGCTCGACCTGTTCGTCGGGAACGAATCGACAAAGCGCGACCCCAACCCGAGCGAGCTGTACCACAACAACCACGACGGCACCTTCACCGAGTGTGCCGCGGCCTCGGGGCTGACCGTGGACCTGTTCGTGAAAGGCGTGACCGCCGGCGACTACAACAACGACGGCCGCCCGGATCTCTACGTCTCCTGCCGCAGAGAACCGAACCGCCTGTACCGCAACGACGGACCGAAGCCGGGAGGCAAGGGCTCCACCGAGTGGATCTTCACCGAGGTCGGCGCCGCGGCCGGTGTTGTGGAGCCGGTGCACAGCTTCCCGACCTGGTTCTTCGACTACGACAACGACGGCTGGCTGGACATCTTCGTGGCCGGATACAAGATCGACAACCTCAAGGACTTCGCGGCCGACTACCTGGGGCTGCCGCACCAGGCGGAGCGCGCCCGCCTGTACCACAACGAGCATGACGGCACCTTCAAGGATGTCACGAAAGCCGCGCACCTCTACAAACTCATGCATGCGATGGGGGCGAACTTCGGCGATCTCGACAACGACGGCTGGCTCGACTTCTACGTCGGCACGGGCGACCCGAACCTCGGCACGCTCGTCCCCAACCGGATGTTCCGCAATGCCTCCGGCCGCTACTTCCAGGAGGTCACGACGTCGGGCGGCTTCGGGCATCTCCAGAAGGGGCACGGCGTGTCGTTCGCGGATCTCGACGAGGACGGCGACCAGGAC
>JBGPED010000188.1:0-6836 GCA_041482595.1 Acidobacteriota bacterium
AGCGGTATCGACACCTGGTATCCGACGCCACCCACGTCCACGATCGCGGCCCCGGGCTGCTTGTCGAGGAGCGTTCCCGCCAGGCGCGCAATCATCCGGCCCTCCCCGGGGATCCCGCGGATTCCGCCGCCCTCGCCGGGCGCGCCGCCGTTTCCATCCGCCCCTCTCCTCCCCGGCTCATCGGTAAGGCAAATCTCCCGCCTGACGCCCGGTCTCGATTTCGGACCGCAGTCTGAGCGCATCCGGCTGCCGCGGGTCGATCCGGAGCGACTCGCGCAGCGTCTCCAGGGCCTCCTGGTTGCGCCCGTTGAAGTGCAGGGCATAGGCCAGGGCATTGTAGAAGAGCGGCACCCTCTGGCCCATCCCCTCCGCGTCCTTCACGAGCCGGCGGGCCCCCTCCAGATCGCGCTTCATCCCCAGGGCCACGATCAGGTTGGTGCGCGATTCCGGGTTGCGCGCGTCCTTGCGGAGGGCCTGCTGCAGCACCGTCACCGCGTCGTCCGCCCTCCCCTCCTGCAGGTAGAGCGAGCCGAGGTTCGCCAGGGCCCCGACCAGATCGGGCGCCGCCTCGACCGCCCTCTTGAATTCGGCCTCGGCGCCCTTCAGATCATCCTGTCTCCGCAGGACCAGTCCGAGCCAGATGTGATGCATGGCGGAGCGGGGATTCTTCCTGAGCGCGGCCTGGATCATCGGCTTCATCTCCGCGGTCCGCCCCTGCCCGTCGTAGAGCGCGAACACCTCCTGCATCGCCGGAACGGACGCGGGATCGATGGCGAGGGCCCGCAGGAGGGCCGCCTCGGCGTCCCTCGGACGTCCGGCCGCGGAGTAAAGCATGCCGAGGCCGATCCGCAGGGCGAGCTCCGGCGCCTCACCCCGATCGTGACCCGGCTCCAGCTCCTTCAGGTAGGCCGCGCCGTCCGTGGGCTTGCCCATCCGTATGAACAGCTCCGCGATCTTGATCACGGTCGGGTAGCTCGAACCGCTCTCCAGCCGCACGACCGACTGGAGGTACTCGAGAGCGTGGTCCAGATTGCCACGCCCTTCCTCGACCATTGCCATCCCCGAAAGCGCCTGCGCGGACGCCGGATCGATGCGCAGGGCCTTCCGGAACTCCGCTTCCGCTTCGTCATATTGCTTCTTCGCGACATACACCGCCCCCAGATTGGTGTGGAACAGGACCGTCGGCACGCCCGCCGAAGTTGCCCCCGACCCGCCCGGGAGGGGCGATGCGGCGCCTGGCGCACCCTGACCCTCCGCGGACGCAACCGCCGAAGCGGGACGTGTCTCCTCCCCGGCCCCGATGTAGCCCAGGGCCCTCAGCTGCTCCTTGATCTGCCGTTCGGTCGCTTCGTCCGTCTGGGCGCCTGCTGCGGTTGCGGGCCCTTCCAGGCCTTCGTAGGAAGGGACCCGGGTCACGGGGTGCGCCGCGACGAATTCCGGCGTCAGGGCGGCCTCCAGGACCTTTCCGGGCATGTCCTCGGGCACGGGCAGGCCGAGAAGGTGAAGAATGGTCGGCGCGATGTCGAACAGCGTCACCGTGGGGATCTCGCCGTGGCCCGCCAGTGGACCGCCCACGATGAAGATCCCGGTGAGGTCGTGCCAGAGACCCGGCTTCCCCTCGATGAACGGCTTGACCTGCTTCGGCCGGCCCGCCCCCCACGCGAAGCCGTGATCCGAAATCACGATCACCGTCGCTCCACCGGCGGCCTTGAGAATGTCGCCGAGAATGCCGTCCTGGTAGACGTAGAACTCGTCGACGGCGTCCTTGCAGCGTCTGTAGTCGCCGTCCGGGCAGAGCGGCACCTGGGGTGGCGAGCAATGGGCGAAGCGGTGGTTCACCTCGTCGACACCCTCGAAATAGACGGAGAACAGCCGGGCGGGCGAGCCCGCAGAGGACTCGCGCGCCAAGAGGTCGAGCGCAATCCGCCGGTAGGTTTCGGTGGCCGCCAGCACGCGGGTCATGACGCCGATCGACTGTTCCATCTCGGAGAGGCCCTGGCGCCGCGACGCCGCCGCGCGCGCCCGCTCGAATTCGGCCGGAGTGATGTGCAGGAACCGGGCAACCTGGGAGTAGCTCACCGAGGCCTCGGAGACCCGCAGCTTATCGACGACCGAGGCGTATTCCGGCGGGTAGACGGCGCCCCGACCCTGCTTCGGTCCGGAGAGGTCGAACGTGGAGTAGGCGACCCGGTCGGAGATGAGGTGCCCCTGGATGCTCTCCGCCGGCCAGGTGGCCCACCAGGCGATGAAGTCGGAGGAGAGCCCGGCCTCCGTGAGGATGTTCCACATCGCCTTGGCGCGGCGGAACGTCGAATTGATCGGGACCATGCGGCCGGTGCCGGGATCGATTACCAGAAAATCGTTGATCCCGTGCCGATCCGGCGTCTTGCCCGTGGCGACCGTGGTCCACAGGAGCGGGGACAGGGTCGGGACGTTCGAGCGGAGGCGGGCCCAGGCCCCTTGTGCCTTCAGGCGGGCCAGGTTCGGCAGCCTCCCGCGCGCGGCGAGCGCGTCGATCACATCCCAGTCCGCCCCGTCGATGCCGACGAGAACGACGCGCGCGCCCGTCTCGACGCGCCGGCCGTAGATCGCCGCCCGCTCGAAGGAGGCGCGCACCTCGGGCGGCAGGACCGGTTTCCCGAGAGTGATCTCGAGGCGCGAACCGACCTTCTCCTGGAGCGCCCTCTTTGCGAATGCGACGATGGAGCCGCCCGCCGCCCCGGAGGCCAGCTCGTAGGTGCCGGTGGACGCCGCGGCCTTCCTCAGCTGCTCCTCGAAGAGCGCCCGCACGGCCACCGTCGCACCCCCTTCCCCGCCCTCGAGGTGCAGCGACAGGAGCGTCTGGCGGTCCGGCCAGGCCTTCAGCGTGTACGGGATGTCGAGGGCGCTCCCCTCGCGCGAGGCGGCGGTGAGGGTGGCCGTCACGGCGACCGCGCCCTGCGGATAGACCTGCACGCGCTGCAGTATCGGGAGACGCAGCGAATAGCCCGGCACCCTCAGATCCGGTGTTCCGCCGCCGCGCCAGGAGACGAGGGCGAGGTCCCCCGGCCGGACGCGCACGACGAAGGCCGCGGCCACCGCGACGACGAGCGCCAAGACGCCCAGGACGATGGCCGCTGCACGTCTTCCTGTCATGGGTTCAGGCGCGCGCGGCGTTCTCCCGCGCTCGATGGAAGGGCAGGGCATGGGCATGGCAGATGGCGACCGCCAGCGCGTCGGATGCGTCGAGGGCCAGGGGCGTCGCGCCAAGCCCCAGGAGGAGACGGACCATCCGGCGCACCTGTTCCTTTTCCGCCGCACCGCTTCCGGTCACCGCCTTCTTGACCAACCGGGGTGCGTACTCGTAGACCGGCACGTGGGCCCTCATGATCGGCAGGATTGCGACTCCCCTGACGCACCCGAGCTTGAGGGCGACCCGGCTGTTGCGGGCGTGGAAGGCGTCCTCGATGGCCGCCCCGTCCGGGACGATCCTGTGGACCAGTTCCTCGATGGCCGCGGCGATGTACGGCAGACGATCGAGGAAGCGCAGTTCAGGGGGTGGGGTGATCGTGCCGTGCGCCAGGGCCCGCAGGCGGCCTGCGCCGCTCTCGACGACCCCGTAGCCCGTCGCGACGGATCCGGGATCGATGCCGAGAATGAGCATCGACGATCAGGATGCTGCCCGCTGCTCGGTGATCTCGGCCTCGTCGATGTCGAAATTCGCCCAGACGTTCTGGACGTCATCGTGCTCTTCGAGGGCTTCCATCATCGACAGCAGCTGCTGGGCCTTCTTGCCTTCGATCTTGACGGTGTTCTTCGGCACCATGGAGATCTCGGCGGAGGTCGCCTGGATCCCCTTCCCTGCCAGCGCCTCGTTGACGGCATGCAGCCGTTCCGGCGGAGTCAGGACTTCCCAGTTCTCGCCGTCGTCCCGGACGTCGTCGCCGCCCGCGTCCAGGACGACCTCGAGAAGCGCTTCCTCGGACGCCTTGTCCTTGGGGATGACGATGTAACCCTTCTTCTCGAACATCCAGGAGACGCAATTGCTCTCGCCGAGGTTTCCCCCGAACTTCGAGAACAGGTGACGAATCTCGGGGAGGGTCCGATTGCGGTTGTCGGTCAGGGCCTGTAGATAGATTGCGACGCCCCCGGGACCGTATCCCTCGTACGAGACCTCCTCGTATGAGACGCCGGGCAGCTCGCCCGTGCCCTTCTTGATTGCCTTTTCGATGTTGTCCTTCGGCATGTTGGCGGCTTTCGCGGCCAGAACGACGGTGCGCAGGCGCGGGTTCCCTTCGGGGTCGCCGCCACCGACGCGTGCGGCCACGGTGACCTCTTTGATCAGCTTGGTGAACACGCGGCCGCGCTTGGCGTCCGCCGCCCCCTTCTTGTGCTTGATGGTGTGCCACTTCGAATGCCCCGACATGAAACCCCTCAACAGGCAGAAGGTCGTCAACCGCATTGTATCGCGGGGCCGGCCCGAAAGTGAAGAAGCCCGTGGGGAATCCCACGGGCTTCGTAATTTATCCCGGCGATGTCCTACTCTTCCACGCCGTTGCCAGCGCAGTACCATCGGCGCTGAAGGGCTTAACTTCCGTGTTCGGAATGGGAACGGGTGTGACCCCTCCGCTATGGTCGCCGGGAAACTTATCAGTCCGTGCGGGACTCTACCACAGATCGTCTAGAAAGTGAACTTGAACCCGACACCCAGCGCGAACCCGCCCATCCGGATGCGGCCGCCCTGGATGATGATTGTGTCCGCCGAATCGTCCGACCCCGTACCGCCTATGCTCGGATAGACAAGCTTGCATTGCTGAGTCACGTCGTCGATAAGGCACTTGTTGGGATTCGTGGGATCGTTGGGGTCCGGGAGCGTGTGAGGGATCAGGAACGGCGGGCACCCGGACTCCTTGAGACTTTGGAACGGTCCCAGCGTTTCAGGCGACTGGGAACAACCCTGCGGCCACACGTATCTGTGCGAAGGAACGGTGGTACTGCACCTCGAATTGCCGACTCCCTCGGGGGTGCTGCAGAGATCGAGACCGTAGACCAGGTATCGATCGAGGTAGCCGTTGCCGTTCGTGTCTTCAGTGTCGAATGTATTATTGTGCGCGCAGGCCAGGCAGGGTATCCTCACGGCCTGATCGAGAGCGTCTCGATTGAGGGTTCGCGTCCCAGGGGGAACTTGATAGAGCCACCCTTCATCCTCGCAAAACGGGCTTGCGGCGGTGGGGCACTGCGGGTCGAAGGCGCCGCTCAGGTTCTTGTCTTCGGTCTCGAGAAAGCCATCGCCCTTGCATTCAGGGCAGATAGCCTCATGGAAGTGACGGTTCGCCTCCACTCCAATGTCTTCCCAGAGGTACCAGGTCGATTTATCGTCCGCGTTATACGTTGTGCCCGGCTTCCCCTGCACCTGCAGCATGAGCGCGCCGGGGTCGTTGATGCCGAAGCGCACCTGGTGCGCACCGTCCGTCCGGATGTCAATCGAGCCGCTTGTCCAGACGTAACGCGCGTCGACGTAGACCGACATGTGATCGCTCATGTAGTAATCCACCCCGCCGACGGCGTGCCACTCCCACGCGTTCTTGACGTTCGCCTCCAGCGGGCCCGGGTGAAAATTGGTGCAGCTCCCACCATTCTCGCGCAGGCAGCGGTTGTTGATGTTGTACTCCCCTTCGTCCCCCACGCTCACCTTGGCCGCGGGGTCGCTGAAGAGCGGCAGCGCCGCGGTCCGGTTGAACTCATCACCCTTCTTGAGATTGGTCATGATGTAGCCGAACCCCAACCCGATATAAGGATCCAACGGGCTTTCCGGTCGGAAACGGATCAGGCCGCTCAGGTGGATCGGGATCTCGGTGATCGTCCCGACCGGCAGCATGGTGTTGCGCTTCACCTCGTCGGGTGCCCCCGGCGTCCACTCCCAGCAGTGACTCAGACTCGCAGCCTCAGGGCCGCAGGCGCTGTTCACGCCGCTGGTCGTGGTATCGTTCGGCGCCGAAATTCCCTGGGTCGTGTTCCTGTTGTAGAACTCGATATTGCCGACAGGAGCGTTCATGTAGGAGGCCGCAGCCTCGACGGCAAGCCAGCGGGTCAGGCCGTAGCTGGCTCTGAAATCCAGCTTGAAGTCGTCATGAATGCTGGCCTGGTTCATGATGTTGATGTCGGGACGGTCGTCGGTCGAACCGACGGGACAGAGGGCGCCTTCACCGCACGAGCCGGTCACGCCGCTGGCTATCGCAAGGTCCGCATTGCTGCGGATGTAGTCGGTCGTCGCGAAGTAGGACAGGCCGAACCCGAACTGCCACTTACCTTTGGTGTCCTCGGCAAGCACGCGCGATGAACCGGCCAGCCAGGAAAGTCCGACGAATGCAAGGACTGCGATACGCTTCAATGGCCTCATACGTCCTCGGTTGGCTTCATTTGAAGGTACTGCGCGCCGGGCACAGAATACGCTGAAGCGCCTATGCGATCAACGGCTTTTTGAGCGGTTCGCTGCACGAATACAGCAGATCGAGTCCACCCGATAGCCCGTTTTGTAATCGCTCGTCAGGTTACTGTAGGGACGGGCCTGCCTGGGGGGGAACGATCGGGATCGACCCTATCGGGACAACCGATCCGGTAAACTCGCAAAGGCGGGGCGAACTATGGTCAAGCCTCACGGCCGATTAGTACCGGTCAGCTGAGTGGGTTGCCCCACGTACACCTCCGGCCTATCAACCTGGTCATCTCCCAGGGGCCTTCAGTCCGCCCGAAGGCGGAAGGGATACCTCATCTTGGGGAGGGCTTCGCGCTTATATGCTTTCAGCGCTTCTCCTTTCCGGACATAGCTACCCAGCGCTGCTCCTGGCGGAACAACT
>JBGPED010000189.1:0-6803 GCA_041482595.1 Acidobacteriota bacterium
CTCGTTGTCCACGATGATCGGGATGTCGAGAGTGTACGGCTTCTTCCCCTCGAAATCGGTATCGTCGTCCGCCAGCGTCCCGGTGATGATCACGCTGTCCCCGTGCCGCGGAAGACGCCCAGAGGCGAGGGTCTTGCCGATCTTCGACAGGTTCGACGACGCCACCACCTGCTTCTCGTTGCTCAGGATCGAGATTTCCTTCACTCCCTTGCTCGACAGGCGCTGCACGTAGTCGTTCAGGAGCTTGTCGTCGCTCATCCCCTTGGACGTGAGCTGCTGGACGCTGATCTGCAGAGCCTTGGAGAGAGATTCGGTCTGGCCCTGGATCTCGTCGAGGAGCGTCACCTCGAAGTGTGAGTAGAGGAGGAAGGAGATGGTGAGGGTCAAGAGCATCATCACCAGGACGATGAGGAGCAGCCTGGTGCCGATCGTCAGCTTCTGCAGGGGGTTGGTCATGGCGGTCCTCTGGGAGCCCGGCCGGGCCCTTGATCCTAGCACAGGGCCCCCCCGCAGACCGCCCGCCGGGCAGGCCCTCTCAGTATGTCAGGAAGGCGCCGGCGATCACCTGGTAATCGGGCGCGCCGTCGGACAGCGGCACCGCCACCCCGCCGCGCAGGCCGCCGTGCCCCTTGCGGCTGCGAGCCTGGAACCCCAGGGTGAGGCGGGCGTCGTCGGAGGCCCCCTCGATCCTCTCGGTCTCGTAGGTGGCTTCGATCACGAAGGTCAGACGGGGCGAGGCGGGCAGGAGGATGGCGCCGCCGAGCAGGAAGGAGTTGTCGGTCGACGGCAGCGGTGTGGCCGGATTGCCGTTGAAGCGGAC
The DNA here is from genome assembly GCA_041482595.1 of Acidobacteriota bacterium. Lineage (GTDB taxonomy): Bacteria > Acidobacteriota > Polarisedimenticolia > Gp22-AA2 > Gp22-AA2 > Gp22-AA3. The sequence continues at coordinate 821 of JBGPED010000189.1, forward strand.
GCCGGCGTTGGCCGTGATCGACACGGCCTCCAGGTCGGCCCGCCAGGCCGCGAACATCTCGACGTCCTTCTTGCCGGTCCCGAGCCCCTTGGTCTCGTCCGCCGCCGGCAGCTTCACGAGGGCCCCCAGGGCCGTCCTGGAGCGCCCGCCGGGAAAGCGGTACTTGGCGTAGAGGTCGACGTCCGAAAGACCCGACTCGTTGGACCCCGAGTCGGGATTGACGTCCTGCCAGCCGAAGCGCAGACCGCCTTCGACGTCGTTGACGATCTTGAAAGCCACGTTGGGCCCCAGGAAGTGCCGGCTTCCGTCGGCCAGGTTGTCGTAGCTGTACTGCAGCTCGACCCAGCCGCCCGTGGAGACCGCCGCGTCCTCCACGAAGCGCTGGAACAGCCGCCGCTCGTTGCGGTCCCCGACGCCTTTCTTCGGCGGCGCGCCGGGCGCCCCGTAGGGCGGGGCCTGGGCCAGCGCCCTCCCGGCCGCGACCGGCAGGAGGGCGAGAAGGAGGACGACGATGACGGAACGGTGATCGCGCATCTGGAGGCCTCCGGAGTCGGGTGAAAGCGCGCTTCTACTCCACTCGGGGCATGCCTGGCAAGCCCCGGTGCCCCTTCCCGGCGCTGCCCTGACGGAGCGTCACGATACCGCCAGTTGCGCGGCGACCGATCTCGGCGTACTTGAAAAGAAAAAATGAACAACCTCTCTCGGACAATGCCGCGCCGTCCCCAGGTCTGGGCGGTCGGCGGCGGCAAGGGCGGCACGGGGAAGTCCCTGGTCGCGGCGAGCCTCGGCATCCACCTCTCCCAGATGGGACGCCGGGTGATCCTGGTGGACGGCGACCTGGGGGCGCCGAACCTGCACACCGTCCTCGGCCTCGACCCGCCTGCGCTGGCCCTGAGCGACTTCGTCAAGAGGCGCTTCGAGTCGATCGAGACGATCGTTTCGGAGACCGGCGTGCCGCGCCTGTCCCTCGTCAGCGGCGCGCGCAACAGCCTCGACATCGAGAGCCTGAAGCACTTCCAGAAGACCCGTCTCCTGCGCGTGCTCATGTCCCTCCCCGCCGACGTGGTGCTGCTCGACCTGGGGGCCGGCACGTCGCTGAACGTGCTCGACCTGTTCTCCCTCGCCGACCGTGGTCTCCTCGTCATCCTGCCCGAGCCGACGTCCGTCGAGAACTGCTACCGCTTCCTCAAGGCGGCGTTCCTCAGGCGCCTCCACCATCTCGGCCGCACGCTGGGGTACCAGTCGATCATCGACCTGGTGATGGAGCACCGGGACCAGGCGGACGACGGCCGCCCGTTCGAGATCCTCGAGGAGATCGCCCGCATCGACTCGTCCGCCGCGGAGGCGCTCTCGAGTCACGTCGAGGCCTTCGTGCCGCACCTGGTGATGAACCAGGTGCGCAGCCACGAGGACGAGGCCCTCGGGGAATCGATGGAGTGGGTCTCCGAGAGGTTCATCCGCATCCCGGTGCGCTTCGCCGGCGCCATCCCCTACGACACGACGCTGGTGCAGTGCGTCAAGGGACGGAAGCCGTACCTCGCGGAGTACCCGCGCACCCGCACCGCCGAGATGCTGCGCGCGGTCGCCGAGTCGGTCCTCGCCCCCGCGGCGGCCTCGCTGCGCCCCTTCCCCGGTCCCTGGGTCGCGGGGGCCGAGGCCTACCGGACCCTCGACGTCCGTCCCGGCGCGCCGCAGGAGGAGATCCTCGACTCCTACGTGCGACTGCGCCGCACGTTGCGTTCTGACTCGCCGGCCCTGGCCCCGCTCGATTGCGAGCCCGAACGCCGCGCCACCGCGGCCGAAGTCGAAAACGCCTACCGCACGCTGTCCCGCAACCTGTCCTCCACGGCGCCGCGCCTGCCTCGTCTCGAGCTCCCCGCGAACGTCCGGCGATTTCGCAGCGGCGCCTCCCCGTTGTAGCGCGCCGCCCGTTCGACTATCATCCGCCTCACTTCTGAAAACCGAAATACGTGTCGCCCGGAATCCGGGCGGGCCGGGGGGCGGTCGTGCGCAGGACGCGTCGGGAATTCGTGGTGGGATCCATGGCGGCGGTCGCGGGCGGCATGGTCGGCGCAGGCATGAAGGCGGCCACGCCACCGGGCGCGCCCGCGACGAGCCCGGAGAAGTCGTCTCCCGCTCCCGCGGCCGGATCGGCGGCCCTGCTCCTTACGGATCCCGACCACCCGCAGCCGGCCACCTTCGACCGGCTCGACGAGACGTGGCACAGGCGCGCCATCGCCCGGCTGCAGGCGCGCCTCCACGATGAGGGGATCGACGGAGCCCTCCTGGGCGACCGCTGGAACATCATTTATTTCACGGGTCTGTGGCACACGTCGACCGAGCGGCCGTTCTTCGTCTTCATCCCGGCGGACGGGCAGGAGCCGACCTGGTTCCACCCGAGTCTCGATCGGGACCTGGTCGGTTCCTGGTGGATCAAGGACCGGGAGACCTATTTCGATTTCAAGCACGGCGAAGGAGCGTTCCCCAACCTGGGCAGGGTGCAGATGGGGGCGACGGTCGACCTGACACGCTGGATGCTGAGGGGACTCCGCAAGCGCGGCTGGGCCGGAAAGGTGATCGGAGTCGACGGTCCGATCACCGCCGACCTCCTGGACTCCGTCGCCGACGTCCTGCCGAAGACGGTTCTCAAGAAAACCGGCGAGCTGTGCGATCGGCTGCGGATGGTCAAGACGGAGGAGGAGATTGCCCTGACGCAGCGGGCCATGAACTACTTCAGCCGGATCCACGCCTTCGCGCGCGATTACATCCTGGCGCACGGCACCGACGCCACGGACTTCGACGTGCAGACGGCCGCGACCCAGTACGGCGTCGACCTGATCATGAAGGACATCAGGCGCGACGGGAAGCCGCACACGGCCGTCGGCATCGGCGTCGAAATCGGCGTCCGCACGGGCGTCGGCACCGCCTACCCGCACCCGAACCAGTTCCACCACAATCGCATCGGGAAGGGAGACTCCCTGCAGGTCTCCGGCGACGTGAAAATCGGGGGATACGGAGGCGAGCTGTACCGCGCCTGCCAGATCGCCCCCTGGGATTCCCTGCGGGAGAAGGTCTGGGAGGTGCACACCGAGTGCTGCCGGATCCAGGCGGACGCCTCGGCCGCCGGCGTGACCGGCTCGTACGTCGCCAAGCTCGTGCACGACCATCAGGTCAAGAACGGCATGGCGAAATACGTCTACCACCGCCCCGCCCACGGGGAGGGGTCGGAGGGGCACCAGCCGCCGTACATCGCGCTGGGCGACCACACGATGCTCGAGGCCGGCATGACGTTCAGCAACGAGCCGGGCCTGTACGTTCCCGAGCAGGGGTTCGGCTACAACCACTCCGACAACGTGCTGGTCACCGCGAAGCGCGGCGTGCAGATGGGAAGCGTGCCGTACACGAAGGAGTGGTGCTTCCTCAATCTGTGAGCCGCGCGCGATGGGTGGCCTGTGGACATCCTGCCTCTCCGGCCTAGATTGGAATCTGAAGCGCCGCGGACCCGTTGCAGAATCGTAACCGGGCGGGTGACCCGGCGCCAGCCGCCGGAGAAGGATGTCCCAGAAGCCGCACGATCGCACCATGGCGATCGACCGGTCATCTCTCGACACCGGTCGCTTCCACAAGCAGCACGCCGCGCTGGTCGTTCTCCAGGGCGCCGAGATCGGACGCAGCTTTCGGATGCGCCGCGGCCGGATGATCATCGGCCGGGGCTTCGGGGCGGAGATCCGGCTGGCCGACGATCTCGCATCGCGGGAGCACGCCCGCGTCGAATGCCTGTGGGACCCCGTGACCCAGGCGACCACGTACCGGATCGTCGATCTCGGCAGCACGAACCACACCTTCGTCAACACGGGCCGCGTGGAGAGCGCCGGGCTGCGGGAAGGCGACAAGATCCAAATCGGCGACACCGTCCTGAAGTTCGTCCTCCTCGACGACATCGAGGCCAGGTTCCACGAGGAGGTCCGCAACCGGATCTCGTACGATCAGCTCACCGGCCTGCTCACGAAGGAATCGCTCTACCTGGCGCTCGAGATGGAGCTGAAGCGCTGCCTCCGCTACGAGCTGCCCCTGGCGGTGCTGATGATGGATCTCGACCGCTTCAAGTCGGTGAACGACACGCACGGGCACCTCATGGGCAGCCACGTCCTGGCGGAGGTCGGCCGGTTGATCCGGGAGTCGATCCGATCGGCGGACGTCGCGGCGCGCTACGGCGGGGAGGAGTTCCTCGCTTACGTGTCCGAGACCGCCCCCCCCGGCGCGACGCTGGCGGCGGAGCGTGTCCGCAAGGCGATCGAAGAACATCCTTTCACGCTGGACGGCGCGACTCTCAGGATCACCATCAGCATCGGCATCGCGGCCTGCCCCGCGCACGGACGGGACATCACTTCCCTCGTCCGCCGTGCCGACCGGGCCCTCTACCGGGCCAAGGAGAGCGGCCGCAACCGCGTCTCGGTCGAGCCCATGGACTGAGACGGGCCGGCGCTCCTAGGAGCGCCGGCGCGGGGCAGACACCCGGGAGCGGCCCGCGGCGGAGGTCTTCGGCGGGCCGGCCAGCTCCAGGATCTCGTCCTCTTCCAGGAGCCGGTCGCTCTGCTTCGCGGCGGCGTAGATTCGATCGATCACGTCGTCCTTCGGATCCATCCCGTGCTGCTCCATCCAGAAGATGACGTTCGATCGGCCGCTCATCGGACCGATGCGGATCGTCTGGCGGAAGCCGAAATCGGAGGCCGGGACGCCGGAGTAGACGCGGTCGGCCAGCCACGGATCGTTCTTGCGCAGCGCCTTGATGACCGCGGCGGCGTGTACGCCGGTGCCGGTCTCGAAGGCGTCCCGGCCGACCACGGGGTAGTTGGAGGGGATCGGCACCCGGCACCCCTCCGAGACCAGGCGGCAGTACTCGCCCAGACCCGTCAGGTCGCGGTCGATCCAGCCGAGCAGCTTCAGGTTCACCAGGATCAGGTCCATCGGCGCGTTCCCCGCCCGCTCGCCGATGCCCAGCGCGCAACCGTGCACCCGCGTGGCGCCCGCGGCGGCCGCGGCGAGCGTGTTGGCGAGCCCCAGGCCGCGATCGCGGTGGCCGTGCCAGTCGATGCCGACGCTCGCACCGCTCTCCTCGACGATCCGCGCCACGAAGCGGACCACCTGCGCGGCACCGTGGGGCGTGGCGTGGCCCACCGTGTCGGTCACGCACAGACGCCGTGCCCCGCAGTCGATGGCGGTCCTGTACAGGCGCCGCAGCGTGTCGGGATGCGCACGGCAGGTGTCCTCGGTCACGTACATGACCGGCAGCCCTTCCTTGACGGCGAACCCGACTGATTCCTCCGTGCGCTGCAGGAGCAGATCGATCGGCCAGTCTTCCGCGTACTGCCGTATCGCCGACGAGCCGATGAACAGGCAGGCTTCCACCAGGAGGCCCGTGGACGACGCGATCCGCGCGATCGGCTCGATGTCACGCGCCATGGTGCGCGCCGCGCAATTCGGGCGGATCGACAGCTTCTCCTCCACGATCTGCCGGCACAGGGCGGTCGAGTCCGCGACCGCCTTCGGGCCCGCGCCCGGCAGGCCGACGTCGGCCGTGTCGATGCCGAGCGCGTCCATCGCGCGCAGGATCCTGCTCTTCATCTCGATCGGGGGATCCGTGACGCTCGGTCCCTGCAGACCGTCGCGCAGCGTCTCGTCGTCGAGCATGATGGGATGGGACGGTTTCGCCGGGAGGTCGGACAGGTTCCAGTCGTACACGAGATCGGCGGGATGGTCGCTGTTGCGCGCCATGCACCGATTCTAGGGCCCCCCCGGAAGGGTGTCAACCGACGCCGAGACCCCGGCATCCGGAGCCCGGTCGGAGCGGCCGGGGCCGGGGGGGGGGAAAACAAGCCAGCCCCCGCCACCCCCCGCGCCCCGGATGCCGGGGTCTCGGCGTCGGTTGACACCCTTCCGGGGGGGCCCTAGAATCGGTGCATGGCGCGCAACAGCGACCATC
>JBGPED010000190.1:0-6800 GCA_041482595.1 Acidobacteriota bacterium
GGAGGCCGCAGGACAAGGCCTGGCGACCGGCGGTTGGCTGGCTGACCGGAGTCGCTGTTCTCGCCGCCATCGCCATCAATCTGGCAGGAATCGGCGCAATCGCCGTGGCGCAGCGCGGTGTCGCCGAGGAGGGGTGGAGGCTTCTGCGGCTGGAGGCCGAGGCGCGCGCCGGGGCGCTCGAGAGCGTCCTCGCGTCGACGCGCGCCGACCTGGCGTTCCTGACCGGCTCGCCGACCTTCTTCGGCCTCGAATCAGCCCTGGTGTCGCGCGACCCGCGGGAAGCCCGCTGGCGGAGGCTCGAGGCCGAGGGGGCGCTCCTTCTGTTCCTGCGCGGACATCCGGAGACCGCGCACCTGGCGGCCCGCTCCGAGCAGGGGGCGGTCCTCGTCTCGGCCGGCCGGCGCGGCGGAATCCCGGTGCTCTGGAAACCCAGCGACACGGAGCGGGCCGCGCAGGCGGAGGCCGCCGGAGGGTCGGAGACGGGGCCGGAACCGGTGGCGGGCCGGGCGATCACGGGGCGGTTCGAGTTCGCGACGGGTGTCAGGAGGGTCACCGGGGCGGTCATGCTCGAGGCGACGATCGACGGAGGGCGCCTGCTGGCCCACAACCGGGCGGTCGAGAATCCGGCGCGCGCCTGCGCCCTCCTGGACAGCAGAGGCGCGCTCCTGGCCGCGGAGCCGGACGCGGCGGCCGCCGTCGTCCGGGCGGGGGCGGGCCTCGCGATGGGTGAGGCGAGCGCGGGGCCGTTGTACGCCGAGGCGCCGGTGCACACCGAGAGCTGGTCGGCTCCGTCCCCCTGGCGTCTTGTCTGCACCCAGCGCCGCGGGCCGGCGGAGGCCGTGGTGGCGCCGCTGTCGGCGCGCTACCGCATGACGCTCATCCTGAACCTCGCGGTCATGAGCCTGGCGCTCCTGCTCGGCATGTTCGCGGTCAAGGAGGGGCGCCGTCGCCAGGCCCTCGAGGCGGCCGCGCGGGAGGAGGCGCGCGTGCGCGATCTGGAGAGGCAGCTGTTCCACAGCGAGAGGCTCAGCACGGTCGGGCGGCTCGCCGCCGGCATGGCGCACGAGATCAACAACCCCCTGGAGGGGATGTCGAATTACCTCAGCCTGGCGCGCGAGGACCTCCAGCGTGACGACACGGCGTCCGCGGCGCGGCGGCTGGAGATGGTCCAGGAGGGGCTGCGGCGGGCCGGCGACATCGTGCGCCAGGTGCTGCAGCACGCCGATCCGGCGACCGCGCCGCGCGTCGTCCTGGACCTGAGCGGCGTTCTCCGGCAGACGGTTGATTTCGTGAGGTCGCGTCCCGAGTTCCGATCGATCCGCTTCGAGCAGGATATCCCGGCCCAGCCGCTGGGCGTGAAGGGAAGCCAGGCGCTCCTGGGACAGGTGTTCATCAACCTGATCCTGAACGCCTGCGAGGCGCAGCCCGCGGGGGGCGAGGTGCGGGTGAGCACGCGCCGCGAGGGCGAGCGGGTGGTCGCGGAGATCGCCGACCGCGGCCCCGGCGTCCCGCGGGAGGACAGCGCGCGCATCTTCGAGCCGTTCTACTCGACCAAGCACTCGACCGGGCTCGGTCTTTCGATCTGCTACTCGATCGTCACGCAGCACGGCGGCGACCTCGCGGTCCTTCATCGCGAGGGGGGCGGGGCGATCTTCCGGATGAGCTTTCCGGCGGCGCGGGCGCGCGTCGCCTGACGGGGGGCGCCAGGAATGGCTGAGAAGAGACCGGCGCGCGGCCGGGTCCTGGTCGTGGAGGACGAGGCGTACGTGCGCTCCTCCCTGGGCGAGCTGCTGGGGCAGCGGGGCTTCGACGTGGACCTGAGCGGGAGCGTCGTCGACGCCATCGCGTCACTGTCCCGATCGCCGGTGGATGTCGTCCTGACGGATCTCCGGATGCCCGGGTTCGACGGGCTCGATCTGGTGAAGAAGATGCAGGCGGCCTGCCCGCTGATCCCGGTCGTCATCCTGACGGGACAGGGAACGATCGTCTCGGCGGTCGAGTGCATCAAGGCGGGGGCCAGCGACTACATCCTCAAGCCGGCCGATCCGGACGCCCTCGAGGTCGCGCTCGATCGCGCGCTCCGCACGCGGGCTCTGCAGCGCGAGGTGGACTACCTGCGCGGCGGTGCTCTGGACCGGGACGACCGGCCGGCCGGCGTGTCGCCCCCCTGGACGGCCGTGATGGAGATGGTCCGCTCGGTCGCGCCCAGCGACTCGACGATCCTCCTGCTCGGCGAGTCGGGCACCGGCAAGGAGCTGGTGGCGCGGATGATCCACCGCCTGAGCCGGCGGTCGAAGGGGCCCTACGTGCGGGTGAACTGCTCGGCCATCCCGCTGGAGATGTGGGAGAGCGAATTCTTCGGCCACCGCCGGGGTTCATTCACGGGCGCCGTCGCCGACCGCGAGGGACGCTTCCGGCTGGCCCACCGCGGGACGCTGTTCATGGACGAGATCGCCGACATGTCTCTCCAGGCCCAGGCCAAGATCCTGCGCGTGCTGCAGGACGGCGAGTTCGACCGGCTCGGCGACGAGCGGCCGACGCGCGTGGACGTGCGGGTCGTGGCGGCCACCAACAGCGACATCGACCGCGCGGTCGCCGACCGGCGCTTCCGGCAGGACCTGTTCTACCGGCTGGACGTCGTGCGCATCACGCTCCCGCCGCTGCGCGAACGCAAGGAGGACGTGCCGCTCCTCGCCGAGCGCTTCGCAGGCGAGGTCGCGTCGCGCCTGGGACGGCCCGCGCCCGAGATCGCGAAAGACGTCATGGCCGATCTGATGGCGTACTCGTGGCCCGGCAACGTGCGGGAGCTGCGCAACGTCATCGAACGGGCCCTCATCCTCGACCCCGGTCCCTCCCTCGCCTCGCTCGATCTCCCCCCGGTCGCGGGCCTGGCCACAGCACCCGCGGCGACAGCGCAGCCGGAGGGGGGCGACCTGAACATCCGGTCGGTCCTGGCGCGACGCGAGAAGGATGTCGTGATCGAGGCGCTCAAACGCTCGAAGGGTCTGCGCAAGGAGGCGGCGCGCCTCCTGGGGATCGACCAGCGCAACCTGGCGTATTACCTGCGCAAGCACGGGATCGATCCCGACGAGGCGGCCGGCTGACATGGCGGATCGGCGGATGGACGACGGCGGGCAGGGCGGGCGCGGCTCCGCGGCGCGCCGCAGCACGCGGCTTCTGCGCGGCCTGCTGATCTTCGAGCTGTTGAACGCCTCGTATCTCGCCGCCTTCGATTCCGCCACGATCTTCTACCACGCGCAGGTGGTGGCGCACGTCGCCGCGGGGCTTCTCATCGTCCTGGTCCTCCTGGCGCGCGGCCGCCCGGCCGTGCGGCGGCTCCGGGACCGCTGCGGCAACGCCGCCGCCCGGGCGTGGCTCGCGGCCGTCGGCGCCGCCTCGATCTGCGCGGTCGGGACCAGCCTGGTGCTGGCGGTCACCGGGACCGCCACGCGCTGGCGGCTCCTCCTCGGCGCGCACATCGGCTCCGCCGTCCTGGCGTTCGCCGCCGCCGTCCTCTGGCAGAGGGCGCGCGGCAACCGGGTCGGGGCGCGTCGCGTCGCGGTGGCGCTCCTCGCCGCCCTGGCGGTGCCGGCCGTCGCGCGCGGACGGCTCTGGCTGTTCCCGTCGCCCGCCGCCACCATCGTGAACCCGACCACCCCGCCGCTGACGCCGTTCGAGGAGGGGAGCGGCTGGAAAAGCCCGTTCTTCCCCTCCTCGGTCGCCACGGTCAACGACCGCCTGATCCCGCACGACTTTTTCCTGGAATCGAAGGCCTGCGGCAACACGGGCTGCCACCCGGACATCACGGCGCAGTGGGAGTCCTCGATGCACCATTTCTCGTCGTTCAACAACCAGTGGTACCGCAAGTCGATCGAGTACATGCAGGAGGTCGTCGGGACGCGCCCTTCGAAATGGTGCGGCGGCTGCCACGACCAGGCGGTCCTCCTGACCGGCCGGATGGACACTCCGATCGTGCAGCAGATCGACACGCCGCAGGCCCAGGCGGGCATCGGCTGCCTGGTGTGCCACTCGATCGTGGCGGTGAAGGACACGATGGGCCAGGGAGGGTACGTCCTGGAATACCCGGAGATGCACCGACTGGTGGCGAGCAGGAACCCGCTGCTCCACGCCCTGCACGACTACATGACGCGTCTCGATCCCGGTCCGCACAAGGCGACGATGCTGAAGCCGTTCCACCGCCAGAACCGCGCCGAGTTCTGCTCCGCCTGTCACAAGGTGCACCTCGACGTGCCGGTGAACCACTACCGCTGGTTCAGGGGCTTCAACGAGTACGACGCCTGGCAGGGAAGCGGCGTCTCGCACCAGGGGGCGCGCGCCTTCTACTACCCGGACAAGGCGAAGGACTGCGCCGACTGCCACATGCCGCTGGTCCGCTCCGACGACCAGGGGAACCAGGCCGGCTTCGTGCACTCGCACCGGTTTCCCGGGGCGAACACCGCCGTGCCGTTCGCCAACCGCGACGATACCCAGCTCCAGGCCACGAGCGATTTCCTCCGGGCCGGCATCCTGACCCTCGACATCTTCGCGGCCAGCGAGGCGATGCCGGAGGCCTCTTCCGGCCGGCCGGGCGCCGCTCCCGGCGGCCCCCTCGGCGACGCCGCCGAGCCGCGGGCCGCGTCATTCTTCCCGGAGCTGCCCGAGGTGGGACCGGGCGGGCCGCAGCCACGAGGGAGCGCCCCGCGCGCGAAGCGGCCCGTCCTGATCGCGCCTCTCGATCGCGCCGATCCGTTCCTGCGGCCCGGGAAGGCCTACCGCATCGACGTGGTGGCGCGCACGCGCGGCATCGGCCATTTCTTCCCGGGCGGGACGGTGGACGCCTTCGATGTCTGGCTGGAGCTGAAGGCCGAGGATGCGACCGGCAGGATCCTCTACTGGAGCGGCTTCATCGAGGACGGCGGCAAGGGGCCGGTCGAGGCGGGGGCGCACCGCTACCGGTCCCTCCTGATCGACGCGCACGGCAACGAGATCAACAAGCGGAACGCCTGGGCGGCGCGGGCGCTCGTGTACGCGCGCCTGATCCCGCCCGGGGCCGCCGACGTCGGCCGTTTCCGCGTCTCGATTCCCGCGGACGCGCGGGGCCCGATCACGCTCACGGCCCGCATGAACTACAGGAAGTTCCACTGGTACAACACGCAGTTTTCCTTCGCGGGCCAGGGAGATCCGGAAGCACCCGCGGGCGCCGTCACGCCCAATTTCGACGACAGGGTGTTCCTGTTTTCCGGCGACACGTCGCGTGTCTCGGGGCGGATCAAGGCGATCCCCGACCTGCCGGTCGTGGTGGTGGCCGAGGACCGCGTGACCCTGCCGCTCCGCGCGGCGGGGGATCGAGGCGATCGCCGCGGCGCACCGCGGCCGCAGGCCCTGGATCGGGAGCGCTTCAATGACTACGGCATCGGCATGCTGCTCGAGGGGGATCTGGTGGCGGCGAAGGACGCGTTCGAGCGGGTCACAGCACTCGACCCGAAATACGCCGACGGGTACGTCAACGTCGGTCGGGTGCTGGTGCAGGAAGGAGACCAGGAAGCGGCGGTTCCGAGGCTCGAGCGGGCCCTTGCTCTCAGGCCGGACCTGGCGAGCGCCCATTACTTCCTGGCGCTGGCGCTGAAGGCGCGCGGCCGCTTTGACGAAGCGCTCCTGCACCTCCGGGCGGCGGCCGAGCGCTTCCCGCGCGACCGGGTCGTGCGCAACCAGATCGGGCGCATCCTCTTCCTGAAGCGACACCATTCGGCGGCAATCGCCGAGTTCGAGAACACGCTGCGGATCGACCCGGAGGACCTGACGGCGCACTACAATCTGATGCTCTGCTACAGGGCTCTCGGCCGTGAGAAGGAGGAAAAGCGTGAGGAAGCCCTCTACACCCGCTTCAAGGCGGACGAGTCGGCCCAGGCGATCACCGGCCCGTACCGCCGGCTGAACGCCGAGATGAACCTGGAGCGACAGCCGATCCACGAGCACCCGAACCGCTACGGTGGACCGTCACCGGCGGCGTCCCTCCGCCGGGATACCCCCGCAGGCGGCGCGGGCCGGACGAAGGTGGCCGGTCGATGAGACGGATGCCGGAGGCTGGACAGGTGGCGCGGCCGGCCCGGTCGCCGCGCACGCGCCTCGCCGCCCTCCAGGCCTGTGCCGCAACACTGCTCCTGGCCGGCCTGGCGCTCGTGGGGTGCGGCCGCAAGAACGACTCGCCGGCCGCGGAAGCCATAGCACCGGCGCCTCCGAGAAACGCGGTGCTGTTCACGGACGTGACGCGCGACTCGGGGATCGCCTTCGTGCACAACAGCGGCGCCTTCGGCAAGAAATACCTGCCGGAGACGATGGGGTCGGGCGTGGCGTTCCTGGATTACGACGGCGACGGCCGCCAGGATCTGTTCTTCGTCCAGAGCGCCGACTGGCCGGAGAGGCGCCGCCACAGGACCACCCAGGCGCTGTACCGCAACAAGGGCGACGGCACGTTCGAGGACGCGACCCGGAAGGCCGGCCTGGCCGTGGAACTGTACGCCATCGGCGTGGCGGCCGCCGACTACGACAATGACGGCCACGTCGACCTGTTCATCAACGCCCTCGGCCCCGACCGGCTGTTCCGCAACAGGGGTGACGGGACCTTCGAGGACGTGACGCAGAAGGCGGGTGTGTCCGACCCCGGCTTCGGGACGAGCGCCACCTGGGTCGACTACGACAGGGACGGCCGGCTCGATCTGTTGGCCTGCAACTACGTGCAGTGGACGACGAAGGACGACATCTTCTGCACGCTCGACGGTGTCGACAAGTCGTACTGCACC
>JBGPED010000191.1:0-6669 GCA_041482595.1 Acidobacteriota bacterium
GCCGCGCATTCCCTGGAACCGGGCCACGGCGTCGCCGATCGAATAGTTCCGGACGTGCCCCATGTGGAGGCGTCCGGACGGGTACGGGAGCATCTCCAGGCAGTAGAAGCCCCGGCCCGCGGGAATCCGCGGCGCTTCGAAGACCCGATCCCTGCTCCAGCGCTCCTGCCACTTGCGCTCGATGGAATCGAAATTCTCCCGGTACTCTCCCTGCATCCTTTGCCTCGCCCTCGACCGGCCCGGAGGGCCGTCATTCTAGCAGGAACGGTGTTCTCGGCGCGGGGCCTGCCGATTTCAACTTCGTAACTCGCAAACCCTGCTGTGCCGACAACTTGCGGTCGGGCGCCGGGAACCTATATTCGCTGCGCCTGGGTGCGGCGGGCAGCAGGAGCGGTCTCGATGAACGGTCTCACATCGCGGGACATGGTGCGCATCGGCGACGGGATGATCTCCCCGACCGCCGGCCTGCCGGGAATCCTGGCCGCCCCCGTCCCCCACGACGAAGCCCTGCAACTGGCCCTTGCCTCCGTTCCGGCCAGCGGCATCCCGCGCCTGCTCGATGTCATCGCCTATCACCGCCTCGACGGGCTGGCGCACCGCGCGGTTGCGCGGCTGCCCCAGGATTCAATCGACCCGTGGCTGCGTTCGAGCCTGAGACGGCGGTCGCAGCGCTTTGCGGCGGCAACCCTGTCCCAGGCCCTGGCGCTCGCCGAGGTCCTGGAGAGTCTCGGACGGGCCTCGATCCCGGTTGCCGTCATGCGCGGCCTGCGCACGGTCGAAGCGATCTACGGTGACCGGTCCCTCCGTCCGTTCGAGGACCACGATCTGCTCGTCCTCCCCGAGGATCGCGATCTCGCCCGTGCCGTCCTCGTGCGCCTGGGGTACGAGGAGCAGGCCTGGGGTCTGTTCCGGCGCGGCGGGGTGATCGTGGATCTGCACATCGATCCCCTGGGCGCGCACCGTCGTCCCTCGCGGCAGTCCGTGTTCCCGGTGCACCTGCGCTCGCTGTTCTCCCGGGCGACGCCGGGACTCGTGGCGGGGGCGCCGTCGCTTCTGTTCGAGCCGGAGGACGAGCTGCTTCTTCTGGCCATCCATCTGGTCAAGCACTCCTTCGACAGGCTCGTGCGGCTGGCGGACGTCGCCCATTTCGTCTACCAGAGACGCGGCGATCTCGACTGGGACGTCCTGTTCCGCCGCGCCCGATCGTGCGGCGCGTCCCGCATCCTCGGCTGGACACTCCAGGCCATCGCACTCCTCGGCGTCGCCGTGCGCGCCGTGGACGTCCCCGCACTGGAGGACGACGGCCCCCTGGAGCGTTTCCTGATGCGGCGGGTCCTCGATTCGCGGCCGCTTCCCTACACCGGCGAGGCGCTGATGACCCTGGCCGCCCCGACCTTGCGATTGCGGCTCCTGTTCCTCTTCGACGCGTTCTGGCCGGCGACCGAACGTCCGGAGGGTGCGTGGCACACGACGGCCGCCCTGCCCCGCCGCGTTCTTGACCTGGCGAAGGGGCGCGCCTCGCAGGCCGCCGAGAGGAGATGAAAGTGAAGGATGAGACCGATCTTCTGATGCAGCCGTTCCTCCCCTCCCCCGACGTCGTGGCGCGGCGGGTCGCGGGTGAGTACCTGCTGGTGCCGGTCCGCAGCGGTGCGGCGCAGATGGACTACATCTTCACGGCGAATGAGGTGGGGAGCGCGATCTTCCGCTTGCTGGATGGGTCGCGCGACGGGCGCGACATCGCCCGGCACCTGAGCCGGGAATTCGCGGTGGACGAAGAGTGCGCGCAAAGGGACGTCGTCGAATTCCTGCGCGCGCTGTGCGAGGCGGGGCTGGTTCGTCCCGCGCGACCGGCGGGCACCCCATGATGCTTCCGGAGATCAGCTACGGCGAGTTCGGGGCTCAGCTGTCGCGCGCGGGAGGAGCCGCACGCGTGCCGCTGTCCGGCTCGATCGAGATCACCTTCAAGTGCAACCTGCGCTGCGTCCACTGCTACATCCCCGACTATTCGGGTCGGGGCGAGATGACCACCGCCGAGATCAAGCGGATTCTCAGCGAGACGGCGGATGAGGGTTGCCTGTGGATGCTCCTCACCGGAGGAGAGGTCCTCTGCCGCAGCGATTTTCCCGAGATTTACATGCATGCCAAGCGCCTGGGCTTTCTGCTGACGGTGTTCAGCAACGGCACGCTGATCGACGAGCGAATCGCCGACCTGCTCGCCGAATATCCGCCGTTCGGGATCGAGTTCACGCTCTACGGACTGTCGGACGAGACTTATCTCAAGACGACCGGATTCCCCGGACGGTTCACCCGCGTGCGGCGGGCGATCGATCTTCTTCTGGAGCGCAAGGTGGCGCTCTCCCTCAAGGCGGTGGCGATCGAGCCGCTCCGGGGCGAAATGGAGAGGATGGCCGCCTTCTGCGAGTCGCTCGGCGTGCGCTTTCGATACGACGCCATCGTGCACGGGAGGCTGGATGGGTCGCTCGCGCCCACCCAGGTCCGCTCGTCTCCGGACACAGTCGTGGAGTATGACGCCTCGGACCCCAAACGCTTCGCGGAATGGCTGAAGTACTACAAGCAATACGTGAAGCCGACGCGCTCCTCCCCCTATCTGATGTCGTGCGGGGCGGGCGTCAACAGTTTCCATGTCACGCCGCAGGGGACGCTCCTGTCCTGCGAGGCCCTGCCCCTCGACGGCTATGACCTGCGCCGGGGGAGCTTTCGCGAGGGTTGGTACGGCGTCGTCGGCGACATCCGCCAGCGCCGGGCCGAGGCGTTCAACGTCTGCGCCCCCTGCGAGCTGAAGGCGCTGTGCGATCGCTGCCCCGCAACCGCCCTCCTCGAGACCGGCAGCCCCGACGGTTGGATTCCCTATTACTGCGAGGTCACCCACCGCCGCGCCGCGCTCCTGGAGGACGCCATCGGCAACGCGAATGCGGCGGAGCGCTACCGCGCCCACGCCGAGAGGGTGAAGGCTGGCTGGGCACCCGAAGGAGCGATCCTGCCGCGCGCAACGGCACTCGATGCAGGGGGCGCCGGCTGTTCGTCCGGAGGCGCCTGTGCCGCCTCGGGCTGCGCCCGCGCCGCTGCGGTCCAGGCGCAGCCTGTGGCGCTGTTTCAGATCGAACGTCCCCCGGCCCGCACCGGGGTATCCAGGGAGGTCGACCGATGAGTCGCAGTGTGACGCGGAACGAATCAGGGGGTCGCCGGACCTACGAGACGCCCGCTCTCAGGCGCGTGCGCCTGGTGCCCGACGAGGCGGTGCTCGCATCGTGCAAGAACAATAACACCGCCGGTCCCGCTGGCCCGATCCAGAAATGTGCCTCCAACCCGGCAGTGTGCTCCCACAGTGCCAGCTGACGGCGCCCGTCCCCTGGTCCTCGAGATCGCCCGCATCGGGCTCGAGGTGCGCACCGCCGACCCCGCTCTCCGTCTCGTCGCCGAGCCGGCGCACCTGCCGTTCCTGGCGGAAGCCACGGTCGAGGACTGCGCCTCGGTCACCCTCGGACCCGCGTCCCGGCGCCAGGCACGCAAGACCTCCGGCAAGACTTTGTTCGAGACCGGCTCGGTCTGGCGTCTCGAGGAGGTCGGCGACAACCGGCTTCTGACGTTCCGCTCGCCGCTGTTCGGGAGGGACCCCTACCTGTCGGTCGAGTTCGACCGGGAGTACGCGCGGGGCGAAGGCGAGACGCTCGTGGGCGGCCCGATCCTGACCGCGGGAGAGCTGCACCCCTTCGTCTATCCGTTCGACGAGGTCGTGTACCTGGCGCGTCTGTCGCGCGAGAGGGGCGTCCTGGTGCATGCCTGCGGACTGGCCCTGGGCGGGCGCGGTCTGCTTTTTCTCGGGACCTCGGGGGCCGGCAAGAGCACGACGGCGCGCCTGTGGAAGGAGCGCGGCGGCGTCACGATCCTTTCGGACGATCGGATCGTCATCCGCGCCGAAGGGGACGGCTACCGCATCTACGGGACTCCCTGGCACGGCGAGGCCGGCTGGGAGACCCCCGCTTCGGCGCGCCTGGATGCCGTGTACATCCTCGATCAGGCGCCGCGCAACCGCATCCTGGAGATCAAGCCCTCCACCGCCGTGGCCCAGATGATGGTGCGCGCCTTTCCGGCGATGTGGGACCAGAAGGGGCTCGAGTTCGCGGTGCGCTTCCTGGCCCGGTTGTCCGAGAGTGTGCCGGTGAGGCGCCTGCAGTTCCTTCCCGATCAAACGGCGGTCGACTGCGTCCTGTCGTCCATCGATGAAAGCGACGTGACTGCACGGGGCAGGACCCTGACCGAGAGGCCCGCACGCACAAGAGGCGACGAATGACTCAGATCCTGGTGGTGGACGACGAGATCGCGATCCGCGAGGTGTTGATCGAGTTCCTGTCCGAGCACGGCTACGAGGCCGAAGGGGCCGAGGACGGCCAGGAGGCCCTCCAGATGGCGCAGAGTCTCAAGCCCCAGGTCATCCTGCTGGACATCGCCATGCCCGGGATGAACGGCATCGAAACGCTCAAGCGCCTGCGCCAGGCGTCGATCGAAGCGGCCGTCATCATGATCAGCGGACACGCCGATCACGATCAGGCGCTGATGGCCCTCGATCTCGGCGCCTACGACTTCATCCAGAAGCCGCTCGACTTCCGCTATCTCGAGCGGACTCTCCTCGCCAAGATCGTGACCCTCGAGCCGCACGGCGAGGGTCGTACGTCCAAGGAGGCCGACGGTGAGCGCAGACGGAGCACCGGACAGAGGAACCGCTAAAGGGTCCCTGCCCCTTCCCGTCCTGCTCGCAGACCGTCAGGACGTGGCGTTCGTGGCAACCCCGCGAGGCGTCGAGAGCCTGCGCATCCCGCGCCGCTACTGGGGGGCGCAGGTCGGTGTCGTGGCGATCCCCGTCAGCGACGAAGAGGTGCGCGGCGCGGAGCTGCAACCGTCGTCCGACGCCGGCGCCTGGCCGCGCGTGGTCATGCGGTCGGACCTCCTGGCGCCGGCCCTGTCGCGCCTCATGGGAGGAGAGCACACGGAGCTGAGTCTGCAGCCGGGCCGGGACGGTCTGAAGGCGACACTCCTCACCGCGTCCGACGAGGAGCAACCGTATCCCGTGGCGCCCAAGGACTCGCTCGGCTTTCTCGCGGCGGTGTTCCAGCATGCGCCGCGCGGCGTCGTCAAGACCGCCGGGGGGCGCGCGCGCCGGGTTCTCCTGAGCGTTCGTCCGGCGGCGCGGCCGCACGAGTACCGCGTGCGCATCGCCGGCATCGTCGACGGGGCCCCGCCCGCCACCCTGAACGACATCGGTCTCTCCCCCGCCGTCCTGGAGCTGCTTCTGGAGAACCTGGAGCGCCGCGCCGGCATCCTCCTGGTGTCGGGCGGCCCGGCGTCGGGACGCACGACGACGCTGGACCTCCTGGCATTGACCCTGTCGTCCCGCGGCCGCGCCGGCGGCCGCATCGGCCCGCGCCTCCGCTCGGCCCGCCCCGAGCTTCCCTGGCTGGCCGAGGCACCGGGGGACTGGCCGTTCCCCGAGAGCCTCATGGCGGCGGCCCCGGCATTCATCCTGGTCGAGCACCTCAACGGGACGCCCGACTTGGTCCTCGCGGCGCGGCTGGCCTCGACCGGCTGCCTGGTCCTGGCCGGTGCTCCCGCCGCCGATCCCGAGGCCCTGGCCAGGAGCGTCGCTCACGAGCTCGCGGCCGGATCCGCGCCGGCCGTCCCCGTGTCGGTCCTGGGGCAGACAATCGTGCGCACCCCGTGCCGCGGATGTCTGCGTTGGACCACGATTCCGGCGGAGCAGGCCCGGCGTTTCGGCTTTCACCGCCGGGACGTGGAAGAGTTCGAACGCAAAGGGGGCCTGGCGATCGCCCGCGGCGAGGGATGCGCCGACTGCACCCGGACCGGAAGCTCCGGCCTGACCGGCGTTCAGGAGTTCGTCGATCCCGAGGGAGGAACTCTGTCGCTGCCGCGCCTGCGCGAGGAAGGCTGGCGCCGGGCGGTGCAGGGCCTGGCCTGCGTGGAAGACGTCATGACCCTGGCCGGGGCGCAGCGCCCGATGCGCACGCTGCGGGAAATCCTGGTGCACGCCGGTCTGGGTCTCACGTCGTTCGAGGGAGAGACCCAGAACACCGGCGAGGTCTCCCGGCCTGCGCCGGCGCACGACAAGGCCCCGCGCCGCGCGCCGGGTGCGGCCGTCCCGGAGGCGCCCTCGCAACCGGCGCTCGCCGAGGCGCAGATGCTGGCGCACATCCTCAAGGACAGCCGGGCCGCGCGTCCGGCCGACGGCAAGCGCCTGTCGGCGCTCTCCAAGGTGATCGCGACGCGGGCCGGCACGGACGCGCCGCTGGGCGCTCTCCTGGCGCCGGCCAGCGGCTTCCAGCTGGCCAGCCACTCGGTGAACGCCGCCTTCATCGCGTCGCGCATCTGGACCGCGCTGGGTAACCAGGAGGACCCGCGCCTGGTCCTCCTGGCCCTGGTTCACGACGCCGGGATGGTGAAGGCCGGGATCGATCCCGAGGCGGAAATACCAGCGGTCTCCTCCGAGGAATCGGTCGATCCGTCGGGAGCGCGCCTCGAGCCGGGGCTGGTCCTCCGATCGCTCGGCCCGGAGACGGGCGGGATGGAGGATGCGGTTCGATCGGTGCACCGCCTGATCCGTTTCGACCTCCCCACTGCCGAGGACCGCGCCAGCGC
>JBGPED010000192.1:0-6653 GCA_041482595.1 Acidobacteriota bacterium
GGCCTGTCCGGGTGGGGGCGCGGGTTTACGGCCGTGCTCGCTTTTTTGCGGCGCGGTATTTAAAAAAAAACCCCGGGGCGGGTGTATGTGCGCCCGCGGGGGCCAACTTCCACACGACCCCTGATATAATCCGGCCGAGCCATCGACCCGGGACTCCGGAGACACCGGCGTTCATGATCAAGGACGTCCGCACCAAGCCGCTCAAGGTGATCCCCGACGAGCGGGGCCGCCTCATGGAGACCCTGCGATCGGACGACGACCTGTTCATCAGGTTCGGGCAGGCGTACATCACGACCGCCTACCCCGGCGTGGTGAAGGGGTGGCACTACCACAAGGTCCAGGTGGACAACTTCATCGGCGTGAGAGGAATGTTCAAGGTCGTCCTGTACGACGACCGCGAGGGCTCGCCGACGCGCGGCGAGGTGAACGAGTTCTTCCTCGGCGTGCACAACCCGATGCTGCTGCAGATCCCGACGCGCGTGCTGCACGGCTTCAAGGCGATCGGCACGGAAGAGGCGATCATGCTCAATCTTCCGACGGAGCCCTACCGGCACGACGCCCCGGACGAGTACCGCGTCGATCCGCACAGTCCCGACGTCCCCTACGACTGGGCGCTGAAGGAGAAGTAGACATGAAGGGGGTCATCCTCGCCGGGGGTCTCGGCACGCGCCTGCACCCGTTGACGAAGATCACCAACAAGCACCTCCTGCCGATCTACGACCGGCCGATGATCCACTACCCGCTCATGACCCTGGTGGACTGCGGCATCCGCGACATCCTGATCGTCACCGGTGGCAACCACGCGGGGGAGTTCCTGCGCCTTTTGGGGAACGGCCGCGAGTTCGGGCTGGATGACATCGCCTACACCTACCAGGAGGGCGAAGGCGGAATCGCCGACGCACTGTCCCTGGCACGGCACTTCGCCGACGGCGACAAGGTCGTGGTGGTCCTGGGCGACAACATCATCGAAGGGGACATCCGCAGGCCGGTGGCCGCGTTCAGGGCGCAACCGAAGGGGGCGCGTCTGCTCCTCAAGAAGGTCCCCGACCCCGGCCGCTTCGGCGTGACTGAGCTGCGTGACGGCCGGATCGTGTCGATCGAGGAGAAGCCGAAGAGCCCGAAGTCGGATTACGCGGTCATCGGCATCTACATGTACGACGCCACCGTGTTCGACATCGTCACGACGCTCAAGCCGTCCGCGCGCGGCGAGCTCGAGATCACCGACGTCAACAACGCCTACCTGGGCCGGGGCGAGCTGGAGCACGACTTCCTCGAAGGCTGGTGGACCGACGCCGGCACCTTCGAGTCGCTCTACCGCGCCAGCCAGCTGGTCCGCGAGAAGATGATCGAGAAGCTGACGGCGAGGATCGGCTGATCCGATGACGCGCGTCCTCGTCACCGGGGGGGCCGGATTCATCGGCTCGCACTATGTCCACCACGCGCTCGCCGCCCATCCCGACTGGCAGGTCACGGTCCTCGACAAGCTCACCTACGCCGGCAATCTCGCCAACCTCGAGGACGTGAAGGGGAACGCCCGGTACCGGTTCCTGCGCGGCGACATCGCCTCGAAGACCGACGTCGAAAAGGCGATGGACGGGGGCGTCGATGTCCTGTTCAACTTCGCCGCCGAGACGCACGTCGACCGATCGATCGGCGACCCGGAGGGGTTCATCCGCACCGACATCTACGGTGCCTACACGCTCCTGGAGGCGGCGCGGGAGTCCCGGGTGAAAGCGTTCGTGCAGATCTCGACCGACGAGGTGTACGGCAGCGTGGCGCAGGGTCAGAGCCGCGAGACCGACGCCCTGATGCCGAGCAACCCCTACTCCGCGAGCAAGGCGGCGGCCGATCGCCTCGCCTATTCGTACTTCGCGACCTACCGCCTGCCGGTCTTCATCAGCCGCGCCTCGAACAATTTCGGACCGCGCCAGTATCCCGAGAAGGTGATCCCGCTGTTCGTCACCAACGCCCTCTCGGACGAGCCGCTCCCCCTGTACGGCGACGGCCAGAACGTGCGCGACTGGCTGTTCGTGACCGATCACTGCGCGGCGCTCGACGTGATGCTCGAGCGCGGCACGCCCGGCGAGGTCTACAACATCGGCGGGGGCAGCGAGCGCCGCAACATCGAGATCACCGGGATGATCCTCGATCGCCTGAAGAAACCCAGGACGCTCCTGCGCCACGTGCAGGACCGTCCCGGGCACGACCGGAGGTACGCCCTGGACTGCTCCAGGATCCGGACGCTCGGCTGGTCGCCCAGGGTGCGGTTCGAGGAGGGCCTGGAGCGGACGATCGCCTGGTACGCCGAGAACCGATCCTGGTGGGAGCCGATCAAAACGGGGGACTACCTGGCGTACTACCGGGCGCACTACCGCCTCTGACGGATTCCGTCACGTCGATCGAGCGCAGCACCCCGTTGCGCTCAAGATCCAGGGCGATCTCCAGGACCGGGCGATCGGGAAGCGCCGTGTCCCAGTAGAGCAGGCGCACCCGGTAGCCGTCCTCGCTCTCCTCGGGATCGATGCGCGACACGGCATCCTCGGCATCGAGACTCTCCGCCAGACGCTGCATTTTCTCCTCGCTGTCCCGGGCCTCCTCGAGGGCGATCAGGTCGAGCGGCGTCAGGACGAGCCCGGGGAGACGCCCCTCGATAAGGAGATAGCACGCGATCATCTCGCGGGCCCCGTCGCGATCGAGAGACAGGCCGTCCCGCGCCACAGCGCCGGAGATCCGCGCCCTCGATTCCTCCACGGGCTGGGGAGGTATCCGACCCAGGTTCGCCAGGTTCTCGGGCCGCAGACCGCGCACGCCGACGATGACCCAGACGTCCTCGCAGCCGTTCGTGCAGACGACGTAGAGCCTCAGGTGCCGCAAGGGCCGGCAGGGGATCCTCTCGACCTCGGCCCCGCGGATCGGCGCGGGGTAGACGGCCGAGAAGACCGCGAGGGCGCGGCTCACCCCCTCCGGCGGATCGATCAGGGCGGTCGCCCAGAGAACCCCGACGGCGAGGAGGGCCAGAACGGCGCCGGCCGTGACACCGGTCCACTTCACCGCGACCCGTCCTTCTGAAGCAGGTGGTACCCCTGGCCCGACACCGTGCCGCGCAGGACCTCGACCACGGAGGGAAAGGCGGTCCGATCGACCGCGCGCAGGAGCTCGTCCTCGATCAGGAGCTGCCGCGGCCCCGGACGCGCGAGGTACAGGGCGATCGCCCCGGGCGTGTCGGCCTCCTCGGCGAACCGGCCCGTGTAGAACACCCAGGCGTCCCGCTTCTCCTCGGTGGTCGCGAACGCCGCCCCGGGCACCAGGTGCTCCTTCACCTGCTCGGCGAAGCCGCGGATGTTCCCACGCCGGTTTGCCCACGGCAGGAGGGTCTCCGTCGACACCAGCACCACCAGGACGAGCGAGGCGAACAGGCATGTCAAAGCACCCGCCGTGCGGCCTTTCGCGTGCAGGACCGCCGCGGCGACGGCGCCGGCGGCGAACGCGAGGCCGAGGAGCGCGGCCGTCGCGAGGAGCTCCGGATAGCGGCGGCGCGCCACAAACACGAGCGCGGCAAGAAGAAGGAGCGCCACCCCGACCCAGGCGAACAGAGGAACGCGCAGACGACGCGCCGCGGCCGCATCCTCCGCTGCACCGGCGGCCCCGCCGGCCTCCCGATCGGCGGGAGAGGCCGCCCAGGCGCGGGCCAGGAGACGCGCCACCAGGATCGCGGCCGCCGGGTAGAGCGGGATGATGTACACACCGCGCTTACCCGTCGAGAACGAAAAGAACAGGAAGATCGCCGCCGTCCAGGTGAGGAGAAAGACCGCAGCGCTCCTGCGTTCGCTCTCCTGCGGCGAGACCGCCCGCGCGATGGCCCAGGGAAGGAAGACGATCCAGGGGAAGAAGCCGACCGGGAACCGCCAGAGGTAGTACCAGACGGGGTGCGTCGAGTTCCACGCCCCCACGTAGCGCTCGACGTTCTGGTGCATCAGGACCCAGACCGCGTACTTGAGTCCCAGCCGCCAGGCGAACACCCCGAACCAGGACAGGGTGACCATAAGGTAGAGGGCGATGCCTGAGGGCGAGACCACGCGTCGCGCGAACCGGACGTCCCGCTCGATGAGCGCCCATGGCACGATCGCCAGGATCGGCAGCACCAGGCCGACGGGCCCTTTCGCGAGGGTCGCCAGCCCCATCATGACCCAGGCGGCCGCGATCAGAACTCCCTCCCTGTCCCGCCGCGCGCGGCCGAGCCAGAGCAGGACGATGGCCAACAGCACGAACAGGTTCAGCGTCATGTCGATCGAGGCCCAGCGGCCCCTCTCGAGGATCTGCAGGGACGTCGCGAACACGAGCGCCGCCAGCAGTCCCGTGCGCCGGTCGTAGAGCCAGGTCCCGAGCCGCTCGATCAGGAACAACGCCAGCAGGGTGGCCACGGCGGACGGCAGCCGCACCGCCCACTCGTCGATCCCCCCGAGGAGCCTGGCGAATCCGTTGATCGCCCAGAAGAACAGCGGCGGCTTGTCGGTATAAAGATGACTGTTGAGGGACAGGACCGAGTAGTCGCCCCGCATCCACATCTCTTTCGCCACCAGGGCGAAGCGCGGCTCGTCGGGCGGCCACAGGTCGTGCGACCCGAGTCTCCAGAAGAAGAGAACGAGCCCGGCGGCCAGGAGGAGCGCGAGCCGGCGCCGTCCGCGCGCGTTGACAGTGCCGGGTGCGTCCATCTAGGATGCGTCCTCCCTGACGCCGGCGGGCCCCTTTTCCGGAGACGACAGGTGCAGGAGCGCAGCAAGGTTCTCGGCTGGATCCGTCTCGCCCTCGTCTACGCCTTCATCGCGGCTTTGCTGTACGTGTCCCGTCCCACGCCGGCGCTCTTCCGGACCGGGGCCGCCCTGGCGCTGCTGGGCGAGGCGATCCGGATCTGGGCCGCGGGCCACCTGACCAAGTCGGTCCGGCTGGTCACGTCCGGACCGTACGCCCACACGCAGAACCCGCTGTACCTCGGGCGGCTCCTGATCCTCACCGGGCTTTTGATCGCGGCCCGCACGGAAGCGTACCTGAACCTCGTCGCCCTGGCTGTCGGCTACGCCGTCTTCTTCTTCTATTACATTCCGCGCAAGCTGCGGGTCGAAGGAGGGCGTCTCGCGCGGCTGCACGGCGCCGCCTTCGAAGAGTACCAGCGGAGCGTGCCGATCCTCGTGCCCCGAGTCCGCCGCTTCCCGGGCGGGCGGCAGGCCTGGTCCTTCTCGCTCATGGTGCGCAACCAGGAGCCCCTGGTCCTCGCGGGCGTGACCCTGGCGCTCGCCGTGCTCGCCTGGAAGACGAAACATCCCTGAGCGCGTCCTTCGAGAGACGAGCGGCCCGCGACGCGTGGTCATCGCCCGACCGGTCTTTCCGAAGGGGTGCCCTGCAGCGCCCCCAGAAGCAGGTCCGCGAGCCGCGAGCCGATGACCGCCGTGCTGTAGTTCCTCTCGACCATCGCGCGGCCGCGCTCGCCCATCCGCCGGGCGAGGTCGGGGTCGGAGATCAGGCGTCGCAGGCGGGAGACCCACTCGTCCGCCGTCCGCGCGAAGAACCCCGTCTCGTTCTCCTGGACCAGGTCGCGATTGGCGCCGACCGGCGAGCAGACGACGGGCAACCCCGCGGCCTGGTACATGAGGATTTTCAGCCCGCACTTTCCCTGCGAGAATGGAGTGTCGTCGAGCGGCATCACCCCGACGTCGAGATCCAGGAGGGCCGGCGCCTCCCCCGCAACACTCCAGGCGATCGTTTCCGTGGGGACGCCGGGAAAATCCACGAAATCGTTGCAGATCTGGACGAATCTCCCGCCCGGGCTCTCCTCGAACACGCGGCGCAGCGGCTCGGCCAGGGCGTGGAGGTAGCGCAGGCTCGGCCGGCTGCCGATCCAGCCGATTCGCGGCGAGATCCCTCGCGCGCCGCGCGCCGCGCGCGCCCGCGCCAGCGCCGGCCCGGGAAACGGGCGCAGATCCACGGCGGTGGGGAGAACCGCCACGTCCCGCGCGAAGCGCGCCGCGTGATCGGCCAGGTACCGGTTGCCGGCAATCACTCTGATGCTGCGACGGACCACGGCCGCAAGCCGCTTCCGGCGCGAAGCGGCCCGCTTCGACGCGCGCTCGTCCCCGAACCGCTCGCGCTCGTCGGGGCTGACCGCGAAGATCGCATCGTCGAAGTCGAACACGAGAGGAGCCGCCCCGAGCAGGAGCGGCAACTTCCAGCGGGCGAACAGCTTCTTCTGCACCAGGACCGCGTCGGAGCGCCGGGCCTTTCGCGCCAGGTCGGCCAGGTCGGACGCCCGGCGCCGTTTGGCCACGAAGACGTCGGCGTCTATGCCGCGCTCTTTCAGGGCTTCCAGGTGTTGCAGGACCCGCAGCCGGCTGCTCGGGTGGTCGGCCCCGCCGTTCAGGACGCAAAGGAGGCGCACCCTATCTCCAGGTGATGCGCACCCCGCCCGGCGCGAGATCGAAGGCCACCCGGCTGCGCGCGTCGCGCCACTCGCGCCCGCCCCGGTGCGAGTCGACGAGGAGGCGTCCGATCCCGAGTCCGCCGGCGTATCCGAGGAAGACGTCGGGGGCCCAGTGCCGGTCGCGGTCCATGCGCTGCAGGGCGGTGAGCCCGGCGGTGCTGTAGAGGCCCCAGGTGCCGAA
>JBGPED010000193.1:0-6605 GCA_041482595.1 Acidobacteriota bacterium
CAGGTAGTCGGGCCGGCGCAGGAGGAGGGCCCCGAGGGCGGCGCGCATCCTGTAGCCGCCGGAGAACTCGCGCAGCGGGCGCGCGTGGTCGTGCTGTCCGAACCCCAGGCCGCCGAGAATCGCCTTGGCCCGCGCCTCGAGATCGAACCCGCCGGCCGCCTCGAACCGGTGCTGCACCTCGCCCGCCCGCCGGGTCAGGGTCTCCTGCCGCTCGCCCGTGGCGGTCGCCATCTCGTGGTGCAGCCGCTCCATCTCCTTCTCCATCGCCAGGATTTCCGTGAACGGTGCAAGGAGCGCCTCGAGGACCGTCCCCTCCGCGAGCCGCGCCCCCTCCTGAGGCAGGTAGCCGAGGGAGGTGCCGCGCACGATGTCGATGGCGCCTCCGTCCGGCTCCTCCGACCCTGCGATCAGGCGCAGCAGGGTCGTCTTGCCGGCGCCGTTCGGGCCGACCAGGCCGACGCGCGCCCGCGGCGGGATCGCCCAGTCCACGCCCTTGAGGACTTCGTGCACCCCGTAGCTGCGCGCAACACCCGAGAGACGAATCACGCGACCAGTCTACACAGGAGGGTGCTCACGCATCAACGCGGTGCCGGGGAACGACTTCAGGGGAGGACCGGCGGCGAGTAGGGCAGGGTCTGCGCCAGGAGCCAGCAGAGCAGGAAGACGATCGGGACGTGGAACAGGAGCTGCAGGATGGAGAAGCCGGCCAGGTCCCGGGCGCGCACGTTCAGGATCCCCATGAGCGGCAGCATCCAGAAGGGGTTGATCAGGTTCGGCAGGGCCTCGGCGGCGTTGTAGATCTGCACCGTCCAGCCGAGGTGCACGTGCCAGGCGTTGGCCGCCGCCATGACGTAGGGCGCCTCGATGATCCACTTGCCTCCACCCGAAGGAACGAACAGCCCGAGGACCGCCGAGTACAGCGCGACCACGATCGGGAACGTCCCCTGGGTCGTGATCCTGACGAACAGGTCGGCCAGAAGCGGCTTGATCGCCGTGTTGGAGATGATGCCGAAAATACCGGCGTAGAACGGGAACTGGATGAGGACGCCGGCGGTCGCCGGCACGGCGCGGCCGACGGCCAGGAGGAAGGAGGCCGGGCGCAGGTGCAGGAGGAGCCCCAGGGCGAGAAACGCGAAATTGAAGGTGTTGAGGTCCAGCGCCGCCACGAACCCCCGGTCGCGCATCTGCAGCGCGAGGTACGCGACCATCAGCAGGACGACGGCCAGGCCCAGGATCGGGCTGTTCTCCAGCTTCTCCGCCGGTGTTCTGGGCGGCTGGATCTCGACCGGCGGCGTCTCGAAGCGGATCCCCATCGCCTCGGCCGTCCGGGCGCGCGCGGGCTCCGGGCAGGAGACATACGCGACGGCGACCGACACGGCGATCAGGACCGCCGCGATCAGAAGACTCTGCCACAGGAAGATCGTCTGCGACAGCGGGATGACGCCGGTGATCGGCAGCAGCTTCTCGGGAATCGTCGAGCGGGTGGCCTGGAGGAGCGCCGCCGAGGACGACAGCCCCAGGGCCCAGACGCTCCCGAGCCCGAGGTAGGCCGCGGCGCAGATGGCGCGGTAGTCGATCCCCTGCAGACGCCGCGTGATCTCGCGCACCAAGAGGCCGGTGAACACGAGCGACAGCCCCCACGAGAGGAGGGACGCCGCCATGGCGAAGAAAGCGACGAAGGCGACGGCGCCCCGGGGTGTCCTGGGCCGCCGCGCCAGCCATGCGATGAGACGGGCCAGGGGCGGCGAGCCGGCCACGACGAAACCCCCGATGATCACGAGCGCCATCTGCATCGTGAACGGGACCAGCCCCCAGAAGCCGCCGCCGAACTCCGTCACCAGGCGAAGAGGCCTCTCGCCGGTCAGGAGACCCGCGAGGAACACGACGACGACCGCGGCGAGGGCGAAGACGAAGGCGTCGGGGAAGTAGCGCTCGCAGACGCCGGCGATGAAGGCGCCGGCGCGCGCCAGGGGGGCGCCGCTGGCGGGGGCGGTGTCGGTCCGGGGGGTGGCGTTCACGCGCGCGGATTGTAATACAATGAGCGGCATGGATCGGCTGGAGGAGAGTCTTCTCAATCTCGTCGTCGAGACTTCGACCAACCTCCCTCCCGACGTCCGCCGGGCGATGGCGAGCGCCATGGGCAGCGAGCAGCCGGGCACCCGGTCCGCGCAGGCCCTTCAGGTCATCGCTACCAACATCGACATGGCGACCGACTGCGAGGGGCCGATCTGCCAGGACACCGGCTGGCCGACGTTTCTCGTCAGGACCCCGGTCGGCGCCGACCAGATGCGGATCGAAGAGGCGATCCGGCGGGCGATCTCCGAGGCGACGAAGCGGGGCAAGCTCCGCCCGAACTCGGTCGATTCACTGACCGGCAGGAACAGCGGCGACAACCTGGGTCCCGGGACGCCGACCGTCCACTTCCATCAATGGACGAGCGGCGACGAGATCGAAGTGCGGCTGCTCTTGAAGGGGGGCGGCTGCGAGAACAAGAACATCCAGTACTCGCTGCCGATGGAAGTCCCGAACCTGGGGCGCGCCGACCGCGACCTCGACGGCGTGCGCAAGTGCCTGCTGCACGCCGTCTGGCAGGCGCAAGGGCACGGGTGCAGCGTCGGCGCCCTCGGCGTGTGCGTCGGCGGCGACCGGACCAACGGCTACGAGCACGCGAAGCTGCAACTGTTCCGCCCGCTCGACGACGTGAACCCCGATGCGAGGCTGCGCGAGCTGGAGGACTACATCGTCCGGACGTCCAACGCGCTCGGCATCGGCACGATGGGCTTCGGCGGCGGCGTGACCCTGATCGGCTGCAAGGTCGGGGCGATCAATCGATTGCCCGCGTCGTTCTTCGTATCGGTGGCGTACGACTGCTGGGCGTTCCGCCGTCTCGGCGTCGTCCTCGATGCCCGCACCGGGGCGATCAAGAAGTGGCTCTATAAAGAGGATGCGCCCCCGCAGAGGATGACGACGCGGGAGGGATTCCCCCTCACCGGCAAGGAAATCACCCTGATGCCTCCGCTGAGCGACGCCGACGTGCGCGCGCTGAAGGTCGGCGATACCGTCCTGATCAGCGGCGTCATGCACACCGGGCGCGACGCCGTGCACCATTTCCTGATGAAGCACGCCCCGCCGGTCGATCTGCGCGGGCAGATCCTGTACCACTGCGGCCCGGTCGTCCTGAAGGAAGGGAGCGGCTGGCGCATGACGGCCGCGGGCCCCACGACCAGCAGCCGGGAGGAGCCTTACGAGGCGGACGTCATCGCCCGCTACGGCCTGCGCGCGGTGATGGGGAAGGGGGGGATGGGTCCGAAGACCCTGGCGGCCCTGAAAGAGCACGGCGCGGTGTATCTCAACGCCATCGGCGGCGCCGCGCAGTACTACGCCCGCTGCATCGAGAAAGTGGAGGGCGTCGACCTCCTCGACCTCGGTCTCCCCGAGGCGATGTGGCACCTGCGCGTCAAGGAGTTCCCGGCCATCGTCACCATGGACGCGCACGGCCACTCGCTGCACGCCGACGTCCAGAACGCTTCCGGCGAGGTCCTCAAGACGTTCGCGGAGCCTGTGTTCGCGGGATCCTAGACCGGGCGGCGGGACGCGACCAGCCGGTCCAGCTCGGTCTTGAGACGCGCCAGGACCTCGTCGTAGCGGTAGGTCCCGATCGTCTCCGACTTGGCCTTCAAATTGACATGGGTCGGGGCGCACCACAGACCGAGGTCGGCGTCGTCCGTCTCGCCGGGGCCGTTCACCCGGCAGCCCATCACGGCGATGGTGATGGCGTGCTCGCGCGCGTAGGCCGTCACCTCCCGCACCTTCTCCGCCAGCTCCACGAACGCCTCGTTCTCGACCCGCGAGCAGGAGGGGCAGGAGATGATGTTCAGCTTCCGGCCGAAATTCTCGGGGACCGACCGGAAGCGGCCGCGGGCGATGTCCTCCAGGATCGAGCGGCCGGCGGCGATCTCCTCCCCCTTGCGGTCGTTCGGAAGCGTGAGCGACACGCGGATGGTGTCGCCGATGCCGCGCGAGATGAGCTGCTCGAAGGCGACGCGCGTCTTGATCACCCCCTCGGGAGGGAGGCCGGCCTCGGTCACCCCGAGGTGCAGCGGCACGTCCTTACGGGCGGCGGCGAACCGGACGTTGGCGTCGATGACCTTCGCCGGCTCGGAGTCCTTGAGCGACACGCAGTAGCGCGTGAAACCGAGGTCGTCGAGGAGGGCCGCGTGCTCCAGGGCCGACTCGACCATCTCCGCGACCGAATCTCCCGCGAACCGGCCCGCCTTGCCGGGGTCGATCGACCCGCAATTCACCCCGACGCGCACGGCACAGTCGTGCTTCGCCGCCACCTCCGCCAGGAAGGCGACCTTTTCCCGCACCGGCTTCGTCCTCTCGTGATGGTGCAGGTGGCCCGGGTTGTAGCGGATCTTGTCGACGAACGGCGCGACCTCGGCGGCCAGGCGGTAATTCTCCTGCAGGTCGACCGACAGGTTGGCCCGGGTCCGCTCCCGGATGGCCGGGAGGGCCGCCACATCGCGCGCGCTGTCGACGGCGATCCGGACGATGTCGGCCCCGGCCCGCTCCAGGTCGAGGATCTGCCGCACGGTCGCTTCGACGTCCGACGTCCGGGTGGCGCACATGCTCTGCACCGCGACCGCGTGGCCGGAGCCGATGGTCGTCCGGCCGATGCGCACCGCGCGCGTGGGGTTCCTGGGAAGGGCGGTCGGAACAGGCATGACACGAGGATCATAGCACTCCGAGACGGCGTCCGGCGCCCGCCCGCACGCGCCCGGCGCGCAGCTCGGCCAGGGGATAGAAGGTGTCGCGCCAGCGGATCCCTCCCCGGGCGATCGTCATGAGGGCCGAGTTCCAGGCGGCGCCGAGAAGGACCAGGACCGCCACGGGATAGAGAAGCGACAGCAGAGAGGCGCTGCCGCCGTAGCGCCGCGACTGCAGGCGGAACCCCGAGCCGATGACGACGGCCTGGAGCAGGAAGGGGAGCCAGCCGGCCGCGACCGGGACGGCGCCGCCGGTCGGGGGGGCAAGCACCGCCGCCGCGATCCCCGCGGCCAGGGGCCCGAAGACCAGGGCGATCGACAGCAGGGTGAAACCGACGAGCTCCATGACAGAGTAATCGATCCCGGCGAACAGGTTCTTCTCCAGGCCGCGCGCCACGTTCATGGCACCCTTGTGCCAGCGACAGCGGACGAGCCCGACGCCGTCGAGCAGACGCTGGCGCGCGCCGCTCTCCTTCAGCAGGCGGCCGAGCGTGTAGTCATCGGTCGGGTCCATCTTCAGAAGAGTGTGCCCCCCGATCCGATCGTAGGAGGATCGGCGCACCAGGTTGAAGGCGCCGATGCCGGCGCCGCCTCGTCTCCTGTCCCGGTCCATCTCGTAGACGCGCGCCGCGAGCAGGTACATCTGGGCGAACACGGACAGGAGCGCCTGCTGCAGGGCCGAGATCGGACGCTGGTCGGGGATGACGGCGAGGTGATCGATACCGCGCGTCGAGGCGAGGTGGACGACGCGCACCAGGAGGTCGTCCGCCACGAGCTCCACGTCGCCGTCCAGGAAGAGGATCCACTCGCCCCGGGCCCGCCCCGCCCCCAGGTGGCAGGCGTGGCACTTGCCCAGCCAGCCGCGCGGAAGATCGTGGTTGTGGATCACGGCGAGACGGGTGTCCCCGGCCCGTGCGCTCAACCGGTCGAGGATCTCCCCGGTGCCGTCGGTGGAGCGATCGTCGACGACGATGGCCTCGAGGCCGGGATAACGCTGCGCCAGGAGACGGCGCACGGTCGTCTCGATCTCCTCGGCCTCGTCGCGCGCCGTCACCACGACCGACAGTGAAGGGAGGGGACCGGGGACCGCCGGGATCGACCCGGCTGCGGCGGGACAGCCGTCGAGGTGGATCGCCTCGCGCAGAACCGCGATCTGACGCACGGCCCGGCCGAGCAGAAGGCCGAGCAGCAGCCATGCCACGAACAGGAGTGCGGCGAGCCCTGCGACGGCGGACACTCTTCTAGGCCGGCGCGGCGAAGACCGCCGAGCGGGCGACGTCCTCCTGCCGGATTTTCGCCGGGTCGAAGGCCTCGAGCGCCGCGATCAGCTTCTCGATCGCCTGGTCGAACCCCGGGACGGTCTTGCGGGCGCGGCTCAGGGGATTGCAGCGCGCCAGGACGAAGTTCTTCACGAACGGGTGGTTGATGCCGCGCCGTTTCAGCCTGTCGACGATCTCCTTGAGACGGGTGTCGGCCTCCTCGACGCGCGCCGCCCGCTCCTGGCGCGTGGCGTAGGCGCTCTTCAGGGAGGACTTCAGGAACTTGTCGACCCGCCGCAGGATCGGCGAGAACGCCCTCCCCGCGAAGCGCGGGTGTTTCTCGTACAGCAGGCCGAGCGTCAGGAAGTAGGGCTCCTCGAACTGGAAGGCGAACGCCTCCTCATCGCGTTTCTCCCCCTTGTCGATCAGACCGCGGTACATCCTGATGACTTCGAGCGATTTTTCCTTGAGGTTGTGGGCCTTCTCGGTGTTGAGCGCCAGGATCTGGAAGGCGACCTCCTGCTCCGGGATGACGATCGCCGGCACGAAATCGGCCTTCAGCTTCTCGAGGACGTAC
>JBGPED010000194.1:0-6605 GCA_041482595.1 Acidobacteriota bacterium
CGCGAGGGGGGATACTTCAGACGCGCCTTCGCCAGCCATCCCGGGTCGGGCGATCCCTCCAGGAGATCCTCGACCCGCATCGGCAGAACACCGCTCTCCGACAGGTTGTATTCGACCTCGTTCTCGTAGAGGCACTGTGTCCGTTCCATCCGGAACGGGTCGATGCGCATCGGCTCTCCCCGAAGAAGCGCTCAAGAATAGCAGAGGACGGCGCGCGGCGGGATGACAGCGATCGCCCGGGGGTGGTAGTGTTACGCGCGATGGACAACGCCCCCATCGCGCTGCCGATCGACGGGACTCTCGACCTGCACACGTTCTCGCCGCGCGAGATCAAGACTCTCGTGCCGGACTACCTGGCCGCCTGCCGGGAGCGCGGCATCCTGCAGGTCCGCATCGTCCACGGCAAGGGAACGGGGGCGCTGAGGCAGACGGTGCACGCGCTGCTCTCGAAACTGCCGGAGGTGGCCGCCTTCAGCACGGCGACCGAGGACGCCGGCGGCTGGGGAGCGACCCTCGTGAACCTGCGGCCGCCGCGCGGCGACTGATCGCCCGGGGGACCGGCATGGCGAGCTTCCTCAAGGCGCTCCTGGTGGTGGGCGTGCTGATCGTGGTCGTGGCGATCATCGCCGGGGTGGCGGGCTACTCCTGGTATTCGAAGCACGGGCGGCAGTTCATGGAGTCCGCCCGGCAGGCGCAGTCCGAGGGAGTGCAGTTCGGCGAGGAGACGGACGACCAGGGGTGCCTGGACGAGGCCTTGGCGCGTCACAAGCAGGCCGGCGGGTTCGCGCAGTCCATCGCCCACGACCTTTTCCTGAAGGGATGCCTTTCGGCCAGCGAGCAGACGGACGGCTTCTGCGACGGCGTCCCGAAACGCTCTCAGGTGATGGCCAGCGCGGGATGGCAGATCAAGAAGTGCGCCGGGGCCGGGCTCAACGATCCCTTCTGCCGCCGGATCTTCGCACAGGTGCAGGAGTACTGCGAGTCGGACCTGTCCCGTCCGGAACGCACCGGCAATTGACGACGCGCTACTTGCTCCGATCGTCCCGGGCGTCAAGACCTCGTCGTCCGCTCCACCCGACCTTGACGGCCCCGGCGGCGGGGCGCTAATCTCCACGGCCCGGGACACCATGCGCCATCGTTTTCTGACCGCCGACGTCTTCACCGATCGCATCTTCGCGGGAAACCAGCTCGCCGTCTTTCCGGACGGCAGGGGGCTGACGACCGCCCAGATGCAGAGCACGGCGCGCGAGTTCAACTTCTCGGAAACCGTGTTCGTGCTGCCGCCGGAGTCTCCCGCGCACGCGCGGCGGCTGCGCATCTTCACTCCCGGGGCCGAGCTGCCGTTCGCGGGACACCCGACGATCGGCACGGCGTTCGTCCTGGGCTCGATCGGAGATCTCCGGCTCGAGGAGGAGTGGACCCGCATCGTGCTCGAGGAGGGGGTGGGGCCGGTCCCGGTGCGCATCCGCGCCGAGGGAAGGCGGCCGGTGTTCGCGCAGCTGACGGCGCCGCGCCCGCCCGAGTTCGGCCCGCCGCCGCCGGCGCGCGCCGATCTGGCCGCCATGCTGTCGCTCGACCCCGCCGATCTGCTGGACGATCCGAACGGACCGCAGGGCGTCTCGTGCGGCCTGCCGTACCTGTTCATCCCGCTCAGGAGCCGCGACGCCGTGCGGCGTGCGCGCCTGAGGCTCGACGTGTGGGAGAAGGTGCTGGCGCAGTACTGGTCTCCCCACCCGTACATCTTCGCGTTCGATCCCGAGATCGCCGGGCACCACCTGCGCGCCCGCATGTTCGGCCCGGCGGTCGGCGTCGCGGAGGACCCGGCCACAGGCAGCGCCGCGACGGCCCTGGGCGGCTACCTCGGGATTCGCGACCGGCGCGCCGACGGCCTTTTGCGCTTCGTGGTCGAGCAGGGGTTCGAGATGGGGCGACCGAGCCTGCTCGAGATCGAGGTGGACAAGAAAGCGGGGGCGATCGCCGAGATCCGGGTCGACGGCTCCTCTGTGCTCGTGAGCGAAGGAACGATGGAGATCCCCTGAGGAGGGGCTGACGCGCCGTGACGCACCTGCCTCTCCTGCTGGCCCAGATCGTCGTCGTCCTCCTCGCGACGCGCGGCGCAGGGCTTCTGTTCGCGCGGATCCGGCAGCCGAGGGTTGTGGGGGAGATGGCCGCCGGGCTCCTCCTGGGTCCGTCGCTCCTCGGTCTCATCGCCCCGGACTTCTCGGCGTCCCTCTTCCCTGCAGGAAGCCTGGCTCACCTGAACTCACTGAGCCAGATCGGTCTCATCCTCTTCATGTTCCTGATCGGGGCCGAGCTGGACCTCGGCGAGCTGCGCCGGCGCGGCCGGACGGCGCTGTTCGTGAGCCATGCCGGGATCGCGGTCCCGTTCCTGCTCGGCGCGCTTCTCGCCCTGGTGCTGCACCGCGATCTGTCCCCCGTGGGCGTTCCGGTCCTCCATTTCGCCCTGTTCGTCGGCACGGCGATGAGCGTCACCGCCTTCCCGGTCCTGGCCCGCATCCTGGCCGAGTCGAACCTGCTCGGCACGAGGCTCGGAACCGTGGCGATTGCGTGCGCGGCGGTGGACGACGTGGCAGCCTGGTGTCTCCTGGCGGGCGTCGTCCTCCTGGTCAGGGCCCCTCAGGCGGGCGCTTCGCTCGGGTGGACTCTGGGCGGCGTCCTCGTCTTCGTCCTCTTCATGCTCCTCGTGGCGCGTCCTCTGCTCGGGAGGCTCAGGTGGATCGAGCGCGAACGCACCGCCCTGACACACGATCGCCTCGCCACCCTGGTTCTCCTGGCGTTCGCGTCGGCGTGGGTCACGGAACGCCTGGGGCTCCACTCCGTGTTCGGGGCCTTCCTCATGGGGTGCATCCTTCCCAGGGACCGGCGTCTGGCGCGCGCCCTGGCGGAAAGCCTGGAGGGGGCCGTCGCCCTCCTCCTGCCGCTGTTCTTC
Organism: Acidobacteriota bacterium; assembly: GCA_041482595.1. Classification (GTDB taxonomy): domain Bacteria; phylum Acidobacteriota; class Polarisedimenticolia; order Gp22-AA2; family Gp22-AA2; genus Gp22-AA3. The sequence goes on from JBGPED010000194.1 coordinate 2,951, forward strand.
GCCCAGACCGGGCTGCGCACGAGCGTGCGGCTTCTCGACCATCCCTCGCTGTGGCTCGTCTGCCTGCTGATCATCCTGGTGGCCGTGGCCGGCAAGTTCGGCGGTGCTGTGCTCGCCTCCCGCCTGACCGGGCTGCCGTGGCGCGAGGCCGCGGCCCTGGGCGTCCTGATGAACACGCGGGGCCTGATGGAGCTGGTGATCCTGAACGTCGGGCTCGACGTGCGCGTGATTTCGCCGACACTGTTCTCGATGATGGTCATCATGGCCCTGGTCACCACCTTCATGACGACACCGATTCTCGGATGGATCGATCCCCAACGCCTGCGCCGGCCCCACAAGGAGGTCCCGATGTCCCTTCGCGGCAAGTCCCTCGTCACGATCCTCGCATGCTTCGCGTGCATCCTCGCCTTTGGTGCTTCGGCGCGCCGTGACCCGCAGTCCGAGGAGACGGTGATCCGCGAGCTCGACCGGAAGTGGGTCGAGGCAGTCGCGGCCAGGGACCTGGACAAGACGGTGGCGCAATTTGCCGATGACGCCGCCTTCCTGGCACCGGGCGCCCCGGCCGCGTCGGGGAAGGCGGCGATCCGCTCCGTGTGGGCCGATCTTCTCAAGTCGCCGGGTTTGTCGCTGACCTTCGGACCGACCACGGTGCGGATCGCCCACGCGGCCGACATGGCGTACGAGATCGGCACCTACACGATCAGCATGGACGATCCCAACGGCCGGGTGGAGGACCAGGGAAAGTACGTCGTCGTCTGGACCAGGATTGGAGGGGACTGGAAGATTGCCGCCGACATCTTCAACAGCAGCCGGCCTTCCACGCCCCCCGCGGGATCGTGAGCGAGTCGACCCGGTTCATCGCGGCGGTCGTGGTCGCGGTGTTCCGCGGCGGCCGCGTGCTCGCCATGCGGCGCGCCCCGGACAAGGACGCCGGGGCCGGAGCGTGGGAGGCGCTCTCCGGCCGCGTCCTGCCGGGCGAGGACCCGTTGCAGGCGGCGCTGCGGGAGGCGCGCGAGGAGTGCGGCCTGGAGCCGGCGATCGATCCGCGGCCGCTCGCTTCGTACCAGGCGAAGCGCAACCGGGACGACATGATCGTCGTGGTCTACCGGGGCGCCTCGGAGACGGGAGACGTCGTCCTGTCCTCCGAGCACGACCGCTTCGCATGGATGACCCTGGACGAGTTCACCCGGGCCTGCCCTTTTCCGCAGCTGGTGGAGGCCGTGCGGCTGGCGGGAGCGCAGGCGGCGATCGGCCGCCCGGGCCTCGAGATCGTCTATTGCACGCAGTGCCGCTGGCTCCTGCGCGCCGCCTGGATGGCGCAGGAGATCCTGACGACCTTCGAGGCGGACCTCGGTGAAGTGGCGTTGCGACCCGGGACGGGCGGTGTCTTCGACGTGCGCCTCGGGGGGGAGACGGTCTGGTCCCGCCAGTCGCAGGGACGCTTCCCCGAGCTCAAGGAGCTGAAGCAGATCGTCCGCGACCGGATCGCTCCGGACAAGGACCTGGGGCACTCCGAGCGCAAGTGAGGCCGCCAGCGGTCTAGGAGCGCGTCTCTTCGTCCCGGCCCCGCGCCGCGGGGCCTCCGGGTTTCGACGCTCAGGTATGGACGCCGAGCCGGGGCAGGACGTAGCGGCTCACGACGATCCAGACGGCGAGCGCCACGAGGACGACCAGAAGATCTCTCCAGTGCATGCCGCACCCTCCCCTGGTTAAACCGCCGCCTCAGATGGTCATGCCCGCCGTGGCGGCGTCGGTGATGACCCCGCGCCGCGGGGCCGCGGTCTCAGGCCGCTCAGGACGGGATCGGGGTCTCGAAGGAGTCGATGGCCCGCACCAGTCCCTGCCGCGCCTCGTGCGCGACGCTCTCGAGATCGGCCTCCGGGAACAGCTCCATCATCGTGTCCGGGTTAATCGCCTCGACGCGTGTCTTGCCGGGCGCGAGCTCGCGCACCACGACATTGCACGGCAGAAGCAATCCGATTTGAGGCTCGATGCCGAGGGCCCGGTGGGCCAGCTGCGGGTTGCAGGCGCCGAGGATGACGAACGGGGCCCGCTCGACGCCGAGCTTTTTCTTGAGCGTCTCCTTCACGTCGATGCGCGTGAGGACGCCGAACCCCTCCTTCTGAAGCGCCTGCTCGATCTTCTGCAGCGCGGCGTCGAACGGCAGATTCACCGTCCTGCCGATTCCCACCTCAACCAGGTGCCTGGCTCCGGTCGTCGTTTCGCACATGGGGCCTCCCGAATCGGACTCAGCCGGCGGAGATCATTCGCAAGACAGATGCCAGCATCCGTGGGGCGGGTCTGCCTGGAAATGAGGCTCCGTGTTGCGCCCGTTCGAGGCTATCTCTCCCCTGCGGCGCACTTTTTGCGGCCAGCGCAGCAGGGGACATCATCTTTATAGGGTCCGAAACTGGAACGAACGGCCAGGACGCATGCAGCCACCGGTCGGGAGACATGACGAAGAGGTCCGGGTGGCGCGGATCACTACGCCCGTTGCCCGCGCCGGTAGAGAACCCAGCCGAACCCGAGCAGCAGGGCACAGCCGCCCAGAATCTTGGCCTCGAACACCCAGGGATTGGTGCCGCCTGGAGGCATGAGAGCGAAGACGATGGCGACGGCGGTGGTGAGAAAGCCGACGATCCCTACCAGAAGCGTCCCGAATCGGCCTCCGGGAACCGGAATCACGCCTTCGGGTGCTGGCCCCCGGACACCAAGCTTCAAGAGAGCGGCGAACAGGTAGCAGTACGGTATGAAGTAGACGACGATGGTGAAATCGGCCAGAAAGAGATAGGCCTCCTCCACGTCGACGCCGATGAAGCCCACGAGGATCAGAAGACTCGAGATCCCGCCCGTCACCAGGAGCGCGATGTGCGGCGTGGCGTAGCGTGGATGCAGGCGGCCGAATGCGGGCGGAAGGTAACGATCGATCCCCGCGACGAACGGGATACGCGAGCAGCCGGCCAGCCAGGCGCTGCAGCCGCCGACGCCGCCGAGCGCGATGAGCAGCGCCATGATCCCCGCCAGGAATCCGAACCCCATCTTCTGCTGCACCGCTGCGACGGCCGCCGCCACGCCGTCCAGGAGACCGATGTTCTGCTGCGGAAGCGCCACGAGCAGCGCGGCGGTCCCGAGGATGTAGATCAGCGTGATGATGACACCGGAGATCAGGATGGCGCGCGGCACGTTCTTGCGCGGCTCCACGATTTCCTCGCCCATCAGGGCGCCGAGATCGAGCCCCGAGTAGCCGAAGCAGATCGCCGAGAAGAAGGAGACCGTCCCGAGACTGAACACCGGCATCAGGCCGGCCGACTGGAACGGAGTGGCGGCGCCGTAGCGCAGCAGGGCGAGCCCGCCGAGCAGGATCAGGATCGTCGCGGGCAGCCAGGTGCCGTAGGCGCCGAGGTTGTTGAGCCAGCGGGCGTGCCGAAGTCCGAGCACGTTGAACCACACCACGATCCAGAAGATCACCAGCGACACCGCCGCCATGAACGGCGGGCTCGCCCCCAGGCCCTTGTGCTTCTCTCCCAGCATGAAGACCAGGTTGCCGACCGTGAAGATGAGCAGGTGCGGAAAGTAGACCAGGTTGTTGGTCCACAGGCACCAGCCCGAGATGAAGCCGTGGTTGTCCCCGAAGGCGTGCTTGGTCCAGGCGTAG
>JBGPED010000195.1:0-6602 GCA_041482595.1 Acidobacteriota bacterium
ACTGAGGAAATTAAGCGCGGAGTGGCACCGGGCTACCCGGTCAGGTACATTTCGCGCTTACAGGTATCTAGGGCCGACTGGAGGCAACGCGCTTGACGTAGTTGGCTCGATTGCGGCATTTCGTGGTGCAGATCCGGTGACCTTTGCGTTCGGGGGTGAACCAGATCCCGCAGCGACAGCGCACAGGAAAAACGGATTCCTTCTTCAGCGAAATCAAAAGAGAGATGAAGCGCTGAAATTCAACGCGCAGGGCTGCCTCCCAAGGAAGGGGCTCCCCGACGCTGCCGTTCAACCACTGATTCAAATCATCCTTGAGTGTCTTCTGCCAACGCTCGGCATCGCGCAGCGTCGGCTGGCCTCCGTGCAGTCGGTTGAGATGGCGTTCGTCGTGCTCCGCGAAAGGCGCACGCTTCATGAAGGAAGGCCAGTTGCTCTCTATGGCGTCGACCAGCAAATCGTAATAGTTTAAGTGTGTCAGCTTCGCGTCTATGAAGTTGAACATCGAGTCCAAGGCGTCCCTCAGATCGAGCGGCTCGGGTTCTTTCTTTCTCGGCATGGCCCGCCCTCCTGCAGAGCGGTCCTGAGAGGAAAGAGCGGCGGGCCTGGCCGTCAGGTACGGCCCCGGTTGCAACCGGCGGCCCGCCGCGGTGATTCTACCGCCTCTTTAGGGCGGTCTCCTCATTCTGGTGACACTCTGGCGCCAAATGTCACCAGAATCGCGCCTCGCGCCCGCTCCAGCCCAATCGTCTGAATGCCGCCTCCCGCCTATGTTTGCGGTCAACACGACGAATACCGCAAGCGGACATTGATTGGTTTGAAAGGGCGGTGTCCTGGGCCAGGCTAGACGATGGGGACGGCCGGGGCGCGTATCCTAGCATGAGGCGCCGCGCGGCCGACCGAGCCTGAGGAACCTACTCCGCCGAGGCGAGTCTCTGGGAGATGACCGCGCGATCGAGGACCCCGATCGTACGCACGGCGCCGGCCGGAGATGCCTCGCACACGAAGCTGAAGGTCGTGGAGCCGCCGTCGAGGACATAGAACGGAACCGGGTCTCGCCGGCGCACCTCGGATGTTTGGCAGCCCTCGCCCCGCGCGGCCGCCTGGATCGCCTCGGCGAGCCGGCCGCAGTCGTCCAGGGTGCCGCCGTTGAACGAGGTCCCGACACCGCCGCCGAGATTCAGATCGACCACGCCGAGCGCGCCCGGCGACGGGCGACCGGTCCACGGCACGCCGCCAAACCCGGGCCCAATGCCGATCACCGGGGAGGCCGACGAGAGTCCGGTGCCGCGGATCGAGATCGTCTGGGAGGTCTCGCGGTATTCCTGTGGCGGCTGCGGATCGCCGGGGAACCCGCCGTAGCGCGTGACCTGCACGATGCAGCCGTACGACCCCGACAGGACAACCGGTGTGGTGCTCTCGGTGGGCGCCGGTGCGCTGCCGGAGGCGATCGCACGGCTGAAGGCGAACACCAGGCCTGCCACGACCAGCATGGCGAGCAGGTAGAATCTGCGATCCTGAACGAGCCTTCCCGTGAGTCCGTTCATGGCACACCTCCGCGACTCAGTGCGCGGTCCCGCCGCTCTTCGGTCGAAGAAGCGGCAGGTCGCGAATTTGATGGAGAACGTTTCCGGCTCTGGAGACCGCGCCGACGCAGGACGACGCTGCACCCCCGGCCCCGGCTCGGCTCCCTGCGGGCGTGAGACCGGCGATCCGCAGAGGTCGCGCGTTCGCCCGGCGCTGGCTCCATCCTGTGGACGCGACCCGGACGATAGGCCGAAGAGAGACGCGGAGTCGGTCTCAATCGAGGAGCCGCAGGTGCGCCAGTTTTGGATCGCCGTGGCCGTCGCACGGCAGAATACGCAGGGCGTCGTAGCCGCCCTCGACGGCCCCATCCGGGGCGAGCACGCGCCGGGTCACCATCATGTCGGGGTCATCAGGGAGGGCCCACAGTTCCACCGTTCCAAGCTCCGATGGCCCTGCCAGGAAGACCACGCGATAGTCGTGGTCGCGATCGACCCGCACTTCCATCGCCACAGCCCTCGTGCGGCTCCCCAGATCAATCTGCGCTCCGGTCCGCGGCAGCACAATCGGCTCCGCCGCCGCTCCGCCTTCGCCCCCTTCGGCCGCCGGGAACGCGGCGAGCGACCGTCGCAACATGCCGGGGTAGCGATAGGCATCGTCCTCCACCAGGTGGTCGTAGACGCCCAGGTTGATCAGGACGATCTCCTTCCAGCGCCGGGCGCTGAAGAGCGGCCCCCGGATGACAGGATTCAGGTGGTCGTAGTACTCGGCGAGCCGCGGGTCCTTGATGACGTTGCGTCGGGCCGACAGCGATTCGAGGTACCCCTCCGGGACCATCCTGAAAAAATGTCCGATCCGCCAGTCGTACCGCCAGACCGGCGGCAGGCGGGCCAGGAACGCGTCAGCGAGACCCGTCTGGTCCACGACGTGCACTTCGGGACCTGCATGGAAGCCGTAGAAGCCGATCGCATCACGCAGCACGACGGCCGGCCCGTTTTCTCTCTCGCGCATCGCTTCCATCACCCAGTACTGGCGCGGGGACGGGACGGGGACGCCGCGCTCGGAGCGCAGCAGGCCCGTCGCCGGGTAATAAAAAGCGCGTTCATCGGAGATGCCGTTGCGGACCAGCGTGTCCTTTTGCGGCCGGCAGCCCTCCTGCCCGTAATCGGCGTCGCTGCGCCAGGGCGAACGCGGGCCCCCGAGACCCAGAAGCCCGATGGCAATCGCCACGGGGAGCAGGGCCCGTCCGCGGAGCGGCGCGACCACGCGCGAGGCGAGCGCTGTGGCCATCAGCAGCGGCGCCGAGAGGAAGCGTCCGCTCATGAAATCGCCGCCGATGGCGATGATGAATACCAGGTCGAGCCCCAAACCGGCAGCCAGCGCCAGCGCGCGCCACTCACGCGCGAACAGTGGCGCCAGAAGGGCTACGCCGATGAGCAGCGGCGTGAGCGGATCGTTCTGCAGCGCATCGAGGAGGTAATGGAACCCCTGGGCGACGAGCTCGCTCCGCGCCAGTCCGGTCTGCAGCTTGGCATAGGCGGTATTCGGGAACGGGAACCCGTAGTAGATGATCGAAAAGATCTCCCAGAGCAGGAGAGGAGCGAAGCCGAACGCCAGGGCACGGATCGCGCCCCGGCCCCGAAGCTTGAGCAGCCAGGCGACGAGAGGCGGCAGGCAGAGCAGGATCGCATCGGGTCGGCTGAGCGCGGACAATGACGCCAGCGACGTCAGCCACATGAGACTGCGGGGGTCGGTGGGCTCGCGTCTCAGGAAGACGGCGCAGAACGCGGCGAGAATCAGATGGGTGAGCGGGTTTTCCAGGCCCGAGGTGGAGTAATCGACGAACGCCTTCGACGAAGTCAGTACGAAAAGCCCCAGGAGCGCGACCGGGAGCGAACGGGCGATGCCAAAGGCGTAAATCCCGACGGCCAGAAGGGAGAGAGCCACGGACAGCAGCGTGACGCCGAAGAAGAACTCCCCGGTGTAGAAGTGTGCTGCGGCCACAAGGAACAGCCAGAGCGGGTGCGTGTAGGCCTGGACGCGCTCCCCGGGGTTCCAGGTGAGTCCGTGTCCGGCCGCGAAATTCGCGACGGTCCGGAAGGTGATGTAGGCGTCGTCGGACAACCAGGCGCAGCGCAGGACGATGACCGCGAAGACCCCCAGGAACAGAACGACGATCCACTGATCCGGAGAGACCGCGGGGACGATCGAGAACCGTCGCCACCAGCGGCCGGTCGTTCTGCCCTGGTTCGGCTCGTCTGCCATGAGCGGGACCTCGTCGGTTCTGGCTGGCGTGAGTCCTGCACGGGTGGCTTCCACACGGCGTCGGGTTCCCGGGAGCGGACGGTCCTGCCGGCGCCGGATGGTACGGAGAAAGGTGAGCCGTGCTGGACTCGAACCAGCGACCCTCTGCTTAAAAGGCAGATGCTCTACCGCCTGAGCTAACGGCCCATCCGCGGTGGAGTATACGACAGGAGCCGACGTTCACCTCCCGGCGCCGGCCCGGAGAGGCGGGGACGCGTCTGTAGTATCATCGCGGCAACCGAGGCCCCGCGGCCGTTGCACGGAGAGCGACCATGGCCGAGACGATGACCCGAGGTGAGATGCGGCTCGATGCGACGCTGGCCGGCTCCTCTTACTGCGACCCGGAAGTCCTGGAGCGCGAATGGGAACGGATCTTCTGCCGGTCCTGGCTGTGCGCCGGGCGCGAGGAAAGGATCAAGGAGCCGGGCGACTTCTTCACCGTGCCGGTCGGACGCGAAAGCGTGATCGTGGTGCGCGACCGGGACGGGCGGGCGCGCGCGTTCTACAACGTCTGCCGCCATCGCGGGGCGCGTCTGTGCAACGCGGACGAGGGGCATCTCAAGGGGGCCGTGACCTGCCCGTACCACGCGTGGACGTACGCCCTCGACGGGGGGCTCATCGGCACGCCCCATCTCCACGAATGCGAGGGGTTCCGCAAGGAGGAGTTCCCCCTCCACCGGGTCGCGATCGATGCGTGGGGCGGTTTCCTGTTCGTCAATCTCGACGGCGAGCGCGCCACGCCGCTGGCCGACCACCTGGGCTCGATCCCGGAGCGTCTCCGGCGCTATCCGCTGGCGACCCTGCGGGTTGGGGCGCGCGCCGCGCACGAGGTCGAGTGCAACTGGAAGATCCTGGTCGAGAACTACCAGGAGTGCTACCACTGCCCGGGGGTGCATCCCGAGCTGTGCGATCTCGTGCCCCTCTACCGCAAGGGCGTCGTGGATGCTTCCGGGTCGGACGACGTCGCCTACTTCCGGGAGGGGGCCTGCACGTTCACGCTGACCGGAACGACACGGCGGCCGTTCCTGTCGGGTCTCGACGACGAGGAGAAGAGAAAGTACGACGGCGAGATGATCTATCCCACCTTGATGCTGAATCTCTTCCCCGACTACGCGCAGTACCGCGCCCTGTGGCCGCTGGGCCCGGCCCGGACGCGCGTCGTGACGGAGTGGCTGTTCGAGCCCTCCACCATGGCGCGGGACGACTTCGACCCGAACGACGCCATCGAGTTCATCAACCGCATCGCGCGCCAGGACTGGGACGTGTGCGAGCTCGTGCAGAAAGGCGTCGCCTCGAGGGCGCACCGGCACGGCGTCTACGTGCCCCAGGAGACGCACGCCGGCAGATTCAAGACCTGGTACCTGGACCGGCTGCAGGCGTAGAGAGCGCCGGCGTGCTGTGCCGCCAGGCCCGCTGCGCGAAGTAGGCCACAGGCCCGCTCGCGAGTCCCAGAAGCCCCAGCCAGAGCATCTTCCGCCCTCCGATCGGCACGCCCAGCCAGCAGATGAGGAACGGTCCCACGCAGACTGCGATGGCACCGGGCCATCCTCCCGGGACCTTGAAGCGGCGCGGCAGATCGGGGCGGGTCTTCCGGAGGCGCAGGAAGGCCATGTAGAGAAGCGTGTAGATTCCGAGGTTCAGCCACTGGTTGTACACGACGATGTCGACGAAACGGTCGGTCACCAGGGCGATTGCCGTATAGACCGCCCCGTCGAACAGGAGCGACACCCAGGGCGCCCCGTGACGCCTGCCGATGGCGGAGAAGACGGCCGGAAAGCGCCGCTCGGACGCCAGCACCATCGGCACGCGCGTGTTCACCATGAGAGCACCGTGAAACAGCGACACGTTGGCGACCAGCGCCGCGAAGGCAATCCAGGCTCCGAGCCACTCCCCGCCGAGCCGGAAGCCCAGGGTCGAGAAGTGGTGGTCCGGCCACGCCGCGTAGTTCGGATCGACGGCCGAGGCGACCACGACGGGGAGCAGGTACCCGAGAAACACGCAGGGGATCGCCAGAAGGTAGGCGCGGCCGTAGGTCCGGGTGGGGTCCTCCACCTCCCCCGCCACGACCGAGAGCGAGTCGAGGGTGTTGTAGCACCACATCCCGAGCATCAGCGCGAGACCGAGTCCCTCGAGCGTGCCCTTCCCCTGGGCCACGAGGGGCGTCAGGGCGTGCAGGGTGAAGTGCGGCGCCCCGAGGAAGACGAAAGCGACGAAGGGCGCCATGATGAACAGCGAGAACCCGACCGCCAGCCGGCCGCCCGCCTTGATGCCGCGCAGGTTGATGCCGACGAACAGCCACACGAGCGCCAGTCGCACGAGGCGCTCCTCCCAGGGCCCGAGCCCCGGCCACCAGTACTTCAGATACTGGCTGAACTGGATCGGGTAGATCGCCGTATCGGCGAGCATCTTGATCCAGTACCAGAAGGCCGCCTGGAAGCCCCAGAAGCCGCCGAAGGCCATCTCCACCCAGCGGAAGAAGCCGCCCTCCACCGGGACGGCGCTCGACAGCTCGGTGGCCACCAGTGCGTGCGACAGACCACCAACCCGCCCACGGACGAACCCCGCTGCCCGCGCCCAACATGACCTGGCTCGGGGCGGCTGTCCGGGACGACCAGATGCCCGTCATGATCGCCCCGGCCGACGATCGACTCCGCGCTTATCGTCGCCAATGTCGGTCCGACGGCGGCATTTCTTGCGGAGCACTGGCGAGTAGGTGCCTGGCCGCCCGTAGGTCTCCTGGTCAGCCTGCACGACACGAAGCCGGTGCCGAAGGTGAT
>JBGPED010000196.1:0-6498 GCA_041482595.1 Acidobacteriota bacterium
CCACGAAGGCGGCGAACCCGGAATCCGTGGCGACCAGCGACGCGTGTGCCAGGATGTTCGGATCGAAGACGTACAGGAGGAGCGCGCCCGTCGCCGCCGTTGCGCCGAGAAGTCTTTTGCCCCAGGCGACGATCAGACCACCGAGCAGAACCGCCAGCAGGATGAAGGGCAGACGCGACCAGAACATCACGCTGTCCGGATTGTTCCCGAAGATGACATCGCGGCCGAGCTGCCACTGGAAGAATGCGGGCGGCGGGTCCCCGAGAGTGTTCCAGTCCGCGCGCGTCATGGGAAAGCGCGCGCCGGTCAGGACCAGCGGCAACGCGCCCATCTCCTTCAGGAGGGGCGGATGCTGCGGGTTGACCCTGAAGTCTCCCATTTTCCAATACGACAGACCGGCGCCGATGTGCGCCGGTTCATCGAAGGTCGGGGACTTGATCGGGCTGGCCGTGATCATCTGCAGGAAGAAAACGGCGAGCAGCCCGAAGAGCAGCAGTGGGTGCCCCCCTCCCGCGGAACGCCTGGTCATGCGGCGCATCCTAGCATGGGCTCCGCGGTTGACGGTCCCGGGGCCGTGCAGTAGCATCGCGGCTTTTCGGGCCCCTGCGCGCTCATGGCGAGAGAACAGCCGAATATCCAGAAGGCGGCCGGCACCCCGGCCGGCGGCGATCCCTGGGAGACCCGCGCCGTTCCGGTCGCGCTGGCCCTCCTAGCGCTCCTCGTCCTGCAGGGCCTGATCTTCATCGGCGAGTCGTCGCAGACGAGCGACGAGGCGGCGCACATCGCCGCCGGCTATTCGTACCTCGAGACCGCGGATTTCCGCCTCAATCCCGAGCACCCGCCGCTCATCAAGGAGTGGGCGGCGCTGCCTCTCCTCCTGCTCGACGTGCAGTTCCCCTGGGGGCCGCTCTGGGACCAGGCGGAGGAATGGAACATCGGGCGGATCTTCGTTCACGAGAACCGGATCCCGAACGACACGATCCTTCTGGTCGGCAGGCTGCAGATCCTGATCCTGTCCCTTCTTCTCGGGTGGTTCCTGTTCCGCTGGGGACGGGCCCTGTTCGGAGCGCGCGGGGCGCTTCTCGCCCTGGCGCTCTACGTCCTCGACCCGAACGTCGTGGCGCATTCGTGTCTCGTCACGACCGACCTCGGCGTGACCCTCTTCATGTTCCTCGCCGTCTACGCGCTGTGGGCCTGGTCCGAGCGCCCCTCGCCCGCGCGGGTCCTGTGCTGCGGTCTGATGGTGGGCGGCGCCTTCGCATCGAAATTCACCTCCTTCTGGCTGTTGCCGATTCTCCTGGTCCTGCTCGTGGTCCTTTTCGCGCTGCGCGCGCCGCTCTCCCCCTGGCCCCGGGCCGGATGGACGGACGGTCCGGGAGCGCCGGCTGGGCGCAGGATCGTCACCCTGCTCCTCCTGGCCGTGTGCGTCGTCGTCCTCGCGTTCGGGGTCGTCGCCGTCACCTATGCCGGCGTCGGTCTCAAGGCCTACGTCGTCGGGCTCGAGCGCGGTCTTCGTCATTCCGGAATGGGGCACAGGGCCTACATGATGGGTCGGTACTCCGAGGACGGATGGTGGTACTACTTTCTTTACGCCTACCTGATCAAGACACCGATCGGGACCCTTCTCATCGTGGCCGCCTCGCTCACGGCATTTCTCCTGGGCCGGCGGATCCGTCTCAAGGACGAGCTTTTCCTGGGGATCCCGATCGTCGTGCTCGTGCTGATCACCTGCCTGTGGAAGGTGAATATCGGTCTGCGTCATCTCCTGCCGGTCTATCCATTCCTGTACCTCGCCGCCGGACGGCTCCTGCCGCGGCCGGGCGGGGCGGCACCCGCGCGCCGGCGGTGGCCGGGATGGGCGATCGCCTCAGGAGTCCTCGCCTGCCTGGCGTGGAACGTGGTGGAGGCGGCGACCATCGCCCCCTACCACCTCGCCTACTTCAACGAGCTGGTGGGAGGGCCGCGCCAGGGTCACCTGTACCTGCTCGACTCGAACCTCGACTGGGGACAGTCGTCGAAGGCGCTCCGGCGCTACGTGGAGTCCGAGAACCTGCCGACCATCTACTGCGCCTACTCGGGGAACGGCGACCCCTGGTACTACGGCGTGCGCTACCAGTACGCGCCCGGGTCGGGCAACCTGGACAACGCCAAGGAGCGGCCCGTGCGGGTTCCGGAAGGTCTGCCGCGCGAGTTGCTGGCGGTGAGCGCCATGGTCCTGCACTCGGTGCATTTCACCGACACCGAGGTGTGGGCCCCCCTGCGCCGGCAGAAGCCGATCGCCATGCCGGGATATTCCTTCTTCGTGTTCGACATTACCCGCAATGCCGACGCCCACGCCTACATCGCCGCGCTCTACCTGAGCTTCGGGATGGACGATCTCGCCGACTACGAGGCCCACCGCACGCTCCGTCTCGACCCGAAGAGCGCCGTTGCGCTGGCCGTCCTGGACACGCTGAAGGACAAGGCCTCGACGCCGCCCGGAGAGCCGCGCTAGCGGGGGCGGTGCCCGCCGCCCGCGCCGCGGCGGAGCGAGGCGAGGAGGGAGCGCGCCGTCTCGTCCATCACGCTCCCCTTGGGATCGAGGGTCGCGGCGCGCTCGAGCGCTTCGAGCGCGCCCGCGCGATCTCCCAGGCGCGCCAGGAGCAGACCGAGTCCTTTCAAGGGGAACGGGACGGAAGGGGCCAGGCGGATCGCCTCGCGGTACTGCGCCGCGGCACCCTGCAGATCGCCCGACTGCTCGAGCCCGCGCGCGAGATGGTAGCGGTACACCGGGTGCGCGGGGCGCGCCGCGACCGCCTGCCGGAGCGCGGCGGCGGCCGCCTCCGAATCGCCCGCATCCAGGAGCGCCAGACCGAGAGCGTCCAGGAGATCCGGGTCTCCCGGACGGACGAGAAGCGCGCCCCGGAAGGTCGCGACGGCACCCGGGTCGTGCGCCTCGTGTTGCGCGACGCCGAGGTTTCGCAGGTGGTCGGCGTTCGCCGGCTCCAGCCGCACCGCCTCTCTGTAGGCCGCGAGCGCCGCCTGGCTGTCGCCGGCAGCCAGCTCGACCGCCCCCAGGTCCGTATACGCCAGGGCGCTCTTGGGATCGATCCCGATGGCGCGGCGCAGGAGATCGCGCGCCTCCTCCTGCCGGCCGAGAGCCGTCAGAGTGTGGGCCAGGTTCACCAGGTACTGCACGTTGCCGGGCTGCTGCCGCAGCGCCTCCCGGTAATGATCGACCGCCGGCAGCAGCTTCTTCTGCCGCGCCAGGACGCCGGCGAGGTTGTAATGCGCGTCGGCGAAAGCGGGCCACACCGCGATCGCTTTCTCGTAGGCCCCGACGGCCGAGGCGTCGTCACCCCGCTCTTCGCAGGCCGCCCCGAAATTGAACAGGGCCCTGACGCTTTCGGGCGCGACCCGGAGCGCCGCCTGGAAGATGGTGTAGTCGTCGCGCCAGTCCCGGAAGCGGACGACGCTCCGGACCGAGAGCGCCACGACGACGAGCGCCGCCACGCACGACGCGGCGCCGGCGCGCGCGGCGGCCGGTGAACGTCCGGCGGCCGGCGGCCCGGGCGCTCGGTCGCCGGGCGCCGACAGGCGATCCCGGCCCCACGCCATGGCCGCCGCCAGCGCGATGCAGACGCCGGCGGACGGGAGGTAGAGGAGACGCTCCGCCATGATCGTGCCGATCGGGACAAGAAGGTTGGCGACCGGTGCGAACGCCACGCCCGCGAAGGCCAGCGCGAAGGCCGGTCCGGGCGCGCGTCTCCGGGTCCCGGCGACGAGAACCGCCCAGGCGAGAACGCACGCGGCGCCGGCGAGCGCCCCGAGGTCGAGCGGGCCCGTGGCGGGCGGGATGGAGCGGAACGAATAGTCGATCGACAGTCGCGCGGGCCACGCGAGAAGAGAGACGTAGCGCGCCAGGACCGCGAGCGCGGTCGATCTTCCTTGCACGAACGGCAGCTGGGCGATCGGATTGTCGATGAAATGGATGGGACCCGCGGGATTGAACCCCCCCAGGACGGCGAAGCGCAGAACGAAGAGCGACGCCAGGACGACACACGAAGCGGCGTGGAACCCCCAGGCGGGCCGCCGCCGCACCACCCACAGGTCGGCCAGGAGCAGGAGCCCCGGCACGACCACCGCGTTCTCCTTCGACAGGAAGCCGAGGGCGAACAGGGCCAGTGACACCGCTGCGAGCCCGGGGCGGATGACGGCCCTGTCTTCCGCTCCCTCGGCGTCCCGGGCGCGCAGGAACACGAGGACGGAGCCGAGGGCGAAGGCCGCCGCCAGGAGCTCCGCCCGTCCCACGATCTCGCCCAGGACCTCCGTGTGCACCGGGTGAACGGCGAACAGGAGGGCCGCGAGGAGAGGAGCGTCCAGGGCCGCGCCGCCCGCGGATCCCGTCCGCGGGAGCAGGCGTTGTGCCAGCAGGAAGACCAGAAGGGCGTTGAGGGTGTGCAGGAGCAGGTCGACCAGGCGGAACCCGAGCGGCCGCAGGCCGTGCACGGTCCGCCCGATCGCGAACGACAGGATGGTGACGGGCCGGTACAGGTTCGGCACCTGCACATCGCCCGTGCTCCAGTAGCCGCTCCGGAAGATCTCCGGCACGTGCCGGAGGTCACCGGTCAGCCCGTTCTGCTCGATGATCCGGTGATCGTCGTGGATGAACCCGGGACGGAGCGCCCCCAGGTTCACCAGGACGCAGACGACGGCGACGAGGAGGACGTGGCGTGAGCGGACGCTCACGGCGTCTTGCCGCCCACGTAGCCCAGGGACCGGAGATTCTCCTCGAGTCCGGGAGGCAGGGGCGGCTCCTCCCGGTCGTCCTTCAACGGGTCGCCCGCCACGAGATCGAGCAGGGTGCGGCGGAGGGCCTGCTCCTCCACGGGGAACGTGCCGAGGACATTCGTCCTCTCGCCGGGATCCGACTGGAGATCGTAGAACTCCCAGATCGGACCGGAGGATTTCGCCGGGATCATGATGAGCTTGAAGCGGTCGCTCCTCAGCATGCGCCACTTCCCCGCCACGCCGTCGACGTACTGCCGCGGGTTCTCCCGGTAGAAGTTCCGGCCCGATTCCGAGTACGCCAGGGGCGACGGTCCCGAGGCCTTCCCGAGCATCCTCGGCAGGAGGCTCTCACCCTGCAGGCCGGCCGGGATCGGGATGCCCGCGATGTCGAGGACCGTCGGAACGATGTCGATGGTGCGCGCCTGCGCCGTGACCACCTCGCCGGCCGGCAGGGACGGCGGGTAGCTGAGGATGAGCGGCACGCGCACGGTTTGCTCGTAGAGGTAGGCCCCGTGCTCGAAGAAATAGTCGTGCTCCCCGAGGCTCTCGCCGTGGTCGGCGGTGAGGACCACGAGCGTCTTCGAAAGGAGGGCCATCGACTCCAGGGCGCCCAGGAGCTCCCCGGCCGCGTGGTCCGCGCACGCCACCTCGCCGTCGTAGTGCGCCACGGCGTGCTCGACCTCGCGCTCCGGCAGGCGCTTTCTGCCGAAGATGATGTCGCCGCGCTCCACCCCGGGCCCCGCTTCGTCGTTGAACGTGTGCGGCCCCCGGTACTGCGGGTCGAACATCTCGGTGTAGGGGGCGGGGGCGCTGTACGGCCAGTGCGGCGCGTTGTAGCGCAGCCAGAGGAAGAAGGGGGCGTCCTTGCGCTTGCGGCCCCGCAGCCATTGCGCCGCCTTGCGCGTGGCATCGCTGTCGCTCTTGGTCGGCAGGTAGACCTTTTTCCCGTTCGGATCGAGGTAGATGTCCGGATCGTACATGTCGAAGTCGCGGTGCAATCCCACGTTGAGACCCTGCGTCACCGCGAACGACTCGTAGCCGTGATCCTTCAGGACGCGGGTCAGCGTGAGACGATCTCCCAGGACCTCGTAGCTCTGCCCCTCGTAGCGCAGACCGTGCGTCATCGGGTACACCCCCGTCAGGATCGACGGGAACGACTGCACGGTGCGGCCCGCGGCCGTGATGGCGGTCCTGAACACGACCCCGCGCCGGGCCAGGGTGTCGATGAACCGGCTCGTCGGGCGCGCGTAGCCGTAGCAGCCGAGGTGGTCGGGGCGCAGGGTGTCGACGGTGATCAGGAGGACGTTCGGCCTGCCGCCGGCCGCGGGAGCGGCCGGCCCGCCGCCGCCTCCGCAGCCGGCGAGCGACGCGAGAAGACACGCCGCGACGACAAGCCGGCGGGCCGCGCTCCCTCCGTCAGGCATGCCGCGCGGGGACGCCCGCGGATCCGGCCACGACGCTCGCCCGGCCCTTCGGGCCGCCGTAGCGTTCGTCGAACAGCCGGCCCCATTCCGTCTCGCGGAAGCGGGCGATCCTGGCCCGCCCGATGGTCGGGTACCACAGGAGATCGTGGTAGACGTTGGACGCCGCCGGCGCCCAGACGACGAGCGGAGAGTGCAGGGCGATCTTCTCCAGGAAGCGCAGCGGCCCCTTCCGCAGCATCTGGTCTCCCCAGATCACGAAGGAGCGCGACACCTTGAAGTGCAGGTTCAGCCCGGTGATGTCGTC
>JBGPED010000197.1:0-6471 GCA_041482595.1 Acidobacteriota bacterium
AGACGAAGTCGTTCTGAGGCCGGGGCGGATGTCGGGCGGGAACGGGAGCGGAGCGAAGCGCGGGGACTAGTTGCGGTTCCTGCTCCAGCGGTCGTGCGTGATGCCGTGCTTGTGCACCTTGTAGTTCATCACGCGGCTGCTGACGCCGAGGAGCTTGGCGGCTTCCTTCTGGATCCAATTGCTGCGCTTGAGGGCCTCGAGAAGGGCCGTCTTCTCGAGCTGCTCGAGATTGAGGAGATCGACCGCCAGGGCGGGGGTCATCCCGAGGGTGTGCTCGCGGTCCAGGAGCGTCAGGTCGGCGGCGTGGATCGCGTCCCCTTCGCACATCAGGACCGAGCGCTCGATGCTGTTCTCGAGCTCGCGCACGTTGCCGGGCCAGCGATACTCCTGAAGACTCTTGACCGCGTCGGCGGAGAAGCCGGTGACACGGCGGCGCAGCTCGCGCGCGAAGAGTTTCAGGAAGTGCTCCGCCAGCGGCACGATGTCATCGACCCGCTCGCGCAGCGCGGGGACGACGATGTTGACCACGTTCAGGCGGTAGAACAGGTCTTCGCGGAACTTCCCTTCCTTGATGGCCGCCTCGAGATTGATGTTGGTCGCCGCGATGATGCGCACGTCCACCTTGATCGTGCGGCTGCCGCCCAGGCGCTCGAATTCCTGGTTCTGGATGGCCCGCAGCACCTTCGCCTGGGTGTTGGCGCTCATGTTCCCCACTTCGTCGAGGAACAGCGTGCCGTCGTTGGCCATCTCGAAGCGGCCGATGCGCATCTGGTCGGCGCCGGTGAACGCGCCCTTCTCGTGGCCGAACAGCTCGCTCTCCAGCAGGTTGTCGGGAAGCGAGGCGCAGTTCATCCGCACGAAGGCGGCGTCGTGACGCGGGGAGTTGCGATGGATCGCCTCGGCGACGCGCTCCTTGCCCGTGCCGGTCTCGCCCTGGATCAGGACGGTGGCGTTCGAGGCGGCCACCTTGTCGATGAGCTTGAAGATGTCGCGCATCGCGGAGGAGTTTCCGACGAGGCCGTAGCGGTCGGACGGATCGGAGGGCGGCTCGGTCATCGAGCTGAGACGGACCACCAGCCTCTGGTGCTCCATCGCCCTCTGGACCTTCATCTCGATCGCCTCGAGCGACAGCGGCTTTTGAAGATAATCGAAGGCGCCGGACTTCATCGCCTCGACCGCGCCGGTGCCGTTCTCGCCCGTCACGATGACCAGGGTGCCGGCGTTCGTCGAGCGCGCCTTGCGGAGGATCTCGAGCCCGTCCGCGCCGCCGATGCGGTTCCCGGCGATCACCAGGTCGAAGACCTGCTTCTCGATCTTCTCGAGAGCGTCCTTGCCGCTCTGGGCGACCTGGACCTTGTACCCGCTGCGGCTCATCGACTGAACGAGGCCGTCGCGCAGGCTCCTGTCGTCCTCGGCAACCAGGATGTTCTTCATGCCACCGGCTCCTCCGCGCGGGTCGTGCTGGAAGTCATGCTCAATACAACGGGTTAATATAAATTTTGAAGATCGAGAGTCAAGGAAGCGGGCCGCATTTTTCGGATCGATCCGTCTCGCGACGGGCCAAACCGCGGCGCGCGCTCGTCAGGGCATTGACGACACTCTAAACGGCAGCGGGGACACGGAGTTGCGGGTTGAAGGTCGGCGGCGACCGACGTGCAGGCCGGGAATCCTAGCGTCTCTCGGGGAGAAAGAACGAGAGAAGGCGCTCCATGCCGGCGAACGCGGCGCGCGCGGCGCGCCCGAACGGTCCGATCCGGCCCCCCGGCTCGACCGGTTTCGGGACCAGCGGGCGCAGGATGCGTCCGAATGCAAAGCTGAAGCGGTAGAAGTAGGCGAGGATGTCCGGCTCGATGGCGACGACCCGCTCCATCCCTTTCTTCCTCCCGGGGATCTCGACCGCCGCGACCCGGGCGATGACGGCCGCGGGGTCGACCCGTTCGCGCACGCGGTTGTAGTCTCCCCGGAACACCAGGCGCACAACACCTCCGGCCCGCTCCTTCCAGACCAGCCGGTGAATCATCAGGTAACGGTCGCCGCGGAACACCGCGATGTCGCCGACCTTGAGATCGTCGCCGCGCACGGGCCGGAGATAGACGCGCCAGCCGAACTGCAGGGTCGGATGCATGCTGGTGCCGTTCACCGCGATGACGGCCGAGCCGGTGCGGCCGAGCGCCTCGGCCAGGAGCTCGGCCGTGAGCGGCTCGTCGCTCAGGTTGAGCTTCATGACGCGACCGCGCGGGACGCGCCGCTGTCGGAGCGCAGGCGGGCCGCGTGCCGGCGGAGAATCGACGCCAGGGCGCGGGCCAGTTTTCCCTCGTGGTGCCGCACCAGGAGGGCACCGGGCTCCTCGCGCACGAGGTCGCGCTCCACGAGGGTGACACCCAGGCGCCGCGCGGCCGCCGGGGACAGCGGCACGGGCTCCGCCCCCTCGCGGGCGTACCGCCGGCGCAGGGCGGAGCGGATCGGGCGGACATTGGTCAGGTAGTAGTCGAGAAGACCCGCGCCCGCGCAGCGCTCGACGGCGAGGACGTGGTCCTCGGCCGAGAACCCGGAGGTCTCACCCGGCTGGGTCATCAGGTTGCCGACCAGGACGCGGACCGCACGGGAGCGGACGATGGCGCGCGTCACACCGCGCACCAGGAGATTGGGCAGGATGCTGGTGAACAGGCTGCCGGGTCCCAGGACGATGAGATCGGCCTCGCGCAGGACGCGCAGTACGCCGGGCGCGGGCTCGGGCCGGGACGGAGACGTCATCACGCACTCGATCGAGCCGGGGCTCCTGGCGATGCGCGACTGTCCGCGGATGACGCGGCCGTCGCTCAACCGGGCCCGCAACACGACGTTCTCGAGCGTCGCCGGCAGGATGCGGCCGCGGATCTTGAGCACCTCGCCCGAGGTCTCGATCGCCCTGAGGCAGGAGCGCTGGCAGTCGGCGAGGGCCGTCAGGATCAGGTTGCCGACGCTGTGGCCGGCGAGCTCTCCCTTGCCGCGGTAGCGGTACTGGAACAGGGCGGACATCAGGGGCTCGTTCTCGGACAGGGCCACCAGGCAGTTGCGGATGTCCCCCATCG
The DNA here is from genome assembly GCA_041482595.1 of Acidobacteriota bacterium. GTDB lineage: Bacteria > Acidobacteriota > Polarisedimenticolia > Gp22-AA2 > Gp22-AA2 > Gp22-AA3. The sequence goes on from JBGPED010000197.1 coordinate 3,072, forward strand.
GCAGGACGTGGTAATCGCGGCGCAGGCGCCCGCTGCTCCCGCCGTCATCGGTGACGTTCACAATACCGGTCAGGCTCCCGCCGCAGTCCGCGATCGCGTGCTTCAGGCCGCGCAGCACGACCGGCAGGCCGGTTCCGCCGCCGAGCGCGACGACCCTGAGCCCGCGCGGAAGTCCATGGTTCGCCGGGACCACCCGCAGATCGCTCACAGGATGCGGAACGAGACCTCCTCGGTGGAACGCTCCTCGTTCAGGTTGTCCTTCACCTGGACACGCAGGCGGTACGTGGCCGGCGGCCAGTCCCGGAGCGGCAGCGTGTACCCCTGCACCTGGCTGCGCTGCCGGGTCAGGCGGATCGGCCTGCCGAGCGTCACGAACTTCAGGCCGCCCGCCCCGTCACTCTCGGCCACGAAGAACTGGTACTCGACGTCCAGGTCGGGCCGCCCGTCGATCGGATCGGTGGCCGGCCCGTAAATCTGGTAGTAGAAGGCGAACTCCTCGCCGTTCCTGAACACGTCGTCCGCGCGCGGCAGCACGCGCAGGTCGCCGAGCACGAAGGGCGTCGTGTAGACGTTGTGGCTCCCCTCGACGCGCTCCAGGAGGCTGGCGAGCGTGATGCGGCTCAGCCGGAACTGCTCCGCGCGCAGGTCCGGGACCGCGACGCTGTCCCTGTACGAGTACACCTGGCCATCGTGATGATCGACCACACCGTAGTAGGCCGTGTACGTCCCCGGCCGGACGGGAAGCGCGCCCTGGAACATGAGGTATCCGGACGAATCGAGGACCGGGCCGCTCACTCCCCCGTGCAGACCGTACGGCCCGGCGAAGTCGTACGTGTGCAGTTCGGGCGAGGCGCCGACGAGGCGGGCCACAGCCTCGAACCGGGCGTCCGCCGGGCTCTCCGGCGCGGCACCGGCCATGCTCAAGGCGTCGTGTCCGGCCGCCGCGGCGTCCGTGCGGCCCGCGGCCCGGCCGGCCAAAAGGTCGGTCTTCACGCCGAGAGTGAGGACGGTCAAGGTGTTGCCGTCGCGGGCGCGGAAGAAATCGTCGTGCGTCCTGAACGGGCCGGAGTCGAACCGGGCGCGCGCGCTGACGATCGTGTCGAGCACTTTCTTCTGCTGCGGGAGTGCCTTCATCTGCATCGCCTGGATCTGGAAGGTCGTGCCCGAGCTCGTCTCGAATCCGGGCAGGAAGACAGCGTTCGACAGACGGTACTCGCCGGTCGCATCCCGGATGAAGCGCACGACCGGCAGGGCGTTCATGTGCTCGCCGCCGGGGGGATTGCGGTACGTCCACACGACGACGTTCGGCACAAAGTCGTCGCGGGTCTGTTCCTGCTCGAGATCGTCGGGCGGGCCGAGCAGGATGAAGATCTTGCCGCGATCGGTCTTCCATCCCGGCTTGGTGGAATCGGTGAACAGACCGTTCGCCTCGGCCACGCGGGCGTAGAACTGGCTCCGGTACTCGTTGTCGGGGGTGGAAGCAACCGGATCGCGGCTGGCCCAGAACTTCTGGATGAAGGCCGCCCGGTCCGCTTCGGTCGACAGGAGGCGGTACGCTTCGTCCTCCTCCCCGGTCAGAAGGTAGCGCACCGGTCCCTCGCGCCAGCGCTCGGTCGGCGCATCGTAGTCGGCGCTCTTCGGTGCGGCGTGCGTTCCTGCGCGCCGCTCGTCGGCCCGGGCCAGGGCATGCGACGCGCGCGCGGGGACGACGCCGAGGGCCGCGGCGATCACGCCCGCCGCCAGGATCGCAAGTGCGCCGCGCATCAGGGTCTCCGCACGCTGTCGCGTGGCCCCATGTTAGATCGGCCCTTCCGGGGCCTTCAAGTCGACGATGCGCGCGCGGCGGCACGAGCCACCTTGTGCGACGGGGAGGGGAACGTCAGGACCTGCGTGCCCGGCTCAGGACTTCGGCTTCTTCTCCCGGATCTCGATCTTCTTGATCGTCACGTCCTTGATCGGACGGCTGGCCGCGCGCGGCGCGCTGCCGACGGTCGGCACGTTGGCGATCGTCTTCACCGTGTCGAGCCCCTCGACCACGCGCGCGAACACCGTGACCCTCCCGTCCATGTCGGGCTGCGCGGTCGCGGCGATCATGAAGATGCTTCCCGACTCGTCGGCGCCGGTCTGCGAGTTGCGCACCTGGGCCACGACACCCGGCAGGACCTTGAGCCCGTTCGGCTCAGGCGGGACGTTGTAGCCGGGCGAGCCGCGCTCGTCGGCCGTCGGCGAGCCGCCGAAGATCGACTCCCCCTTCACGATCCGATGGAACAGGAGGCCGTTGTAGAAGTCGAGGTTGACCAGGTCGATGAAGTTCCGGGCGTGGAACGGGGCCAGGTCCTTGTAGAAATCGATGACGATTTTCCCGAAGTCGGTGTCGATGACCGCCTGGTAATCCTTCGAAGGGTCGTACTTCTTGATGATGCGCATCGCCAGGGTCTGCTCGGGAATGCCGGGGGCCGACCAGGTGATGCGGTAGGTGCCGATGCCGGAGATCTTCGGGAAGTGCTGGTTGAGGTTGACGATCTTCCCGAAGTAGGCGTTCGGCTCGAGGAACTTCGGCTGCCCGTCCTTCGACGCCGGCGGCATCTTCGTTTTTTCCAGCTTGTTCCCGTCGCTGTCGAACACCTGGAACCCCGCCTCGATGTCGAGACCCGGGTTGACCCACGCGGCGGTCCCTTCATTCTTGAAGAGTGTCGAGACCTGGGTCGGGTCGCCCGAGTACGAGAACCGTCCCGGCGTCTCGATGTGAACGTACAGCTTGGGAGCGTCCTCGCCGAGAGCCGGTGAGGGGGCGCTCAGGAGCGCCGCCGCGAGCGCCAGGAACAGGGGGACCAGTGCGCCCGCAAGGCGGGCGTCCGACCCCTTTCGCTTCATCCGGGGACAAGCATTCATCTCTCGCACCTCATCGCCACGTTCGATTCTCTTCAGTGACCGGGGACCCCGATGCATCGGCCCTCAAACAACGACGCGCGGCGACAAGGCCGCGCGCCCGTATGATGCTACGACAGGACGTGGGGGCTGTCAAACCGCCGTACCACAGGCTCCTAACCCCGGATCAGCATGAGCAGCAGGAGGAGAGGAGACGACGTCAGGTCTCCCGCCAGGGGCCCCAGGGTCGCGGCCAGCAGGGATCCGAGGAAGGCGACGAGGGTGATGACCGCGCCGACCGCCGGGCGCCCGCGGACCGGACGCCGGAACGGAGACGAAAAGCGGTAGACCGTCGGCGGTTTCCTCTCGGTTCGCACCTGCATCATGCTCCGGGTGGGAGAATTGTGTCACCTACTCGGGTGCTCGGCAAGCAAAACCGGCGGCGGGGGGCGGGGCGGCTTGGGTTGCGGGACACGGGTCCGGGCGGCCCCCGGCCGCCCTCCCCTCGGCTCGCCTCGCGACCCGCTGGACA
>JBGPED010000198.1:0-6370 GCA_041482595.1 Acidobacteriota bacterium
GACGCCGATCTTCGCGGCGCGGGGCAGCACCACCAGCAACTGATCCTTCTTGTGCATGAAGGTGAGCGTCTGGCCGGTGTCGTCGGTCACTGCTGTCACGGTCACGGGCCGCATGTCCTCGTACCAGTGACTCCGGTAGTCGGCATTGTTGACCAGACTGAATGCAACGGCCTTGAGATTGTCGACCAGCGGCTCGATGCGCATCGTGATGTCCCATTGGACTTCTTTGGTCGTCGGGAGATTGAGGGTCAGGTCATGGTGCTGGATGCGTATGAGTCTGGAGGCATCCTTATCGGGAAACAGGATGTAATGCCCTGTCGAATCATAGTCGGCGGCCTTGTGCCATTGGCACCAGGGAATGAGGTAGCGGCGTCCCTTGGCGCCCATCGTTTCGCTGCTCGTCAGTACGTTTTCCTTGATCTCGGCGGGATTGTACAGATACATCAACCAATCATGCTTCGATGTATGGAAATCGGTCACGAAGAAGTCGCGGTTGCTCAAGCTCGAGGTCCGATTCTCGAGGAACTGCATCTCCAACTGGAGCCCTCGGGTGCCATCGAGCCACGAGTTGCGATCGTTGAGAATTTTGGCGGCGCGCTCGGCGGCATCGCCGGAGCCGGCGCCGGCTTTGCCCGAGGCGCGGATTGACCGGTCGCTGCCGTCGCTGAAGCGGAACACCGCCTCGGTGAACGGCTCCTTCAGCGTTTCGGCGCCGGAATACTTGTTGAGCATGAAGCGCTGAGTCCGGTTGGGCGGCGTCATGGACGCCTCGCCGTCGCCGATGAACGCTCCACCGGTCACCTCGCCGCCGATCGGCTTCATGAGGAACACCGTCCCCTGCTTCAACAGCAGCGTCATGGTGTCCTTCTTGATGGTCAGATTGGTGACCGTGTAGGCGGTCGAGGTGTCGAGGCCGGTGGTATAGAAGGCCTTGAAGATCTCCTCGCGCTGGCCGGCGAAATCGAAGCCCGGCGGCGCCGGGCTCGCGGAAGGTGGGGCCGACGACTGCGCGGCGGGCGATCCTCCTCGCAACGAGAGCCCCGACGCCCCGAGGACGATCAGTCCGAGGGCCAGGACGGAGACACGACGCCAGGGGAGCGAACGGGGTGAGGTCGGCATCTCAACCTCCGCAAGGCCGCACACGCATGGACAGAGGAGGGCGGCACCACGCCGCCGGATGGCCGTCATTCTAACATCGGGCGGCCGAGGCGATGAGGCCAGGCTGCGGGGGGGCCTTATCCGATCATCCGCCCGATCATCTTCAGGGGATCGACGGTCCGCTCGATGGCCGCGGCGATCCCCTCGAGGAGCGGCAGGCGCAGGCGGTGCCGGGCGGCCAGCTCGCGCGCCAGACGGACGGAGCCGATCCCTTCGACCACGCCCGGGATCGAGGCGAGCGCCTCGTCGGTCGGGCGCCGGCGGGCCAGCTCCTCGCCCATGCGGCGGTTGCGGCTGTATTCGCTCAGGCCGGTCCCGACCAGGTCGCCCAGGCCGGCGAGACCGAAGAATGTGGCGCGCCTGCCGCCCAGGGCGACGCCCAGGCGAGCGAGCTCCGGGAGGGCTCGCGTGAGAAGCGCCGCCTTGGTGTTGAGGCCGAGGCCGAGCCCGTCGCACAGACCGAAGGCGAGCGCGTAGGCGTTCTTCAGGACTCCGGCCAGCTCGACGCCGGCCACGTCGCGGCTGATCTGGAAGCGCAGGACCGGCGTCTGCAAGTCGCGGCGGACGGCGCGCGCCAGGCGCGTGTCGCGGCAGGCGAGCGCCACCGCGGTCGGCGTGCCGCGGCTGAGCTCGTGCGCGATCGACGGACCGGACATCGCGAGCACGCGTTCGCCAAAGGAGGACGGAAGCTCGGAGGCGATGACCTCCGTCATGCGGAGATAGCTCCCGGCCTCGAGCCCCTTCGAGGCGCTCACGATGAAGGGCGCGGCGCCTCCCGCCTGCAGCGCCTGTCCGAGCAGGCGCGCGACCTCCCTGACGACTTTGGACGGGACGGTGACCAGGACGATCCCGGCCCCCGCCACGGCCTCGGGCAGATCGCCCGTGACCCCGAGTCCGCGCGGCAGCGGCACGCCCGGCAGGTATTTCGTGTTGAGGTGCTGCTCGCGGATTTCGCGCGCGACGTCGGGCTCGATCGTCCACAGCACGACGTCGCGGCTCTTGCCGGCGCGGATCCCGGGCACGCCGCCGGTGAGGACGATGCCGAGGGTGGTCCCGAGGTTCCCCGCGCCGAGGACCGCGACTCTCACGCCCGCCACGCCCGCCTCCGTGCGAAAGGAGCCCGCGACCGGCGCGTACTCTAGCACAGGCCCGATGCTATAATCCGCCGGCGACGCGCACCCGGGGGCGGCATGGAATACGAACCGGTCATCGGACTCGAGGTCCACTGCCAGCTCCTGACCGACTCGAAGATTTTCTGCGGCTGCTCGACGCGCTTCGGCGCCCCCGCCAACTCCAACGTCTGTCCCGTCTGTCTCGGCATGCCGGGGACGCTGCCGGTCCTGAACCGCCGCGCCGTCGAGTTCGCCCTGCGCGCCGCGCTGGCGCTCGGCTGCCGGATCGACCCGGTGTCGGTCTTCGCGCGCAAGAACTACTTCTATCCCGATCTGCCGAAGGGATATCAGATCTCGATGTACGACCGCCCGCTGGCGCTCGGGGGGCACCTCGACATCGAAGTGGGCGGGACGACCCGGCGCGTCGGCATCACCCGCATCCACATGGAAGAAGACGCCGGGAAGCTCCTGCACGAAGGATTCCCCGATTCCGATCGCGCCTCGCACGTTGATTACAACCGCTCCGGTGTGCCGCTGATCGAGATCGTCAGCGAGCCGGACATGCGCTCGCCCGAGGAGGCGCACGCCTACTACTCGACGCTCAGGACCATCCTCGTCTACATCGGCGTGACCGACGGCAACATGGAAGAGGGGTCGCTGCGCTGCGACGCCAACGTGTCCCTGCGACCGCGCGGACAGAAGGCGTTCGGCACGAAGACCGAGCTCAAGAACCTGAACTCGTTCAAGTTCGTGCAGCACGCGCTCGAGTACGAGATCCGACGCCAGACGGACCTCCTGTCGCGCGGCGAGAGGGTGATGCAGGAGACGCTCCTGTACGACCCGGCCGAGGACAGGACGATTTCGATGCGCTCCAAGGAGGAGGCGCACGACTACCGTTACTTCCCCGAGCCCGATCTTCCGCCGCTGCGGGTGGACGAGGCCTGGATCGAAGCGGTCCGCCGCCAGGTCCCGGAGCTTCCGTCCGCCCGTCGCCGGCGCTTCGTCGAGACATGGGGGCTCAAGGACCAGAGCGCCAAGGTCCTGACCGCGAGCCGTCCGCTCGCCGACTACTTCGAGGCGACCGCGACCGCGGCGGGGGACGGTCAGGCCGCCGCCAACTGGATCGAGACCGAGGTCCTCCGGAAAATCAACGAGGGCAGGGTGGAAGTCAGGGACCCGAAGGACATCCCGCTCGATCCGGAACGCCTCGCGAAAATCGTCGTCATGGTCAAGGACGGGACGATCTCGGGGAAGATCGCCAAGGAGGTTTTCGAGGCGGTCTACGATTCCGGCAAGGACCCCGCCGACGTCGTGCGCGAGCAGGAACTGTCCCAGGTCACCGACGAGGGAGCCATCCGCGAGGCGATCGAAAAGGTGATCGCGCAGAGCCAGTCGCAGCACGCGCAGTACAGGGCCGGCAAGACGGCGCTTCTGGGCTTTTTCGTGGGGCAGGTGCTGAAGGCGACCGGCGGCAAGGCGAACCCGGCGCTCGTGAACCGCCTCCTGAAAGAGCGCCTGGACAGGCCTTGACGCGACCCCTCCCCGGCCTCCCGGCATGATCCGGTTCTTCCACGTCACCAAGAAGTACGCGCAGGGAGCGCACGCGCTCACCGACGTCAGCGTGCACGTCGAGAAGGGGGAGTTCGTTTTCCTCACCGGTCCGAGCGGCGCGGGCAAGACCACCTTCCTCAAGATGGTCTTCCGCGACGAGGTTCCGAGCTCGGGCCAGGTCGTGGTCAACAACCAGGACGTCGCCACGATGCCGGCGCGGCGCGTGCCGTACCTGCGCCGCCAGGTCGGCGTGGTGTTCCAGGATTTCAAGCTGCTGCCGCGGAAGACGGTGTTCGAGAACGTCGCTTTCGCCACCCAGGTCATCGGCCTGCCGCGCAAAGAGCAGCGCAGCCGGACGTTCCAGGTGCTGGAGATGCTCGGTCTCAATCATCGACTGCACAACTATCCCGAGCAGGTGTCGGGAGGAGAGCAGCAGCGCATGGCGATCGCCAGGGCGCTGGTGAACCGCCCCCTGATCCTGCTGGCGGACGAGCCCACCGGCAACCTCGACCCCGACCTGGCCCGGGAGATCATGGGACTGTTCCGGGACATCAACTCGCACGGCACCACCGTGATCATCGCCACGCACGACCGCGACATGATCCGGCAGATGGGACGCCGCGTGATCGCCCTCGACCACGGACGGCTGGCCGCCCCGGGAGCAGCCTGATGGGATCTCTCCTGCGCGCCCTGCGGCATCACGTGCGGGAGGCCTGGGACGGTCTCTGGCGCAACCCGGCGCTGAGTCTCCTGTCGGCCGCCGCCATCGGCATCTCGCTCTACGTTCTGGGCCTGTTCCTCCTGGTGGCGCTCAATCTGAACCGTTTCGTCGAGGAGCTCTCACGCCAGACGCAGGTCCAGGTCTACCTCCGCGAGGAGGTCACCCCGGAGCAGATGCGGACGCTGCGGGCCGAGTTCGCCTCCGACCCGGCCATTGCCGTGGTGCGCTTCATCACGAAGGCCGACGCCCGGTCACGGTTCCAGCGCGACTTCCCTACGCTGCGCGACCTGCCGGAGCGGGTCGGGGGGAACCCTTTCCCGGCCTCGTTCGAGCTTGAGATTCTCGACGCCTTCCGCGATCCCGAGGCGCTCGACCGCATCGCCAAGTCGTACGAGAAGGCGCCGGGTGTCGAGGAGGTGCGCTACGACCGCGGCTGGACCGAGCGCCTGGCCGCGATCGTCGGCCTGGTGCGCCGGGGCGGGTACGGCATCGGCGCCCTCCTGGCGTTCGCCGCCCTGGTCACGGTCGGGGCGACCGTGCGCCTGACGGTCCTGGCCCGGCGCGAAGAGATCGAGATCATGAAGCTAGTCGGAGCCACCGCCGGGTTCATCCGCGGCCCGTTCATGCTCGCGGCGGCCGCGCAGGGACTCGCGGGCGGGGTCCTGGCGGTCGCCGGGCTCTTCGCCACGCACCGACTCGTCGAGCGCGCGGAGATCTTCCGCGCCAACCCGTTCATGTCGATCGTCGCCGGCCGCTTTCTCCCTGCCGGCGCGTCGCTGGCCCTCGCCGCGGGCGGCGCCCTGCTCGGCATCGTCGCCGCCGTGCTGTCGCTGCGCCGGGCGGGCACCGTGTGAGGCTTGCACGAGAAGTTCGGATCGTCCGATCGAGTGACAAGGAGACGATGATGCCGCCACGCACGACACAGGAACGCCTGATCCCCCTGGCCCTCATCGCGCTGGCCGCGCTCGGGCTCAGCATCGCCCTCGCCGGGCGGGCGGCGACCATGGCCGCCGAGAGCACCGAGTTCACGCAGAAGCTCGTGCTGCAGAACGAGCGGGTCCGCGCCCAGATGAACTACTACCCGGCCGGGACGTCCGCGCCGGAGCACGAGCACAAGGTCTCCCGGGTTGTCGTGGTCGTCGAAGGAGGGACCCTCGAGATCCGCGATGCGTCCGGCAAGGTGTCGACGCTGTCCCTGAAGAACGGCGACATCGTCTGGCGTCCGCCCGAGAAGCACTCGATCACGAACTCCGGGTCCACACCCGTGCGGCTGGTCGAGATCGACGTTCTCGACTGCCCGAAGAAATAGCGGGTGTCCGCCGCGGATGCCGTGTCAGAACTCGCGGGAGATGTAGAACTGCGAGACGGTCCCGCCCTTGTGGAAGGGGTCGTCGATCCGGCTGATGCGATCGCCCGGATCGCACGTGCCGTCTGCTCCGTCGTTGCAGACCTCGACCGTGTTGGGCAGCTGGTGGGCGAACGACCAGGTGAATTCGAACGGTCCGAGATAGAAGCCCCAGCCGAAGCCATACGACGCGCGGCCGTCGCCCAGCTTGCCGTTCTTCGAATCCCAGAAATCGAACCGCCGGAGCACGCCCTGACCAATCGGACCGGTCCCGTTCTGGACGAAATACGAGAAGGTGGGATCGGTCACCTCAGAGCCGAGAGTGGAGTGGAAGAATGTCTGGCCCGTTCCTCCGAGCTGGCCGCCGCCGAACCAGGCGGAACCGAGATCGAAGAATAGAAAGCCCCGGAGGTCGCGGATGACGCCGAACGGAAAGGCGAGCGCGTCCACGAGCGGGAAGCGGAATTCGAGATTCATGAACGA
>JBGPED010000199.1:0-6340 GCA_041482595.1 Acidobacteriota bacterium
CACGACGTCCAGCACGTTGATCAGGGTCTCGACGTTGTTGACGACGGTGGGCATCGAGAAGAGACCCGAGACGACGGGGAACGGCGGCTTGTTGCGCGGCTCGCCGCGGTGTCCCTCGATCGAGTTGAACAGGGCCGTCTCCTCGCCACAGATGTAGGCGCCGGCGCCGCGGCGGACCTCGACGTCGAAGCGGAGCCCCTCGCCGAGGATGTCGTCGCCGAGGAAGCCGCGGGTGCGGGTCTGCTCGATGGCACCCTGGAGGCGCTCGATCGCCAGCGGGTACTCGCCGCGGACGTAGATGAAGCCGCGCTCGCTGGCGGTGGCGTGGCCGGCGATGGTCATCGCCTCGAGGACGGCGAACGGGTCTTCTTCCATCAGGACGCGGTCCTTGAAGGTGCCCGGCTCGGACTCGTCGGCGTTGCAGACGAGATAGTGCGGGCGTACCGGCTGTCGCGCCACCGCTTCCCACTTGCGGCCGGTCGGGAAGGCGGCGCCGCCGCGGCCGACGAGGTTCGAGTCGAGGACTTCGCGCAGGACTCCCTCGGGGCCGATGGCGAGGGCGCGGCGCAGCGCCGCGTAGCCGCCGTGGGCGCGGTAGTCGTCGAGGCTCTCGGGGTCGGCGACGCCGACGCGATTGAGAAGACGCAGGCCGGGCGTTCGGGGCACGAGGGTCTGCGGGGCGGAGGGGACGGCGGGGCGGGGGACGGCGGCCGCCGGACCGGCGGCGCGAGTGTCGGAGGGGCCGCGCCTGCCGGACCCGGCGCCACCGGCCGCGCGCTCGGATGTTTTCCTCTTGGGGCGGCCCGTCTCGAGCCCCGACATGACGGCCGCCGCGGTCGCCGGCGCGAGGCTCCAATCCCCTCGCCCCTCCCCCGCCGACTGGAACATGACGGCCGGGGCGCGCTCGCACTGGCCAAGGCAGGGGCTCTTCAGCCATGTGGCCGGCGCGCCCTTCTTCGCTTCGCCCGGCGGGCCGAGCCGCTTCTCCATCTCGCGGCAGAGGTCGAGCGCGCCGCTCACGCGGCAGGCGATGTCGTCACAGACGTGGACGACCGTCTTTGGACGAGGCTCGAGGGAGAACATCGCGTAGAACGCGGCGACGCCGTATGCTTCGGCTGGGGGGACGGACAGTCGCTGGCAGACGTAGTTGAGCGAGCCCTCGCTGATCCAGCCGACGCGCCCCTGGATGGCGTGCAGCGCGGGCAGCAGGAGGTCGCGGCGCCGCGCCGCGTCCATGCCGCCGCGCGCGACCTGGGCCTCGCGGCCGGAGCGACGCGCCCCGCCGTCCCAGCCAGACTCCGGGGGGCCGAGGGCCGCGTCGACGGCGGCCCGCTCTTCCGCCGTGGGGGTCGCTCCGGGGATGAGGTGCAGGTCCACTCAGGAGCTCCGGGCGCCGGCCCGCGCTCGCCGGGGAGCGACGGCGGCGGCACGCGCACGGACCGTCGCGCCGACCTTGGCGGCGGGCCGCGAGCTGGCCCGCGCCCCGGCCGCAGCCGCGGTGGCGCGACCGCCGGCCTTTGCCGCGGCCCGGCCGCGCGTCGCGCCCTTGGAGAGCAGCCGCTCGATGCGGATCGCCGTGGCCTTGAACTCCGCGGTCCCGGACCTGGGGTCGGTCGCGTCGATGGTCAGCAGGTTCGTCGCCACGTCATCTTGGAAGTGCAGCGTCATGAACGCCAAGCCGGGGCGCAGTCCGGTGTCGGTGCGCACCGGCGCCTCGACGGCGCCGCGGCGCGACACGACGCGCACGCGCTCCCCTTCGCCGAGTCCGTAGCGCTCGAGATCCTCCGGCGCGAGGTCGAGCGACTCGCCGCGGCGCAGTGGCGACGCGTAGCCGGCTGTCTGCACGCCGGTGTTGAACGAGTCGAGCCGGCGGCCGGTCGTCAGGCGGATCGGGTACTCCTTGGTGAGGCGGTCGACCGGAGGGTCGTGCTCGACGACGCTGAACGGCGCGAGGCGTCCTTCGACCGGCTCTTTCCAGAGACGGTCGTGCAGGAACGGGCTTCCGGGATGGCCCTCGTCCGGGCAGGGCCAGTGCAGGCCCCCCTCCGCTTCGAGACGAGCGTACGACATCCCCTTGTGCCACGAGGACAAAGATCGCAGCTCATCCCAGACTTGTTCGGCCGTCGGCCGACCCCAGTCGCGCCCGAGAGCCCGCGCCAGGTCGCACAGGATTCGCAGGTCGTCCCGCGCCTGCCCCGGCGGGTCGAGCGCCTTGCGCACGCGCTGCACGCGGCGCTCGCTGCTCGTCACGGTCCCTTCGGCCTCGCACCACGAGGCGGACGCCGGCAGGACCACGTGGGCCATCTGCGCGGTGCGCGTCATGAAGATGTCCTGCACCACGATGTGATCGAGCCCTTCCAAGAGCCGCATCGTCCGCGTCATGTCGGCCTCGGACTGCGCCGGGTTCTCGCCGAGGACATACACGGTACGCAACGTGCCGTGCTCCATGGCCTCGAACATCTGCGACAGGTGCATGCCGTTCTTCGGCGGAATCTTCGCGCCGCCGTAGACCTTCTCGAACTTGGCGCGCAGCGCCGCGTTCTCGACGTCCTGCCCGCCCGGGAGCTTGTTCGGGATCGCCCCCATGTCGCCTCCCCCCTGCACGTTGTTCTGCCCGCGCAGCGGGTTCAGGCCCGAGCCGTAGCGGCCGACGTGGCCGGTCAGGAGCGCCAGGTTGATCAGCGCGACCACGTTGTCCACCGCGTTGTGGTGCTCGGTGATCCCGAGCGTCCAGCAGAGCTGCGCGCGGTCGGCGCGGGCGTAGGCGTGCGCCAGCTCGCGGATCGCCGCCGCCGGCACGCCGGTCTCCTTCTCGGCGTAGGCCAGCGTGTATTTCTCGACCCCCGCACGGTACGCCTCGAACCCCTGCGTGGCGCGCTCCACGAACGCCCGGTTCACGAGGCCCGCCGAGATGATCTCCCGCCCCACCGCGTTCGCCAGGGCAACGTCCGAGCCGACGTCGAGGCCCAGCCACACGTCGGCCCACTGCGCCGAGCTCGTCCTTCGGGGGTCGACGGCATAGAGCCGCGCCCCGTTGCGCACCCCCTTGAGGACGTGATGGAAAAAGATCGGGTGCGTTTCCCGGGCGTTCGATCCCCACAGGATGGTGAGATCGGTCTCCTCGATCTCCCTGTAGGAGCTGGTCCCGCCTCCCGCGCCGAAGACCATCGTCAGACCGACGACGGATGGCGCGTGTCAGGTCCGGTTGCAGCTGTCGATGTTGTTCGTGCCGATGACCGAGCGGGTGAACTTCTGCGCCAGGTAGTTGACCTCGTTGGTCGCCTTCGAGCACGAGAACATCCCGAAGGACTGAGGTCCGTGCGTCTTGACCGCGGCGCTGAATCCGGAAGCGGCGCGATCGAGCGCCTCCTCCCAGCTCGCGGTCCTCAGTCTTCCTTCCTTGCGCACAAGCGGCTCGGTCAGCCGGACGTAGCCACCTTTCATGAAGGCACCCTTCGCGAATCGTGAAACGGGACCGCCACCGAGGGCTTGAGCTTATCGCCGTTCACGGCGGGTGTCCATAGCTCGCGGCGGTGCCGCCGCTGGCACCCCGTTCCCCGGCGGGATAAATTGGCATGCATGGAGTCGCCGTTCGAGACGGGGCGAAGCGCGCCGGCCAAGATCCTCGCCCTGGAACTGGCCACGGCCTCCCTCTCCTACCTGGAGGGGGCGCTCGACAATCCATGCCTCGTGCCCGATCTTCTCCTGATCGCTCTCAAGAACCGCGCGGTGACGCCCTCTTTCATCCAGCGCATCGCGCGCAATCTGTCCTGGCTGAAGGTCTACGAGGTCAAGTCGGCCATCGTGCTGCACCCGAAGACGCCGCGTGCCATCGCCATGAACCTGGTGCAGTTCCTGTGGTGGCGGGACCTGGCCAGGGTCGCGGAACACACGGTCCTCCCGCCGCCGCTGCGCCGGGTGGCGGAGCGGCTCTTGGCGATCCGGCTCCAGAAAATGGCGCTGGGAGAAAAGATCGCCCTGGCCCGCATCGCCAGCCGCGGCGTGATCGCCTTCCTGCGCAGGCAGGATCACCCGATGGTGATACGGGCCCTGCTCCAGAACCCGCGTCTCCTGGAGGAGGACGCCCTGACGATCGCGAGCGCCACGGTCACACCCGGCTCCGTCCTGCAGGCTCTGGCGAATGACACGCGGTTCTCGGCGCGACCGGCTGTCCAGAAGGCGATCGTTCAGCACCGCGAGACGCCCCCATCCACGGCGCTGCGGATCGTCCAGGGTCTGAGCACCCGCGCCCTCAAGGAATTGACGCATGCTCCCCATGTGCCGCAGCTGGTCAAGGTGGCGGCCCTGCGGCTCATCGAAGCCAGGGCGGGCCCGTCACTCGATGGGATTAACTGATTGATGGATATCGACTTAGGGCAGTTTGACAAACTCCCACCCCATCCTTATTATTAGGCCACGGTCGAAGTCTTTCTGGCCCAACGAGTTGTAGCGCGGCGGGCGTGGTGTCGATGGCGAGCTTTGGCGAGTCCCTCAAGCGTGAACGCGAGCTGCGCGAAATTTCCCTGCGACAGATCTCCGAGGCCACCAAGATCAATCTCCGCTACCTCGAGGCCCTGGAGGAGAACCGTTTCGATGCCCTTCCCGGAGGGCTGTTCAACAGGGGGTTCATACGCGCCTACGCTACGTACATCGGGATCGACAGCGAGGCGATGGTCAACTCCTACCTGCACGAAATGAACGCCCGCCAGCCCGGCACGGAGGCGGCATCGCTCCGCGGCACGTCGAACCTGCACCGGCCGCAGGAGGTGCCGCAGCGTCGCGCGGCGCCGGGCGCCGGGGCCGATCGCGCCACGGGTTCCGCGATCTCGCTGGCTCAGCGCAGGTCGCACGAGACCCGCGCTTCATCGGTCCCAGAATCGAGCAACCCGGCCCACGCGCCGTCCCACGGCGAGGCAAGAGCCACCCTGGCCGCCCTGGAGAGGGTGCTCGATCATCCGCCCCGTCCAGTGGTCACCGGCATCGAGGTCGCCGACCCCCAGTCGCCGGCGTCGTCCCGTGTGCTCCTGTGGGTGCTGTCCCTGGTCGCCGCGGCCGGCGTGCTGTTCCTCATCGTCAGCCTGGTGCGTGGAACGATGCCCGGCACAAGGCGCCCGCCGGAGCGCCCGGCGGCGAGCGAAGGAACGGTGCCCGGCACGCCCGACAGCTCGGCCGTCGTTCCGGACATCTCCTCGCAGTCGCCTCTCATGCTGGGCGCGGCCGGCGCGCCGCCGGCGAAGACCGCGGCCCCGATCCCGCCCGCCGGGACCCCTTCCAGGACGGCGCCCGTGAGACATGCTCCGCTTCCTCCTCCCGAGACCGCGCCCGCGGACGAACGGCCCGCGAAGGGAGCGCGCGAGGACGACACCCAGGCGGGGCGAGGGCCGATGAAGACCGTGATCGAGGCCCGCAGCAGGACCTACGTCGTCCTGTCGTGCGACGGTCGCGAAGTGCTCAATCGCGTCCTGGAAGCCGGCGAGACGGAGCGGGCCAAGTGTGACACCGTGGTCCGTGTCAGCGCCTCGGACGCCGGCGCCGTGATCCTGTCGGTGAACGGCGACACCTGTCTGCCGCTCGGTGACCCGGGGACGCGCGCCTACGGTTACACCATCCGCATCGACGATTACGCCCGCATCTGCCCCGCCCCGGGTGGAGGAACCGATGGCCGCCCCTGAGCCGCAGGCCGCGCCGAAGGCGACGCGTCATCCGCTGGTCGAGCGGATCCTCGCCGGCTCCGCCGCCGAATCCATCCGTCTGACGGCTGCGCGTGGCGTCCTGCCGCTCCCCCTGCAGGATCTCGTGTACGCGCAGATCTGCCTGCTCCGGGACGCGCAGCCGGGGGTCGTGCAGGCGGCGTCGGAGAGCCTCGGCAAAATGACCGGCGAGACGCTCGCTCCGATCCTGCGCGACCCCGCCTGCGATCCGATCGTCCTCGATTACTTCGCCCGCTCGGGACGGCTCGCGGGGGAAGCGCTGGAGGCGGCGATCGCCCACCCGTCCGTCCTGGACGCCACCCTCGAGGCCGTCGCGGCGAACGCTCCCGGGGAGACGCTGAACCTCATCGTCACCAACGAGGTGCGACTCATCAAGAACCCGCGCCTGCTCGTGGTGCTGCGCGCAAACCCGCAGCTGTCGACGGACAACCGCCGCCGGCTGGCGGAGCTGGAGCGCGATTTCATCGGCAAGGAGGAGATCAAGATCCGTCCGGCCGCCGCGCGGACGCCGGTCCCCGAAGCGCCCCCCGAAGCCGCCCCGCCCGAAGGCGAGGCGCCTCCGCCCGAAGGAGAGGCCGCGCCGCCGATCCTGACCGAGGAAGAGGAGAGGAACTTCGAGGAGGCGCTGA
>JBGPED010000200.1:0-6158 GCA_041482595.1 Acidobacteriota bacterium
ACAGCGTGGAGACGCACACGCGACGCCTGCACGACCACCTGATCCGTGGCCTCGACTCGACCCGGCTGCGTGTCGCCTCGGACATGTCGCCCGGTCGCCGATCCGGTATCCTGGCCCTCGAGGGGTCGTCGCACGAAGAAACCCGCGCCATCTTCCGTCGCCTGCGCGGGCGCGGTATTGTGGTCAGCCTGCGCGAAAACCTCATCCGTGTCTCGCCGAACATCTACAACACCCGCGCGGACATCGAGTCGTTCCTGGAGGCCGCGGCGGGCGTCTGAGGACACCCGACCCCCTGGCCGCAGCCGGATCGCCGGCCGGCCCCGCCCGTCGCAGGCGCCTCAGGCACGTCTTCCGTTGACACCTGCGGAGTCGTCGGGTATCTTCACGCAATCAAGGAACAACAGGCGTTTCGGCACGATCGTCGCTCTTCGTGGGAGGGCCGTCCGGGTTGAAGTCATCGTTCCCCGCCCCCGCGAAGGGCCCGTCTCACGCCTCGTCATCGGCCCCGGAGGGTCGGTGCGTCCATGAGATGTTCGAGACGCAGGTCGCGACCGCGGCCGATGCGGTCGCGGTGGTCTGCGACGGCGAGCGCCTGAGCTATCGCGAGCTGAACGCCCGCGCGAACCGGCTGGCGCGGCGGCTGCGGGACCTTGGCGCGACGACCGACGCGCTCGTGCCGATCGTCATGGATCGCTCCACCTCCATGGTGGTCGCGATCCTGGGTTCGCTCAAGGCGGCGGCCGCCTGGCTTCCCCTCGATCCCAAAGGCCCGAAGGAGCGGCTCGCCTTCATGCTCGACCAGGCGCGCGCCGCGGTCATCCTGACGGAAGAGCGTCACCTCGACAGGCTGCCGGCGTTTCGCGGCGACGTCCTCGCGCTCGACCGGCCCGACGGCGGGATGGAGAGGGAGGACGACGCGAATCTCGGCCTCCCCTTGGATCCCTCGGCGATCGCCTACGCCATCTACACCTCCGGATCGACGGGGACGCCCCGGGGTGTCCTGGTGCCGCACGCGGCCCTCATGAACCATGTGCGCTGGATGCAGGCCGTGTTTCCGCTGGGTCCGGCGGACGGCGTCGTGCAGAAGACGCCGTTCACCTTCGATGCGTCGGTCTGGGAGTTCCTGGCACCGCTCGTCGCGGGCGCGCGCCTGGTCCTGGCCCGGCCCGGGGCCCACCAGGACCCCGCCTCCCTGGCCCGCCTGATCGCGGACGAAAGCGTCACGATCCTGCAGATGGTCCCGACGGGGCTGAGGGCGCTTCTCGACGAACCGGGCCTCGAGGGCTGCCGGTCCCTGCGGCGGGTCTTCTGCGGCGGCGAGGCGCTGTCGCCCGACCTTGCCGAGCGCTTCTTCGAGCGCCTGGACGCCGAGCTGGTCAACCTGTACGGGCCGACCGAAGCGTGCATCGACAGCACCTTCTGGGTGTGCCGGCGCGGGGAGAGGACGATTCCGATCGGCCGGCCCATCCAGGGATCGCGCGCGCACGTCCTGGACCGGCTCCTGCGGCCGCAGCCGGCAGGGGCCGAAGGCGAGCTCTACATCGCCGGCGCGGGGCTGGCGCGCGGCTACCTGGAGCGTCCGGACCTGACGGCCGAGCGCTTCCTCCCCGATCCGTTCTCCGGCACGCCCGGCGCGCGCATGTACGAAACGGGAGACCGCGTCAGACTGCGGCCCGACGGGTCGCTCGAGTTCCTGGGCCGGATCGACGACCAGGTGAAGGTGCGCGGCTACCGCATCGAGCCGGGGGAGATCGAAGCGGTCCTCAATCGGCATCCGTCGATCGCCGAGAGCGTTGTCGTCACCCGTCCCGATGCGCAGGGCGCTGCCATCCTGGCGGCCTACGCGACGCTGCGGAAGGGTGTCGGACCCGCGTTTCCTGCCCCCACTTCCGTCGATTTGCGCGAACACCTGAAGAAGGCGCTTCCCGACCACATGGTCCCGTCGGCGTTTGTCGTCCTCGACGATCTTCCGAGAACAGCGAGCGGCAAGATCGATCGGCGGCGCCTGCCCGACCCCGCTCCCGCGCGCCCCGATCTGGCCGTGCCCTTCGTCGCCCCGCGCACGGAAGACGAGCGGCGCCTCGCATCGCTGTGGGCCGGGCTGCTCGGTCTCGACCGGGTCGGCGTCCTGGACGGCTTCTTCGACCTGGGCGGGCACTCTCTCGTCGCGACGCAGGTGATCTCCCGAGTGCGGGATCTCTTCGGCGTGGAGGTGCCGCTGCGGGCGCTGTTCGAGGCGCCCACCGTGGAAGGCCTGGCCGCGCGCATCGACGCCGCGCGCCGGGAACGGAGGCAGGCCGAGGCGCCGCCTGGACCGGTGCGCGCAGAGCGCGAGAGGCCGATCTCCTTCGCGCAGCAGCGCCTGTGGTTCCTCGACCAGCTGGATCCCGGCCGGCCCTTCTACAACATGCCCAGCACGCTGCGCCTGCGCGGTCCCCTCGACGTCGCGGCGCTTCAGAAGGCACTCGACGAGATCGTCCACCGGCACGAAGTCCTGAGGACGGCCTTTCCGGGCGTCGATGGCAAGCCGGTCGCGGTGGTGGCGCCCGATCGGCGGACCGGGCTTTCGATCGAGGACCTCTCGGAGCTGCCCGCCGCGGAGCGCTGGCCCGTGGCGCTGCGCAGGGCGCGGCGGGAGGCGCAGCAGCGGTTCGACCTGGCGAGGGGACCACTCTTCAGGGCGCATCTGCTCCGTCTCGATGCGCGGGACCACGTCCTTCTCCTGACCTTCCATCACATCGTCACGGACGGCTGGTCGGAGGGCGTGTTCTACCGCGAGCTGGAGGCGCTCTACGCGGCCTTCTCGAACGGGCGGCCGTCGCCCCTGCCCGCCCTGCCGATCCAGTACGCCGACCACGCGGCGTGGCAGCGCGATTTCCTGCAGGGCGAGGCGCTCGAGACGCAGAGGGCGTACTGGAGGCGGGCGCTCGCCGGCGCCCCGCTCACCCTCGATCTGCCCACCGACCGCCCCCGTCCGGCCGTCCGCACGCACGGGGGTGAGAAGCAACGCGTGGTGCTTCCCGATCGGTTGTCGGAAGCCCTGCGCGGGCTCGGCCGTGAGGAAGGGGCGACCCCGTTCATGACGATCCTGGCGGCGTTCAACGTGATCCTGATGCGCTACACCGGCCAGGACGACATTCTGGTCGGCACTCCCATCGCGAACCGCCACCGTCTGGAGATCGAGAGCCTGATCGGTTTCTTCGTCAACACGCTCGTGCTGCGAACCGATCTGTCGGGTGATCCGACGTTCCGCGAGCTCCTGCGGCGCGTGCGCGGCGTCGCCCTGGACGCGTACGCGCACCAGGACCTGCCCTTCGAGAGGCTGGTCGAGGAGCTGCGTCCGCCGCGCGACCTCGGGCGCACCGCCCTGTTCCAGGTCATGGTGGCGCACGCCGCCACGCCGCGGGTCGATCTCGAGGGACTGGACGCCGAGTTCGTGGACATCGACGACGGCATCTCCAAGTTCGACCTGACGCTCGACGTGGACGATGGCGGCCGGCAGCTCGCCTGCGCGCTGGAATACAGCACCGATCTGTTCGACGCGGCGAGCGCGCGTCGGATGCTTCGAGGCCTGGAAACGCTCCTGGAGGGGATCGCGACCGATCCCGGCCAAAGGCTTTCGCGGCTGCCCCTTCTCCGGGACGACGAGCGCCGGCACGTCCTGATCGAGTCCAGAGGACGCCGGACCGAGCTCCGGGGCGCGCGCTTTGTCCACGGACTGATCGAGGAGCGGGCCGCGAGGGCGCCGGAGGCGGACGCGCTCTGCTTCGGAGACCGAAATATCACCTACGCGGATCTCGACGGTCGCGCCTCGGCGCTGGCGCGGCGCCTGGTCCGGCTGGGCGTGGGGCCCGACGTACCGGTCGGCCTCTGCGTCGAGCGCTCGATCGAGATGGTGACGGGCCTGCTCGGGATCCTGAAGGCGGGAGGGGCGTACGTGCCGCTCGACCCCGCCTATCCGCGAGAGCGCATCGCCGGCCTCCTGCGGGAGACGGGGGCCCCCGTCGTCGTGACGCAGTCGCGGCTCGTCGCCGACCTGGAGGCGCGCGACGCGCAGATCGTCCTGCTCGACGACACGGAGGCGGAGGGTCTTGATGCGGGTACGGTGCCCATGCCGGCCCCTGCGTCCGAGAACCTGGCGTACATCATCCACACGTCCGGCTCGAGCGGAGTCCCCAAGGGGGTGGAGGTGCCGCATCGCGCCCTGCTCAACCATGCCGCCGAGATGGCGCGCATCTACGGCCTGTCGCCCTCCGACCGCGTCCTGCAGTTCGCGTCGCTCAGCTTCGACGTCGCCGCGGAGGAGATCTTCCCGGCGCTCCTGTCGGGCGCGACACTCGTTCTCCGGCCGGACCCGGTGTTCGTCTCCGTCCCCGACTTTCACCGCTTCCTGGAGAACGAGAAGGTCACGGTCATCAACCTGCCCACCTCCTACTGGCACGCCTGGGTCGCCGAGCTCGAGCGGGCAGGGCAGGACCTTCCCGCCGGCATCAGGTGTGTTGTCATCGGCAGCGAGAAGGCCCTGGCCTCCCGCCTGGCGGCGTGGGACGAGGTCACGGGCGGGCGGGTCGCGCTGTTCAACGCCTACGGCCCCACGGAAGCGACGATCACGACCACCGTGTACACGCATTCGGGCGGTCGGGCGGCCAGGAAAGAAGGCCTGGTGCCGATCGGGCGGCCCATCGCCAACGCAAGGGTCTACGTCCTCGATCCTCATTTGAACCTGGCGCCGGTCGGCGTCCCCGGCGAGCTGTACATCGGCGGGGAGGGTGTGACGCGGGGCTATCTGGGCCGCCCCGGGCTGACCGCCGAGCGCTTCCTCCCGGAACCGTTCGCGGACGCCCCCGGCTCGCGACTCTACCGGACGGGAGATCGCGTGCGCTGGCTCGGCGACGGCAACCTGGAATTCCTCGGCCGGCTCGACGACCAGGTGAAGGTGCGCGGCTACCGGATCGAGCCGGGAGAGATCGAGCGGGCGCTCGAAAGGCACGCGAGGGTCGATGAGTCGGCCGTCCTGGCGCGCGAGGACACTCCGGGGGACACCCGCCTCGTGGCGTACGTCGCCTGCGGCCCGAACGCGGAGCCGGCCCCGTCCGCGACCGAGCTGCGCGCGCATCTCAAGGCGATCCTGCCGGAGCACATGCTCCCGTCCGCGTTCGTCGTCCTCGAAAGGCTGCCGCGCACTCCCGCCGGCAAGATCGACCGGAAGGCCCTCCCGGCCCCCGACGCCGCCAGGGACGATCTGGCGGGGGTGCGCATCGCCCCGCGCACACCGGCCGAGGAGACCCTGGCGCGCATCTGGGGACAGGTCTTCGGCCGCGAGCGCGTCGGTGTCCACGACAACTTCTTCGAGCTGGGCGGCGACTCGATTCTCGCCATCCAGATCGTGGCGCGCGCGAACCAGGCCGGCCTGCGGCTCACGAGCAAGCAGATCTTCCAGCACCAGACGGTGGCGGGTCTCGCGGCCGTGGCCGGCACACGCGTCCTGGTGGCGGCGGAGCAGGGCCCGGTGACGGGCGACACGCCCCTGACGCCGATCCAGCGCTGGTTCTTCGAGCACGATTTCGCGGATCCGCACCACTTCAACCAGGCGATCCTCCTGGAGACGAAGGAGGCGCTCGATCCCGCGAGGATCGAGACGGCGATCGGGCACCTCCTCGATCACCACGACGCGCTGCGCATGCGCTACCGGCGGATCGACGGGGAGTGGCGGCAATGGAACGCTCCGCCGGGCGGAGCGGTCCCGTTCGAGCGCGTCGATCTCACGGTGCACCCGTTGGAGACGCGCCTCGCGGCGATGGAGACGGCGGCGGCCGGTTTGCAGCGCCGTCTCGACCTGGAGCAAGGTCCCCTCCTGATGGCCGCGCTGTTCACGCTCGGGCCGGACCTCGGGTCGCGCCTTCTGATCGTGATCCATCACCTCGTGGTGGACGGCGTGTCCTGGCGCATCCTCCTGGAGGACCTGAACACGGTCTATCGCCAGCTCGAGCGGGGTGATTCGATCGCCCTGCCGGCCAGGACGACCTCGTACAGACGCTGGGCGGAGGGCCTCGCGGAGTACGCGGGGAAAGCGCCGATTGACCGGGAGCTCGACTTCTGGCTCGCGGCGGGGCGGCGGGAGATCGGCAGGCTCCCCGTCGATCACCCGGACGCGGAGG
>JBGPED010000201.1:0-6114 GCA_041482595.1 Acidobacteriota bacterium
CTCCACCTCGTTCCTGTCCCTCGCCCAGGCGCTGCGACGCCGTCTCGAGTCCGCGGCCCTTCTCCGGTCCTTGCGAGAAGCCGAGAAAAAACGC
This sequence comes from Acidobacteriota bacterium, assembly GCA_041482595.1. Lineage (GTDB taxonomy): Bacteria > Acidobacteriota > Polarisedimenticolia > Gp22-AA2 > Gp22-AA2 > Gp22-AA3. The sequence continues at coordinate 95 of JBGPED010000201.1, forward strand.
CTTGACGCCGACCCCGGCGCGGCGTAGATGAGTGCGCGACACGCTTCATCAAAACCCGTCCATCGCTGATCGGCCATCGCCGCCCCCCGGTCGAAGCCGGTTGCAGCCCAGAGAGGGACTGTGCTGCCGCTGCGGGCCATTGTCGTTCCAGGCATTTTCGCCTGCATCTCGATCTGTCCCGGTGCTGTGACCGCGGCGCCGCTCGTCTCCGGCCCGGCCACCTGCGCCCTGGAGCTGCGGGCGCGCGACGCCTCCGGCAACACGATCCTGATGACAGTCGCCTACGCGCTCGATCGCCCCGGGCTGGTCCTGGCGCCCCTCTCGCCCGCGGCGCGCCTGCGGACGCGCTGGCAGCGCCTGCAGACGGTGCGCGATCCCGGACCGGCGGGGCCGGGTGATGGCCGCGCCCCGATCGAGGTGACGGAGGTCCTCCTCCAGGACCCGAGCCGGGACCTGGTCCTCCTGCGCGCCCCGGGACTCGAGGCGTGCGACGGAGAAAGCGACGGTGTTGGGGACGAACCGGCCGCCACGGCACGCGTCCCGGCCGAAGGGGACATGCTTCTCGGCCTGCGGGACCGCGACGGCTACCGGCCGCGCGTCTTCCAGGCGCGCCTCGACAAGATGATCGCCCTGGGAGCCGGCCCCGGGCTCCTTCGCGTCCGCATCCCCGACGGGGGCGGCGCCGGCTCCGGTTTTCTGTTCGACCGCCACCACCGTCTGCTCGGTTCCATCCTGCCGCCTCCCCCCGGCGGCGATCGACTGTTCGCCTGCGCCGTGCCGATCGATCGCCGCGAGCTCGACGTCGCCGCGTCCGGCCCCGGTCTCCCGGTGTCGGACGCGCTGGCACGGCCCGCGGACGATTTCTCGCGCAGTGCCGTGGGCCTCTGGGTCCAGGCGCTCCTCCTGACGCGCGACGACCAGACCGATCGGGCGCTGCGCCTTCTGGACGACGTGGCCCGGGTGTCGGGAGATTCCGCCGTCCTGATGCTGGAGCGCGGCGGCCGCCTGTTCCGCATCGGCAGGACCTATGCCGCCATCGCGGACTTCGAGCGCGCCGCGCGGCTCAACCCGCGCCTGCACCTCGCCCGGTTCAACCTCGGCGTGGCCTACGGCGCGGCCGGCCGCTACGAGGAGGCGATCGACTCGTTCACGCGCGCCCTCGAGATCGATCCGCTCTACGCGCAGACCCACTTTCAGCTCGCGCTGGCGCTGATGGCGGCGCACCGGGCCGAGGGAGCGCGCCGCGAGTGCGACAGCCTCGAGAGGATCGATCCGGCGCTCGCGCGCGATCTCCGCGCGGCCCTGTCGTTCTGAACCCGCATTCCCGCCGGTCGATCACAACTCCGTAATCCCGTCCCGGCAATCCTCTTCCCTGCCTTGCGTTCACCTGCTCGGACCTTATATTGCGATTGCGTGATTCCCGAGGCCTGTCGATGGCCCGGTGAATCGGAGCACACGCGCCGTGGGTCGGCGACGACGCCGCGTGGCGGCGTTGATTATTGGAGTCGGAGGGAGATGATGACAAGGAGAGCACTCTCGTGCGCGGCGCTTTTCCTGCTGGTCCTGGCCACGGTCACGCCCGCCCTGGCCCAGGAGCTGACGACCGGCACCATCTCGGGCAAGGTCAGCGATCCCACCGGCCGCGGCATTCCCGGCGCGGTGATCATCGCCACCTCCCAGTTCGGGACACGGACCGCGGAGACCGACGCGAACGGCGCCTACATCCTGCCGTTCCTGCGGCCGGGGACCTACACGGTCCGGGCCGAGGCGCCCGGCGGATTCACCACGGTGATCCGCAATGACGTCGGGGTGGGGCTGAGCCAGAAGACGAGCCTCGATTTCACCCTCGAGCCGGGCAAGACCGAGACCGTGACCGTGAGCGGCCAGGCGCCGCTCGTCGACGTCACCTCGACGTCCACCAGCACCAACATCAAGTACAGCGACTTCGCCGACGCCGTGCCGCTCGGCCGCTCGTTCACCGACACCTACGCGGTCGCCGCGGGCGTCGTGAGCGGGCTGGGCACCGGTCAGGGCAACTACTCGATCGGCGGCGCTTCCGGCTTGGAGAACACGTACCTGATCGACGGCGTGAACGTCACCAACACCGGCTACGGCGGCATCGGCGCCTACAATATCAACTACGGTTCGCTCGGCACCGGCGTCACCAGCGACTTCCTGGACGAGGTGCAGATCAAGACCGGCGGCTTCGAGGCGGAGTACGGCCAGGCGCTGGGCGGGATCATCAACACCATCGTCAAGTCGGGGACGAACGACTTCAAGGGCAGCGTGAAGTGGTTTTCCAGCCCGTCGGCGCTGCAGTCCTCGCGCCAGCTTGTCAAGCTCGATTCGGGCGCCGCCAACATCGTCGACACGGACGTCAATGACCTGGCCTTCTCCGTGGGCGGCCCCTTCATCAAAGACAGGCTGTTCTACTTCGTTGCCTACAACCCGGTCATGAGCTCGACCCATCTGACGGCCCAGAGCATCGCCAACCCTGCCTTCACGGCGGCCAGCAACTGCCAGGTGGGCAGCTCCTGCGAGCAGAGGTTCGACGAGACCGTTTCCACGAACGCCTTCTCGGCCCCCAATGCCGCGGCGTTCCCGGCGGCCGGCACAGAGCTGAACCGGAAGCGCACCGCCAACAACTACGCCCTGAAGTTCAACTGGATGGTGTCGCCGAAGCAACAGGTCGAGCTCTCCTTCTTCGGCGACCCCGCCGAGGGCCCCAACGGTCCGCAGCGCGACAACGCGCCGCGCTTCGGCGATTTCGCCGCCGGGGGCGGGTACAGCAAGATCCGCTACGGGTCGGACAACCAGGCGCTGAAGTGGAACGCCGTGTTCTCCCCGCGCTTCTTCATGGAGGCGCAGATCGCGCACCACGACGGCATCTTCCGCGAGACCTCCGCCCTCGACCAGTACTCCTTCACGGATCTGCGGAACACCCTCGAGTTCTTCCGCGGAGCGACCTCGTACGATCCGGGCACCGGCCCCGTGCCGTTCACGCTGTCGCCCGTGAACACCCGCAGCGGCGGCATCGGATTCATCTCGAACCAGGACGACACCAACACGCAGTACGCCGTCAAGTTCACCACCATCCTGGGCAGGCACGAGGTGAAGTACGGCGTCGAGTACGACGATATCTCCTACCGGGACACGGCGACCTACACCGGGCCGTCGTTCAACGTGCAGCTCCCCGTGAGCGACCCGATCACGGGCGCCCCTGTCGACGCCGATGCCGACGGAGTCCAGGACACCATTTCGGTGCCGACCCGCGGCGGAGGCACCGTGAACGTGCGTAACGGCATCGGCACCGATCCGACGGTCGCGTACGACAGCGCCAACCGCTTCCGGGCCACGCGGGGCCGCCTCGGGCCGCAGAACCCGCCGACCGCTTCCAACGAGACCGCGTTCTTCGTGCAGGACTCGTGGTCGGTCGTGCCGCGCGTCACGGTGAAGGCCGGCCTGCGCTATTCGAGCGAAACCGTGAAGGGCTCCGGCAGCTTCACCCTGCCGTTCGGGACGCAGAATTTCACCGATCCGAGCACGGGCGTGACGTCCCGGATCTTCACCCCGGGCACCTCGAGCTACGCGCCGAACGACTACACCTTTGGCGGCAACCTGGCCCCCCGCCTCGGCGTGACCTGGGACGTCCTGGGGAACGGCAAGAGCCGCCTGTACGCCAACTGGGGCCGGTATTTCGAAAGGGTCCCGAACGACCTGGCGGTGCGCGCCTTCAGCAACGAGGTCGGGATCAGCCGGCAGGAGTTCTCCGACCGCAGCCTGTCGACGCCGCGCCTCGGTTCGTCCGGGACCTGCAGCGACGGCGGCGGCGGGACGAACACCTGCACGGCGCTCGCCGCGGTCTTCACCCAGGGCGTCGACCAGACCAGCGTCCAGAGCGGCACCAAGCTCCCGTACGAGGACGAGCTGTCCGGCGGATTCGCCTTCGAGGTCACGCCCAACTCGTCGTTCGAGGTGCGCGCCATCTACCGCACCCAGGGACGGGCGCTCGAGGACGTCCAGGTGAACGCCATCGAGCAGATTCAGAACTTCTACTACGGATACGCCTACGGCTACCCGTACGACCCGTTCGGCGGCAGCACCGGCACGCCGCAGAGCCCGAGTTTCCCCGCGGCGACCTTCGGCTCCTATGTTCTGGCCAACCCCGGCAGCAAGCACGTCCCGAGCGGCGGCGTGTCCAGCTTCCCGAAGCCGGTCCGCCGCTACAAGGCCCTGGAGCTGATCTACACGAAGCGCTTCTCCGACAACTGGTCGGTGTACGCCAACTACCGCTTCGCGCGCCTGATCGGCAACTACGAGGGGCTGTTCCGCAACGACAACGGCCAGAGCGACCCGAACATCACCTCGCTGTACGACTTCCCGAACTCGCCCCTGATGTCCGGGCAGTTCACCTCGGGGCCGCTGCCGGCCGACGTGAGCCACGTGCTGCACGTCTACCCGTCGTACACCTTTAACAACAAGCTGCGCCTGGGGGCGAACTTCTCATGGGCCTCGGGCGTGCCGCGCACCTCGCTCCTGGCGCACCCGATCTACCAGAACTCCGGCGAGATACCCGGCATCAACCCGACGTACGCCTACTGGGCCGATCCGGTGGGCGCGGGCGATCCCGCCGACTTCGTCCTGAACAAGACCAAGAACCTGTCGGCGGCCCTGACCGATCCGGAAGCCACCTCGGGCGCCATCTTCCTGTACTCCTACGACCCGGTGAAGCGCGGCAACCTCGGACGGACGCCTGACCTCGTCAACTTCGACGTGCACGCCGACTACCCGTTCGATTTCGGAAAGAGCAAGGTGACGTTGATGCTCGACGTGTTCAACCTCTTCCAGACTCAGGAGGCCACCGCCTTCGAGGACACCGTCGAGCTGACGGCCGGCGTCACCGACCCGGACTTCCTCAAGCCGATCCAGTACCAGGCCCCGCGGCAATGGCGCCTGGCGGCCCGCTGGGATTTCTAGAAGCTCGCCGCACCTCGGTACCTCCTGATTCGGACGGCCCCCGCGAGGGGGCCGTTGTTTTTCCGGCGCTCGTCGCACGGACCCCGTCTCTCTTATACTCGGAGCGTGACGTCCGCCCGCAGATCCACGACCCCGACGCAACCCTCCGGGTCGCACCCTCGCCATAACACCTTCCCGCGCCGCGGCGCCCTCGTCCTGGCGGCGCTCGCGATCGTCGCCGGCGTCCTCGGCGTCTCCTCCATCCTGCACGTGCCGGAGGGAATGCTGGGAGTGACCGGCGGCAGGCTGCGCGCGGCGGGCTTCGGCTTCAGGCCGCCGTTCGCGCCCGTCACGCTGTTCCCTCTCTCCGGGCGCCTCGACGGAGTGGACATCGACCGGCGGACCGACGAAGGTGCCGCGGTCCGCGTCCGCCTGTCGTTCGCCTACCGGATCGATCCCGAAGCGCTCGCGGCTCGGGCGGCCGAGATCGAGTCGTCCGGACTGCGCGGCCTGGTGGCGGCCCGCGCCGGGACGGCGCTCGATCCGATGCCGCTGGCGGCGTTGCTGCCCGCCGACCCGGCGCAGGGGAGCGCTCCCCTGCCGCGATCGGCGAGTGCCGTGATCGACAGGTCGCTGCGCGCCGCGGGGATCGAGCTTCATAACCTGGTCGCGCGGATCGGGCCGCCGGGCTCGTTCGCCGAGGCTGCGTCGATGCCGACGGCGGAGTCGACCGGTCTGCGCGTGCTCCTCATCGGTCTCGACGGCGCCGACTGGGACACGATCGGTCCGCTGATGCGGGCCGGCCGGCTGCCCAACCTGGCGCGTCTCGTGGACGGGGGGGCGCACGGCCCGCTGCGCTCGTACGACCCGATGATCTCCCCCCTCCTGTGGACGACGATGGTCACCGGAGTCGGCCCGGACGTCCATGGAGTCGCCGACTTCCAGGCGATCGACGACGCGACCGGCCGCCGCGTGCCGATCACCAGCCGTTTCCGGAGGGTGAAGGCGCTGTGGAACATCCTGAGCGACGCCGGCAGGCCCAGCGCCTTCGTCGCCTGGTGGGC
>JBGPED010000202.1:0-6083 GCA_041482595.1 Acidobacteriota bacterium
AGGTCGGCATCGAGGAGGTTGGCCTGCTCGGTGGCGACCCGCAGCTCCTTGAGCCTGGCCTCGAGCTCGGCGATCAGGGAGATGTGGACGCTTTCGGCTTCGGCGCGCGCCGCGCGTGCGCGCGGATTGCGCTCCAGAACACGGGTCACGAGCGAGTCGTGGTCCAGCGGCGCTAGCGGGCGATGTGGAGTGACCTTGATCGCAAGGGGACGCGACAGCGGCTCCACGGCCAGCGCACGGACGATCGTCTCGGCGGACTCGGCCTCGCGTTCCGCCGCGAGGTTCCGCCGCTGCCTGAGCCATTCGACCGATGCTTTGATGCGATCCGACTCGCGGGATTCACCGAGCTCGGCGCGACGCGCCACGAGATCCCGGAGCGAGCGGGCGTCGTTCTCCGCCACCCGGGCGATATCGAGGATCGACCGTGACGCCTCCAGCCGGGCGAACACCTGCCTCGCATCCACCTCCAGCTCCCAGCGCACGGCGTCCGCGCCGGCCCTCAACACGTTGGCCGCCTGGTCGCCCGCGCTGATTCCTGCGCTGAAGGTTCCGGGCCATGGGATCGTCTGCGAGATCGAGTACCCGGTCTCGGTTCCCCTCAAGCCTGTTCCTTCGGTGGCGCGCCCGCTGCCCCTCGAGTACTCGAGGACCGGATCCGGGAAAAGGCGAGCCGACTTGCTCTCGGCCTCCGCTGCAGCCTGCAAGCCGGATGCTTGTACGGCTGATGGATGTGACCGCAGAACGATCTCGACGTAGCGGTCCACGTCGAGCGGCTCGTCGGCCAGGAGATAACCACACACCCCGGTCAGAGCGACGAAGGGTAGGCAGACATGAATCCAGCGGATGAAAAGTGCCACACCGTCCTCCTGAAGTAAGAGCCGCGCAAAGCCTCAGCCACGCTGAAAGACACGGGACCAATCGGTCCTGGTCACGGCCGTGCCGGCATGACGCCATCTGCACGCGTCAAAGAGGGAATCCCCCTCTGCCGCTTCGGCAGGCGGGGACGGACTCAACAGAGCTCAGTTAGACGACGGTTATGGGAACGTGATCCAGAATGGGCGAAAAGCCTGCGGTGAGGAACTGCACAGGCGGAGCCGGCAAGTCAGAGGTGGCGGTGGGCTCCTTCGCCAGTGCGACCGTGATTGCAGGAGAGGCGCTCGAGCAGCAGAAACAATCCGGCACGCAGAATGCCGCGCAGGCATCCGACTGGTTCGACTCGTCGGCGGACATGGTGGGGTTTGGGGGGAAAACGTCGAGCGAGCAGCAGGATCTGTCCCCCAGGTCGAGCACGATCAGTGCAAGGACCAAGAGCACAACGGCCCTGGCGACCGTTCTCCATCGATCGATTCCAAAAGCGCCTTTCAGCATGGACTCTTCCAACTCTCGCCCGCTAAGATAGGCGGGACCCGTGGCGAAGTCAACAGAATACCCGGGTCGTGCACCGCCTGATACCCCCATCCGGTGGTGTTCGCTGCCCCTTTCCCGGAGCCTTGGAATTCCCGAGCGCGGCGCCCGGTTCGGCGGCGCCTCACATCATGTTGAGCTGGAGTTTCGCCGCGTCCGACATCTTCTCGGGCGTCCAGGGGGGATCCCAGACGACCTCGACGCTCACGTTGTTCACTCCCGGGACGGCGCGGATCCTGGCCTCGACGTCGGGAGGCAGCGATCCGGCTACCGGGCATGCGGGTGACGTCAGGGTCATGCGAACCTTCACCTCGCCCGACGCCTCGTTCACGTCCACGTCGTAGATGAGACCCAGCTCGTAGATGTTGACCGGGATCTCGGGGTCGTAGCAGGTCTGCAGGACTTCGACCACTCTCGCCTTCAGATCAGTTGCCTGCTTCAGATCGGGGATCGGTCCGGACAGATCGATCGGATCGCTCATGGCTCTCTCACTCCGTCGTGGCGATGTCGCGCGCGTTCTCGAGGGCCGCGCGCAGAGTGTGCCAGGCCAGCGTGGCGCACTTGACGCGCACGGGGAACCCGCGCACGCCCGAGAACACCACCAGCTTGCCGAGCACGGCCGGGTCGGCAATAGCACCGTCCTCGGTGAGCAGGCGGTGGAACGCCTGGAACAGTGCCTCGGCCTGCGCCCGGGTCTTCCCTTTCAGGCTCTCCGTCATCATCGAGGCGGAGGCCTTGGAGATGGCGCAGCCCGATCCCTGGAAGCGCACGTCCTTCAGGATGTCCCCCTCCAGGACGACGGACACGGTCACCCGGTCGCCGCACAGCGGGTTGTGCCCCTCCGCCCGGCGGGAGGCGGACGGCAGCTCGCCGAAGTTCCGCGGCCGCCGGTTGTGGTCCAGGATCACTTCCTGGTACAGGTCGCCCAGCTCGGACGACATCAGCGGAAAACCTCGAGGACCCGGCGGATCCCTTTGGCCAGCGCGTCGATCTCCTCCCGCGTGTTGTACAGGGCCAGTGAGGCGCGCGCCGTTGCGTCGACGCCGAGGCGGCCCATGAGCGGCTGGGCGCAGTGGTGGCCGGCGCGGATGGCGACACCCTCGCGGTCCAGGATCGTGCCGATGTCGTGCGGGTGCACGCCCTCCATGACGAACGAAAGGACCGACGTCTTCTCCCGCGCCGTGCCGACGATCCGCACGCGTGGCAGGCTGCCTACCCTTTCCGTCGCGTACGCCAGGAGATCGTCCTCGTGCGCCATCCGCCCGGCGGCGTCGAGGCCGGAGAGGTAGTCGACCGCCGCGCCGAGGCCAATGACACCCGCGATGTGGGGCGTGCCGGCCTCGAACTTGTACGGCAGGCGGTTGTACTCCGTCTTCTCGAAGGTGACCGAGGCGATCATGTCGCCGCCGCCCTGGTACGGCGGCATCGCCTCCAGGAGCGCCTCCTTCCCGTACAGCACACCGATGCCGGTCGGCCCGAACATCTTGTGTCCCGACAGAGTGTAGAAGTCGCAGTCGAGATCACGGACGTCGATCGGCAGGTGCGGCGCCGCCTGGGCGCCGTCGACCAGGACCGGGATACTCATGAGGTGGGCCACCTCGACGATCCGCCGCACCGGGTTGATCGTGCCGAGGGCGTTCGAGACGTGCGCCACCGAGACGATGCGCGTCTTCGGAGTCAGGAGTCTCTCCAGCTCGTCGAGCACGAGTTCACCCCGGTCGTCGATCGGGGCGACCCGCAGGCGCGCGCCCTTCTCCGCGCACAGGATCTGCCAGGGGACGATGTTCGAGTGGTGCTCCAGCGCCGTGATCAAAACCTCGTCCCCCGCTCCGACGTGCGCGCGCCCGTAGGTCTGCGCCACCAGGTTGATCGCCTCGGTCGTGCCGCGCACGAAGACGATCTCCCGGTCCTGCGCGGCGTTCACGAAACGCCGCAGCCGGCCGCGCGCGCCCTCGTAGGCGGCGGTGGCGCGCTCGCTCAGGGCGTGCAGGCCGCGGTGGATGTTGGCGTTGTCGTGCGCGTAGAAGCGGCTGACCGCGTCGATGACGGCGCGCGGCTTCTGGGAGGTGGCGGCGTTGTCGAGATAGACGAGCGGCTTCCCGAAGACCTTCTGGTCCAGGATCGGGAAGTCCTCGCGGACCCGGCGCACGTCGAAGGGCGCCGTCTTCGCCGCCCGCGCCGCCGGGCGCGCCACCGTCACGCCTCCACCCCCGCCCCGTGTCCTTTGCGCAGGCGCGTGAACAGCAGGCACTCGAGACCCGCCCGGATCGGCTCGATCCGCATACCGTGCAGCACCTCGCCGACGAACGCCTGGATGAGAAGGTTGCGCGCCGCCTCCTCGCTGATGGCGCGGGTCCGTAGATAAAACATGGCGTCCTCGTCGATCTGGCCGATGGTCGCGCCGTGGGTGCACTTCACGTCGTCGGCCAGGATCTGCAGCCTGGGCGTCGTGTCGACCAGCGCCTCCTCCGACACCAGGAGGTTCTTGTTGGTCTGGTGCGCGTCGCTCTTCTGCGCGTCCTTGCGCACGATGATCCGGCCGTCGAAGACGCCCCGCGAGCGGTCGTCGAGGACCCCCTTGTACAGCTCGTGGCTCGTGCACCCGGGGCTGGCGTGATCGATCAGCGTGTGGTTGTCCACGTGCTGCGCGCCGCCGGTGATGTACAGCCCGTCCAGACGCACCTCGCCGCCCTCCGCTCCGAGGAGCGTGTTGAGATCGGTGCGCACCAGCTCCCCGCCCAGCGAGATGTTCCAGGACCCGAGACGGGCGTAGCGTCCCAGGTCGGCCTGCACGACGCCGACGTGGAACGCCTTCTCGCTCTCGCGCTGCAGCCTGTAGTGATCGACGGCCGCGTCCTCGCCCACGACGATCTCCGTCACCGCGTCGGTGAAGTACACGTCGTGGTGCGGTCCGACGTAGCTCTCGACGACCGACAGCCGGCTGCCCTTCCCGGCCACGATCAGGTTCCTGGGGTACGACACGACCGGCTCATCCGGCGAGGTCGAGATGAACAGGAGGTGCAGCGGCTCTTCGACCACAGTACCGTCCGGGACCCGGACGTACGCGCCGTCCTGCATGAACGCCGTGTTGAGCGCGGCGAAGGCGTGGCTCCGATCGTCGGCGTGCCGCGCCAGGTGCGGCTCGATCTCGTCGCGGCGTGCCGCGAGCGCCTGCGCCAGCGGCTCGACCACGACACCCGCGGGGAACGGCCGCAGGCGCGACAGCCCGGGGGCGTAGTGGCCGTTGACGAACACCAGGTGGGTGCACTCCCAGCGCTCGAAGGTGTACCGCTCGATCACCCGGGCCGTGAAGCCGTTGGTGACGTGCGCAGCCTGCGGCCGGAACGGCACCTTCAGGATCGGCGTGACGCTGGTCTTGCGCCATTCCTCCTGGTGCACGGTCGGGAAGCCGAGCTCCGCGAAGCGCGCGATGGCCGCCTCGCGGAGCGGCCGGGTCCAGGAGGCCGCCCCGGCGGGAGCGTCCTTCTGCTGCCGGGCGAACGCGGAGAGGTAGTGATCCATGGGCATGGCGGGCTTCCCTACGCCACCGGACGGGCGCCGGCGCGCGAGCCGTTCGTCTCCTGCTCGATCCAGGCGTAACCCCTCTTCTCGAGCTCCAGCGCCAGGTCCTTGTCGCCCGAGCGCACGATGCGCCCGTTGTGCAGGACGTGCACGCGGTCGGGGACGACGAAGTTCAGGAGCCTCTGGTAATGGGTGATCACCAGCATGGAGCGCTCCTTCGAGCGCAGGCCGTTGACGCCGTTGGCCACGACCCGGAGCGCATCGATGTCGAGCCCGCTGTCGGTCTCGTCCAGGACGGCGAGCCTCGGATCGAGCACCGCCATCTGCAGGACCTCGTTGCGTTTCTTCTCGCCGCCCGAGAACCCTTCGTTGACCGCGCGGTTCAGGAAGCTCTGGTCGATCTCGACCAGCTTCATCTTCTCCTTGATCATCGCCAGGAACTCAATGGCGTCGAGCTCGGGCTCGCCGCGGTGCTTGCGGATGGCGTTGAGCCCCGCCTTCAGGAGATACATCGTGCTGACGCCCGGAATCTCCACGGGGTACTGGAACGCCAGGAACAGTCCCTCCCAGGCGCGCTCCTCGGGCGGCATCGCCAGCAGGTCCTTGCCCATGTAGAGGACCTCGCCCTTCGTGACCTCGATCGACTCCCGGCCGGCAAGAACGTTGGCGAGGGTGCTCTTGCCCGAGCCGTTCGGCCCCATGATGGCGTGCACCTCGCCAGCCTTGACCTCCAGATCGATCCCCCGGAGGATCTCCTTGTCCCCGGCCCGGGCGTGCAGATTGCGGATTTGAAGCATGAGAGGAACCCTCGTCCGATTGGCGCGATGAGTCAACCGACGCTGCCTTCCAGGCTGACGCCGAGCAGTTTCTGCGCCTCCACCGCGAACTCCATCGGCAGCTCGCGGAACACCTCCTTGCAGAAGCCGCTCACGATCAAGTTGACGGCGTCCTCGGGCTTGATACCGCGCTGCCGGCAGTAGAAGAGCTGGTCCTCGGCGATTTTTGAGGTCGAGGCCTCGTGCTCGGCGGAGCTGGTGGTGTTGCGCACCTCAATGTAGGGGAAGGTGTGGGCCCCGCACTGGTCGCCGATGAGCAGCGAGTCGCACTGCGTGTAGTTTTTGCTGTGGGAAGCCCCCGGAAGGATTTTCACGCCGCCG
>JBGPED010000203.1:0-6063 GCA_041482595.1 Acidobacteriota bacterium
ACGCGCGGCTGGCCGTCGAGGTCGAGGGCGGAGAGCGTCACTCCGGGTGCCGGGGTGTTGGTGCCGGCGTCGATGAGGGGGGAGCTCGACGTCAGGCGGAAGTCCTCGGCGGTGCTGGTCGAGGTCCCCCAGTTGGCCAGGAGCTTGAAGGCCTGCGAGGCGGCCGGCAGGGCCGGGGTGAAGGTCAGGACGTTGGTGCTGGTGTTGATGGCGGTGAGGGTGCGGGGCACGCCGTCGTTGTTGTACTCCAGCACCTGGTTGGTCTGGTAGCGCGACGCCATCAACACGGCGACCGTGGTGGTGGTGCCTATGGCGACGCTGACGTCGGAGAACAGGGGGGCGTGGGCGAAGCGCGGGTCCTGGGAGGTGTTGAAGCCCGAGCCGAGGACCTGGGCCTCGGTGAAGTCCCCGCCGACGTTGCTCTGGGTTGCGGGGAGCTGCAGGTTGGACCAGAGGTCGGTGTAGCCGATGACCGGGAAGGTGGTGTGGCTGTTGAGACCGCCGGTGTTGCCGAGAGCGGCGACGGTGTTGCCGACGACCAGGGTGTTGGTGAGGCGCACCGTGGGGTTGCCGGTCTGGGGGATGAGGGCGTCGATGAACAGGCCGCCGCCGTAGCTGGCGAAGGAATAGCCGGAGGGCCTGGTGGTCTGGGTCAGGGCGTTGCCGACGATGGTGTTGTTGGTGATCTGGGCGGTGGCCTGGTAGGAGTGCAGGCCGCCGCCGAACATGAGCGCGGAGTTGCCGTAGACCAGGTTGTCGGTGAAGGCGATGTTACCGTAGAGGGTGACGCCGCCGCCCTCGTAGCCGGAGCGGTTGTTCTGGATGATGTTGCGGGCGACCACGGTGCCGGGAGCACCGTCGACCCTGAGGCCGCCGCCGGTGCCGAGCTCGCCCTGGGCGACGTTCTCGGCGATGGTGTTGGCCTCGATGCGGGCGTGGGTGGGGACCACGCCGACGCCGTTCCCCTCGACGTGGATGCCGCCGCCGATGCCCAAAGAGTCGGTGTTGCCGCCGACGGGGGGCGGATTGACGACGTTTTTGGTGATGACGTTGCCGATGATGACGGGGTCGCCGTAGCCGACGTAGACGCCGCCGCCGACCCAGTTCGGCTGGGCGCCGGCCATGACGTTGCCGGCGATGACGTTGTTGCTGACCACGGCGTCGCCGAGGACGAACACGCCGCCGCCGGAGATCCTCTGCTCGACCGTCCGGACCTCCCCGATGCCGCCGGTGATGGTGCAGTTCTCGACGGAAAAGTCGGTGCGCACGCGGCCGCTGGTGCGGGCGGCGAGGATGACGGCGGAGCGCCCCTTGCCGGTGGCGTCGATGGTGGTGGTCGAGGGGGCGTCGCACAGGACGTGCACGTTGGGGACGATGTACAGGCGCTCGGGATAGTTGCCGGCGGCGACGCGCACGAAGGCACCCGAGATGGCGCTGGCGATGAGCTGGTTGTCGGCGTCGTCGATGGCGGCCTGGATGGTGCGGTACGGGGCGGCCTGGCTGCCGCAGCCGCTCGTGCAGGTGCTGTTGTCGTCCACGTACAGCGTGATCGTCCCCGCCGCCACCACCAGGCGCGCCACCACCCCCAGCGCGCACACCGCCAGCGCGCAGGAGAGCATGCGCAGGAAGCGCAGCGTAGCGGGCGGGGCGGACGTTGACCGAACGCGCGGCCTGGGCCCCCTCGGCAGAAGGTCACGTCCGTCCGGCGCGAGCCCGCGAGCGACCGTCACGTCCCCCCCACTCAAGCCTGAATCCGCGCAGAGCCGGGATGCACTCCCTATTACCGTGATGACAAAACTTGTCAACGGCTTTTGTGAGAACTTTTTGACGCAAAGAGAAGGGCATGACAGTTGCGCCATGTTCGGGGACCCGGGAAATGCCTGAGGGCGGTTGCGCATTCAAGGTGATATCATTTGCGCTTGAGGAGGGTGACGGTGGCGAAAAATTCGAGCGCTTTCTCGATCAACGAGAGGATCCAGCACGAAGAATACGGGCCCGGCACGATCACGAACATCGGCGCGCTGCACACGACCATCGATTTCGATCAGGGCGTGACGAAGAAGTTCATGAACAGCCTCGTCCGGCTGGAACGCACCGATGTCGCGGCCCCGCAGCGCCGCACCAGGGCGTCGTCGGCAGGGAAGACCAAGACCGGCGCCAAGGCGAAGAAGGCGGCCAAGTAGACCACGCGCGACGCGCGTGGCCGAACACTCCGCATGCGAGGTCTGGCGCGGGTCGATCCGCTCCACGCGCGCGGCGCCGCGATGGCGCTGGGGTCGGCGATCCTGTTCGGTGTCAGCACTCCCTACTCCAAGATCCTGCTGCGGCAGATGGGTCCTCTCAGCCTTGCGGCCCTGCTGTATGTTGGCGCCGGGCTGGCGCTCCTCGTCATCCTTCCCCTGCGGCGACGATGGCACGCCCACGGCGCCGCCGAAGCCGCCCTCAAGGCGGCCGATCTGCCGCTCCTCTTGGCCGCGACGCTTTGCGGAGCGATCCTGGGGCCGTCCCTCCTGATGTTCGGACTCCTGCGCGTGTCCGCGGTCACCGGCTCGCTCCTCCTGAACCTCGAGCCGCCGCTGACGATCCTCCTGGCCATCGTCTGGTTCCGCGAGCACCTCGGAATGCGCCAGGTGGGAGCGGCGGCGCTCATCCTTGCGGGAACGGTGCTCGTCGGCTACCGGCCGGGCGAGCTGGCCTCCCAGTGGCCCGGAATCGTGGCGGTGGCGTTCGCATGCGTGGCCTGGGCGATCGACACGAACCTCAACCAGCGGCTGTCGCTGCGCGATCCGGTGGCGCTCGGGGGGATCAAGGGACTCCTCGGGGGCTTCTCGATCCTGGCGGTGGCGTTGGTGGCAGGAGAGCCCCGGCCCTCGCTGCGCGCCATCGCCTCGGCGCTCGCGCTCGGGGCGATCGCCTACGGCGCGAGCATCGTGCTGTTCTTCAGGGCGCTGCGCCAGCTGGGGACGGCGCGCGTGGCGGCCTACTTCGCGACGGCGCCGTTCGTGGGGGCGCTGACGGCCGTCGTCGTGCTGGACGAGAAACTACGCGGCCTCGACCTTCTGGCCATGGGAGTCATGGCGGCGGGCCTGGGAATCCTCCTGCACGAGACCCACGCGCATGAGCACGTCCACGAGGAAACGGAGCACGATCACGCCCACGCGCACGACGAGCATCACGATCACGCCCACGAGCCGGGCGTCGCGGTGGTGGGCCGGCACGCCCATCCGCACCGGCACACGCCTCTCGTTCACGCGCACCCGCACGCCCCGGATCTGCACCACCGGCACCGGCACGACTAGACGCACATCCGGGGCCCGGCCGATCAGGACGCGCGACGCAGGACCCGGCCGGGGCGCTCACCCGTGGACTTTCCGTCACGGTAGACCACGACGCCGTTGACCCAGACGGATCGGATGCCGTCCGAGACGGCGTGCGGGTCGGCCGGGGTGGCGCGATCCTTCACGGTGCGCGGATCGAAGAGGACGAGGTCGGCGCGCATGCCGGGCCGGATCAGCCCGCGGTCCGAGAACCCCATGTGGGCGGCGGCGAGGGCCGACGCCTGGCGCACCGCCTGCGGGAGTTTCATGACCCCGCGCTCGCGCACGTAGTGTCCGAGGATGCGCGGGTAGCTCCCGAAGCCGCGCGGATGCGGCCCCTCGAGGTAGCCGTCGGTGCAGAAGTTCATCCACCGCCAGGTCATGAGACGCTCGACGTCCGGTTCCTGCATGCTCGTGCCGATGACACTCTCGACGCCCTGGCCCGTCTCCTTGCGCATCGCTTCGGACATCCGGATCAGGTCGATGAGCGTGGTCACCGGGTCGCTCCGGCGCAGGCGCGCGATCTCCGCCACGGTCTTGCCGGAGTACGACGGCTCCGGGCCGAACTGGGTCATCAGGAGACCGTCGGGCGCCGCGATCTCCTTCAGCACGAGGCTGGCTGTGGCGCGGCTCTCGAAGTCGCGCTCGGGGAACAGGACGGTCAGCGTTGACTCCCAGTAGAGGTACGGGTACATGTCCGCGGTGATGTCCACACCCGACGCGCGCGCCTTGTCGAGCCGCGCGAGGAGGCTGTCCGCCTGCCCCCACAGGCTGCGCATGGCCAGCTTGGTGTGGGAGATCTGCACCGGCAGCTTCGCCTGCCGGCCGATCTCGATGATCTCGTCGATCGCCTTCCAGAAGTAACGGTCCTCGCTGCGGATGTGGCTGATGTACCGGCCACCGAACGACGCGGCCGTCTTCGCCAGATCGACCACCTCCTCCGGCGCGGAGTAGATCCCCGGGTCGTACTCCAGGCCGCTCGAGAGGCCGATCGCCCCCGCGGCCATCTCCTTCCCGAGAAGCCGCTTCATCTCCTCGATCTCGTCCTGCGTTGCGTGCCTGCGGAAATCGTCGCCCATCACCTTGTCGCGCAGCGTGCCGTGACCGGCGTACGAGGCGACGTTGACCGCCGCCGGCCGGCGCTCCAGGCGATTGAAGAAGCGCCGCAGAGGGTAGGGCGAGTCGCCGTCCTGCCCCACGACGATGGTCGTGATCCCCTGGCTGGTCGCGGCCGTGGCGTCGGGAATCTCGAAGATCTGATCGTTGCCGTGGCTGTGCGTGTCGATGAAGCCCGGGGCGAGGGTGAGTCCCTTGGCGTCGACCACCGTGTCGCCCTGCGCCGGGACCGCGCGGCCGACGGCGACGATGAGATCGCCGGCGATGCGGACGTTCGCCTTGCGCCCGGGGGAGCCGGTGCCGTCGAGGACGGTCGCGTTGGTGATGACGGTCACCGCGGCGGCCGGCGGCGCCTCTTCCGCGGCCGCCTCCGCGCGCGCGGACGATCCAGCGGGAGCCAGGACGGTCGGGACGAGGGCCGCGGTGAGCAGCAATCCCCGCAGGAATGGATGAGGTCGAGGTTTCGACATGACGCGTCTCCTGTCTAGAATGTCAGGTAGGTCTTCCGGACGGTTTCCTTCACCTCCCAGGTGCCGGTCGTGCCGGCGGGGAAGAAGCCCGCGCAGCCGCGACACCGGCTCACTGAGCGGCTCGGCCACCGGCCCCCAGTCTTGAAGCTCGGCCGAGGGGATGCGTAAGGCCGCCTTGAGCCGATCGATCTTCATCACGACCTCTCTCCGTGTGAGGCGGGGGATTGTCGCACAGGTCGCCCCGTGCGTGGGGACGGGTCCGGCGGGCGCGCATCCAGATTCCATTCACGAACCCTGTCCCGGGTGACGCTCTGATGACGGGCGTTTTGGCGGAAAAGGATCGCCGTCCCTTGACGCCCGCCCCGCGCGGGCACCACCTTTGTCTCCAGAAGTCCGGGATATCTTTCGTGGGAGGGACCATCACATGCGCATCACGAGAGCCGACGTGTGGCGACTGCTCCGCGCGGGAGCGCTCATCTCCGCGGTGGCCACGATCGGAGTTCTGGCCGGCTGCGCCGAAAAGACGCAGCCGGGCGATCCGCTGCCCGGACTGAGGCGCGCAGAGCGCGCCCGGTTCGATCGCGGCAAGCAGGTCTTTGAGAGGGAGTTCACTCCCGAGACTGGCCTCGGGCCGCTGTTCAATTCCACCTCGTGCCGCGAGTGCCACGAGGAGCCGGCAACCGGCGGTTCAGGCGACGAGGTCGAGGTGCACGCCACGGCCTTCCATGCGCGCTCCGCCGCGGGCGCGCCCCACGGCGACGCCGGCCGGGAGGACGTCTGCGATCAGCTCCTCGACGAGGGAGGACCGGTGGTGCAGCAGCACGTCACGCCGGCGCTCCACGACGCTGCCGGGATTGACGCGGAGCCCATTCCGGTGCACGCCACCGCCACGGGCCGGCGCACGACCCCATCGATCCTCGGGTTCGGTCTTCTGGACGCCGTTCCCGACGAGGAGATCCTGGCGTACTCCGACCCCGACGACCGCGACCATGACGGGGTCTCGGGAAGACCGAACCGTTTCCTGGACGGCAGGATCGGCCGCTTCGGCCGCAAGGCGTTCGTGCCGACACTGCGGGAGTTCAACGCCGGGGCCTTCCTGATCGAGCAGGGGATCACGAGCCCGGTCCTGCCGGCCGAGGACACGATTGGAGGCAAACCGG
>JBGPED010000204.1:0-6029 GCA_041482595.1 Acidobacteriota bacterium
ATCCCGAACGGCAACCCGCAGGCGCCCTCCGCCGAGGAGAGCGGCTGGAAGGACACGGCCATGGTCGCGCCGAATCAGATCCTGCGGGTCGTCGCCCGGTTCGAGGACTACAAGGGGAAGTATGCGTACCACTGCCACATCCTCGAGCACGAGGACCACGACATGATGCGGCAGTTCCAGACCGTGGCCTGCGGCGACGGCGTGCTCGATCCGACGGAGGCCTGTGACGCCGGCGCCGCCAACGGGACGCCGGCCTCCTGCTGCACCTTGGCGTGCACGACCGTCGCCAACGGAACCGCATGCATCGACGGCAACGCCTGCACCCAGAGCGACCAGTGCCAGGCGGGAGTGTGCGCCGGGACGGCCGTGCCCGCGCCGGGCGAGGTCGCGAACCTCACGTTGGCGGCCGACAGATCCACGCTGACCTGGGATCCGCTCGCGGGCGCACTTGCGGGGACCGTGTATGACCTGTCGCGGGGCCTCGTGGGCCAGTGGCCAACGGGCACCGGTGCGTCGGAATCCTGCGTCGCGTCCGGAACCCCCGCGCCGCCGGCCTCGGACGCCTCCCCCCCCGGCCTCGGGCAGGGCTTCTGGTACCTCGTGCGGGGGAGGCACGCGTGCGGGACGGGGACCTGGGGCTGGGCTGCCGCGAACGGCGTGCCGACGACGGAGGAGATCGTCCGCGCCTGTCCCTGAGAACGCCGGAGGTCCCGCCGCGCTACCTGGCCGGCGCGTCCTTCAGGAGCGATCGCAGGTACAGGACGATCTCCCACTTCTGCTGATCGACCAGGCGCTTTTCCGCCGGCATGTTCTGGTGCCCGCGGCCGATGATGTAGAACCATTCGCCGTCGGTGCGCTTCTTCTGCCGTTGCGGGTCGGCCAGGTTGGGGATCGAGAGCTTCAGCTGGCGGGCAAGGTCGCCGCGCCCGTCCGCCTTCGCCCCGTGGCACATGGCGCACTGGCTCGCGAACAGGCCCTTCCCCGACTCGACAGCCTCCGGGACGGCGGGGACCGGATTCTTGCGGCTCTTCTCCGCATCGGGGATGACGAGGGTTCCGGAAGGCGACGGGGCCGCCTGGGGTTCCCCCTGCGCGCCGGCCGCGGCGAACGCGGCCGTTGCCGCGATCGCTGCCGCGGCGAAGAGCAGAACGGCGAGACTCGTGTCGGGATGTTGCATGGCCGGCCCTCCCTGGTGCCGGGGGGGCGCACCGACGCGCGGCGCGCGCCCGCCGGCGATCTCTTGATAACCGTCTTTCTCAACGACGGACCGGCGCGGCCGTCTCCGCCGGCACGGCGCCGGAGGCATCCTTCGCCTCCTTCGCCTGCAGGGCCAGGACGGCATCGGCGGCGGCGATCGCCGCGACGTGCACGATGTCGGCCACCTCGCTCGAGGGGTGGACGGCGTGCACGGGCGCGCGCATACCCACCAGGATCGGTCCGATCGCTTCGGCGCCGCCCAGGCGGCGCAGTAGTTTGTAGGCGATGTTTCCGGACGTCAGGTCCGGGAAGATCAGGACGTTGGCGTCCCCCCGGATGGCGCTGAACGGAAACTGCTCGCGCGCCAGCTCGGGCGTGACCGCCGTGTCGGCCTGCATCTCGCCGTCGACGATCAGGTCCGGCGCCCGCAGGCGCACCCGGCGCGTCGCCTCCCGCACCAGATCGACCAGGCGGTGGCCGACGCTGCCGAAGTTGGAGAAGGACAGCATGGCGACGCGCGGCTCGACGTTCATGCGGCGCGCGAACTCCGCCGTCAGGACCGCCGTCTCGGCGAGACCCTCGGCGTCCGGTTCCACCTCGACCGTGGCGTCCGCGAAGAAGAACGTCCGGTTGCGGAAGGTCAGCATGAAGACGCCGACCACGCGCCCTCCGTCCTTCCTGGGACCGACGATCTGCAGCATCGGACGGATCGTGTCGGGGTAGTGCTGGGTCACGCCCGCGACCAGCCCGTCGGCGTCCCCCAGGCGCACCATCAGGGCGCCGAACACACCGGGGGAGAGAACGAGCTGGCGCGCGTCGTCCCGCGTCACGCCCTTGCGCTGCCGCAGGACGTACAGCTCTTCGACGTATCGGTCGAGCCGCTCGCTGGTCGACGGATCGATCACTTCGATCTCCTCGAGACGGAGGCCCTCCGCCTCGGCCGCCCGGCGCACCGCAGTGGCCGGCCCGAGGAGAACGGGCCTCGCGATGCGCTCATCGGCGAGCTCGGCGGCGGCCCTCAGGATCTTCAGATGCGATCCCTCCGGGAACACGATGCGACGCGGCGACTGCCGCGCGCGGTGCCGGACCAGGCGCATCGCCTCGCGGGCCGGTCCCAGGCGGCTCTCGAGACGCTCGCGGTACTCATCCAGGTCGAGGTCCTTCCGCGCCACCCCGGACTGCATCGCCGCGCGGGCCACCGCGGCGGACTCCCACACCAGGACCCGCGGGTCGAACGGCTTCGGCAGGATGTAGTCCGGCCCGAACTGGAAGTGGGCCCCGCCGTAAGCGCGCGCCACGCTGTCGGGGACCGAGTGCCTGGCCAGGTCGGAGAGAGCGCGCACCGCGGCGAGCTTCATCTCGGTGTTGATGGCGCGCGCCATCACATCCAGGGCACCCCTGAAGATATACGGGAATCCGAGGACGTTGTTGACCTGGTTCGGATAGTCCGACCGGCCGGTGGCGACGATCGCGTCGGGCCGCGCCCGCTTCGCCTCGGGGTAGGTGATTTCCGGATCGGGGTTGGCCATCGCCAGGACCACCGGCCGGGGCGCCATCGAGCCGAGCATGGCCCCGGTGACGAGGTTCGGGCCCGAGACGCCGAGGAACACGTCGGCCCCCCGCATCGCCTCCTCGAGCGTGCGGCAGGTCTCGTCGGTGGCGAACTGCTCCTTGTGCCGGTTCATGTTGCGATCGCGGCCGCGGTACACGACGCCGGCGCTGTCCACCAGGACGATCTGCCCGCGGCCGATGCCCAGGTGCAGGAAGAGACGCGAGCAGGCGATCCCGGCGGCGCCGGCGCCGCACACGACGATGCGGACCCGGCCCGGGTCCTTCCGCGCCAGCTCCAGGGCGTTGAGGAGCGCCGCGCCCGCGATGATCGCCGTGCCGTGCTGGTCGTCGTGGAACACCGGGATGCCCATCGTGGCGATGAGTCTCTCCTCGATCTCGAAGCAGGCGGGGGCGGCGACGTCCTCCAGGTTGATCCCGCCGAAGGTCGGCTCCAGGAGCCGCACCGTCCGGACAAACTCGTCCGGATCGGTCGTGTCGAGCTCGAGATCGAACACGTCGATGTCGGCGAACTTCTTGAACAGCAAACTCTTGCCTTCCATCACCGGCTTCCCGGCCAGGGGGCCGATGTGTCCGAGCCCCAGGACCGCCGTGCCGTTGGTGATGACCGCGACCAGGTTTCCCTTCGCGGTGTAGCGGCAGGCGAGCGCCGGGTCCTGCGCGATGGCGAGACACGGCTCGGCCACTCCCGGCGTGTAGGCGAGCGACAGGTCGCGCTGCAGCGCGCACGGCTTGGTCGGCACGACCTCGATCTTGCCGGGGCGGCCGGCCGCGTGGAAGGCGAGGGCATCGTCCTTCAGTGTCATGGTTGTCTCCCGATGGCAGGCGGGTCCGCGAGGACGACGATGGCTCCCGGCCGGGGGCACGCGCTCGAGCATAACCCGTCGGCCCGGCACCCCTCGCCGGAATACCGCACGGGGTGATATCCGAAGTCGTTGTAGTCGCCGGTGAACTCGAGGCACCCGACCGGGCAGGCGAGGATGCAGAGACCGCAACCCCGGCACTGTGCGTCGTTGATGATCACCGGCTCGAGCGCTCTTGCCATCGATCGTCCCCACTTTGACGACCCGCGGGATACGGACAGCACGATACATGCCACGAAGGAGCGCCCGCCCTCCGGGAGGATGGCGGTTGCCATGGGAAAGTGGCAGGGTCGCGGGGCGCAAGAATTGCGTGAGCGGAAGGGCTCATCCTGCCTTTTGCGCGGGAAATTCGACCGACGCAGCCGGACGCTCTTCCTTCGGGGGGTGGCACACCCCTTGCTGATTTCATCTCCCGGCCGATTCGGGGGGATCGTGAGCGGACATTACGAAGCTGTCGACGGCAACGAGGCGGCGGTCCGGGTCGCGTACGCGCTGAGCGAGGTCATCGCGATCTACCCGATCACCCCGTCCTCGCCGATGGGGGAGCTGGCCGACGCCTGGGCCGCGGCGGGCCGCATGAACCTGTGGGGCTCGGTCCCGGGCGTCGTCGAGATGCAGAGCGAGGGAGGCGCGGCCGGCGCTTTGCACGGCGCCCTGACGACCGGATCCCTCGCCACCACCTTCACCTCCTCGCAGGGCCTCCTGCTGATGATCCCGAACATGTACAAGATCGCCGGGGAGCTGACCCCGGTGGTCATCCACGTCGCGGCGCGGTCGCTGGCCACGCACGCGCTGTCGATCTTCGGCGATCACAGCGACGTGATGGCCGCGCGGGCCACGGGGTTCGCACTTCTCGCGTCGTCCTCGGTGCAGGAAGCGATGGACCTGGCGCTCGTCGCCCACGCCTCGACCCTCGAGTCGCGCGTGCCGTTCCTGCACTTTTTCGACGGCTTCCGCACGTCCCACGAGATCCAGAAGATCGAAGTCCTCGACGACTCGGACGTGCGCGCCCTCGTCGACGAGGGCTCCGTGGGCGCCCACCGCGCGCGCGGCCTCTCGCCGGATCACCCGGCCATCCGGGGCACGGCGCAGAACCCCGACGTCTTCTTCCAGGCGCGCGAAGCCGCGAACCCGTTCTACCTGGCCTGCCCGGACGTCGTGCAGGCGGCGATGGATCGGCTGGGGGCGCGCACCGGCCGTTCCTACCAGCTGTTCGACTACGTCGGAAGCCCCGAGGCCGACCGAATTGTCGTGATGATGTGCTCCGGGGCGGGTGCGGTCGAGGAGGCGGTCGAAGAGCTGAACCGGCGCGGCGAGCGGGTCGGTCTGGTCAAGGTGCGGCTGTACCGGCCGTTCTCCGCGCGGCATTTCCTGAGGGCCCTGCCGACCACGGCGCGATCCATCGCCGTCCTGGATCGGACCAAGGAGCCGGGAAGCGCGGGCGAGCCGCTGTATCTCGACGTCGTCGCGGCGCTCGCGGAAGGACCCGACCGGGAGGCCGCCGTTCCCGGGGACACGCGGAGGCCGCGGGTCATCGGCGGCCGGTACGGGCTGGCGTCGAAGGAGTTCACGCCGGCCATGGCGGCGGCGGTCTTCGCCGAGCTCCTCAAGGACCGGCCGAAGAACCACTTCACCGTCGGCATCGCGGACGACGTGACCGGGACGTCTCTCGCGTGGGACCGGGCGTTCACCACCGAGCCGCCCGACACCGTGCGCGCGGTCTTTTACGGTCTCGGATCGGACGGCACGGTCGGGGCGAACAAGAACACGATCAAGATCATCGCCGAGAAGACGGACAATTTCGCCCAGGGATACTTCGTCTACGACTCGAAGAAATCCGGCTCGATGACGGTGTCGCACCTGCGCTTCGGGACCCACCCCATCCGCTCCACGTATCTCATCGATCGGGCCGATTTCGTCGCCTGCCACCAGGAGTCGTTCCTCGAGACCGTGGACGTCCTCGGCCTGGCGGACGAGAAAGCCGTGTTCCTGCTGAACACGTCGGCGCCCCCCCAGGACGTCTGGGCACGCCTGCCGCGGGAGATCCAGGAGACGATCCTCGCGAAGACGATCCGGGTGTTCGCCATCGACGCGTACGGCGTGGCGCAGGAGGCCGGGCTCGGCGGCCTGATCAACACGGTCATGCAGACCTGCTTCTTCGCCCTGTCGCGCGTCCTCCCTCTGGAACAAGCACTCGCCGCGATCAAGGATGCGATCCGCAAGACCTACGGCAGGAAGAGCGAGCAGATGGTCGAGATGAACCTCAGGGCGGTCGACGCGACCCTGGAGCGTCTGCGCGAGGTGCCCGTCCCGGCGGCGGCCTCCTCGGCCGCCCTTCCGCGCCGCGAGCCGGTGCCGATGCAAGCATCCGACTTCGTGCGCCGTGTCCTAGGTGAGATC
>JBGPED010000205.1:0-6020 GCA_041482595.1 Acidobacteriota bacterium
AGCTTGTTGATCGTCTCGATCATGTGCACCGGGATGCGGATGGTGCGCGCCTGGTCGGCGATGGCGCGGGTGATCGCCTGGCGGATCCACCAGGTGGCGTACGTCGAGAACTTGTAGCCGCGCTTGTACTCGAACTTGTCCACCGCCTTCATCAGCCCGATGTTCCCCTCCTGGATCAGGTCGAGGAACTGCAGGCCGCGGTTGGTGTACTTCTTGGCGATCGACACGACCAGGCGGAGGTTCGCCTCCACCAGCTCGGTCTTGGCGCGGGCCGCCATCGCCTCGCCGGCCCTGATCCCCTCGGCGGTCGTCTTGATCTCCTCGGGCGTGGTGTCCATCTCCCGGGCGACGCGGGCGATCTCCTCCTCCGCCGCGCGCACCTTGTCGCGCAGGTCGCGGCGGCCCTTCGGATCCTTGGTCAGCTTCAGGCGGCGGTGGTACGAGCGAATGTCGTCCTCCAGATCCTTCAGCCTGACCGCGGTCTCCTTGACCTTCCTGGACAGATCCTTGATCTTGCCGGTGGTCATCCCCATGTCGCGGATGACCAGGCCGATGTGCACCCGGGTGCGGGCGAGCTGGTGCAGGATCTCGCGGTGGCGCCGCGAGCCTTCGGTCAGCCGCGCCAGGTGCTTCTCCTGCTCCTCGAGCTTACGGATCAGGCGCTGCGTGCGCGTCATGGCGTCGAGGAGCTGGCGGCGCTTGCGCTCGGCGGCGCCTTCCTCGTCGTCGTCGGTGACCACAATCAGGTCCTCGACGCGGATCTCCTTGTCGCGGATCTTGTGGCCGTAGTCCAGGAGCTGCTTGATGACGTAGCGGCTGCGCGACAGGGCCTTCACGACGTTCTTCTCGCCGCGCTCGATGCGCCTGGCGATCTCGACCTCGCCCTCGCGCGTCAGGAGCGGGACCGTACCCATCTCGCGCAGGTACATCCGCACCGGGTCGTTGGTCTTCTCGAGCGCCCCGGGGGACAGATCGATCTTGGCCTCCTCGACCTCCTCCTTCTCGGTGGCCGCGGCCTTCTCCTCGAGCTTGGCCTTGTACTTCTCCTCCGAATCGACCATCTCGATGCCAAGCGAGTCGAACAGGAGGAACATGTCGTCGAGGTCTTCCGGGGAGTGGACCTCCTCGGGCAGCACGTCGTTGACCTCGTCGTAGAGCAGGTACCCCCTCTCCCGGCCGAGGTTGATCAGCTGCCGTACCTCTTCGTATTTCTCTTCGATACCCAAGGGAGTTCTCCTCTTCAGGACAGCGACGAGGTCTGGTGGAGCGCCTCGATGCGTCTTTTTAATTCAACTTTAAGCCGGAGGAGGTCGTCCGTCTCCTCCACCTTCCCCGCGGACTCCAGCCGCTTCTGGATGTCTCCCATCTGCCGCTGCAGCCGCGCCGCGCGCAGGGCCATGAGGCACCCGCGCCCTTCTTCCGGGGTCGCGGGGGGATGAGGCAGCGCCGCGACCCTGGTGATGATGTCCCGGGCGTCGTCGCTCACCAGGGACGCCACCCGAGGATAAGTCACGTTTTCTCCTTTGACCACCAGATCGCGGATTGTCTTCAGCACTTCCGCGATCCGGCTGATCTCGAGATCTCCGTCTTCGATCTCGTCCAGGACCAGCCTGCGCACGTCCTCCGAATCCATCACGGACCGCAGAAGCCGCGACTCCGCCTCGCTCACGATCCAGGCCCCGCGCGCCGAAGCCAGCGCCTCGGGCTTCAGCCCCTTGCGGCGCTCGCGCACGGCGTCCTGCAACTCCTGGAGCACCAGCCGGTCCTCGATCCCGAGGACCGTCGCGATCATCTCCACGTGCCCCGCGCGGCGCACCGGGTTGTCCATGCGCGCCAGGAACGGGAGGATCTCGTTCAGCGCCGCCACCTTGCCGCGCGTCTCCTTGAGATTCTGCCGCGAGGCCGTGTCCCGCGTCAGGAACTCGATGTACGGCAGCCCCGCGAGGAGCCTCTGGCGGTACGTCTCCGCCCCTTCCTCGCGGACGAACAGGTCCGGGTCCTTCCCCTGAGGCAGCGACACGACGTTCACCTCGAAGCCGTTCTCCAAGAGGACCTCGATCGACCTGCGCGTCGCCGCCCGGCCGGCCGCGTCCGGATCGAAATTGACCACGACGCGGTCGGTGAATCTCTTCAGAAGCCGCACGTGCCCGGTCGTGAAGCCGGTGCCGAGCGTTGCCACCGCGTGCACAACACCCGCCTGGTGGAGTGCTATGACGTCCATGTACCCCTCGACCAGGACGACGTACCCTTCCTTGCGAATCGCCTCCCGGGCGAAGCCGACCCCGTAGAGGTTCTCCCCCTTGCTGAACGCCGGCGTCTCGGGAGAGTTCAGGTACTTCGGCTCCCCTTCCCCGATGACCCGGCCGCCGAAGCCGATCGTCTCGTCGGCCAGGTTCACGATCGGGAAGATGACCCGGTCACGGAAGCGGTCGTACGTCCGGCCCGTGTCCTCTTTCTGCGCGAGGAGACCGGCCAGGACCGCCTGCCCTTCGGCGATGCCCGCCTTCTCGAGAGACCCCTTCAGGCCGCTCCAGCCGTCGGGGGCGAAGCCGATCAGGAACCTCTCGATCGTCGCCTGCGAGATCCCCCGGCCCGCCAGGTAACTGCGCCCCTTCTCGCCCGCCGGCCGCTGCAGCTGGTCGCGGAAGTACGAGAGGGCCCGCCGGTTCACCGCCAGGACCTTGTGACGCTCGCTGTTCTCCGGGGCGCCGCGCTCGGGCATCGGTATGCCGTAGCGCGCCGCGAGCATCTTCAGCGCCTCGGGGAACTCCAGTTTTTCATAGAGCATCAGGAACTTGAAGACGTCCCCGCCGGTGCTGCAGCCGAAGCAGTAGAACAGCTGCTTGTCCGCGTCCACGTAGAACGATGGTGTCTTTTCCGCGTGGAACGGGCACAGCGCCCGGTACTTCGAGCCCGTGCTCTTCTTGAGAGGGAGATAATCGGAGACGATCGAGCACAGGTCGGCCTGGGCCCTGACGGCCTCGACGACATCCGTCCTGTCTCTCCCTCCCATCGTGTGCCCACCCCCGGTCAGTCGCTGAAGCGCCTTTCCTGGGCAAGTCTCTTCAGCGCCTTCTTCCTGGCGGCCAGCGCCTTGATCTTCCTCTTCTGGCTCGGCTTCAGGTAGTGCTGGCGCTTCTTCAGCTCCGACAGAACGCCCGACTTCTCGCACTTCCTCTTGAAGCGCCGAAGGGCGTTCTCCAGGGACTCATCCTCGCGTACCCTCACGAGGGGCATTCAGTAACTCCCTCCTCTCAAAGAATCGTTGGGACAGTCTCTTAGACGAATCACGCCGGGCTCCGGATACACCCAACCGGGCGCCCGCTGCAGACCGGATCGCCAGCCGAGTAACCCCTGTGCTTAAAATGCCGGACCGTGGAAGTACTTGGCCCGACATAGGATTACCAAAGCCCACAGACCAACGCATGCTTAATATACGAACCATACCCCGGGGTTGTCAAGAAACGGGCGGGAGAAAGGCGAAAAATCTTGCGGGTAATCTTAAGAGGTGAGACGGAAATCAGTCGGAGCGTCCTTGAAACGACTCACATCTTATTGGAATGATTCTCGATGCTCAAATTGATGCTTGAGGCGGCATATCCAGCCCCGAACCCGTTGTCGATATTGACCACCAGGAGGCCGGCCGCGCAGGTGTTGAGCATCCCCATGAGGGCGGCCACCCCCTTGAGCCCGGTACCATAGCCGACACTGGTTGGCACTCCTATGACCGGGACATCGACCAGGCTGGCCACGATGCTCGGGAGGGCCCCTTCCATCCCCGCCACAACGATGATCACCCTGGCCCCGAGCAGCTCATCTTTGTGATCGAGCAGACGGTGCAGGCCGGCGATGCCGACGTCGTAGACGCGCACGACGTCGTTCCCGAGGATCTCGGCGGTGACCGCCGCCTCTTCGGCGACCGGCAGGTCGGACGTACCCGCCGCCAGGACCAGGATCCCGGGCCTGGTCTTCTGGCGACCGGGCGCCTCCAGGGTGATGGCGCGCGCCTGCTCGTGGTAGCGCGCACGGCGGTAGCGTCTTCGGACCTTCTTGTAGATGTCCGGCGTGACTCGCGTGACCAGCACCGGCTGCCGCTTCGACGCCACCCGCCCCATGATGGCGATGATCTGCGGCACGCTCTTCCCTTCCCCGAAGATCACCTCGGGGAAGCCGCGGCGCAGCTGCCGGTGGTTGTCGACCTTGGCGAAGCCAAGGTCCTCGTAAGGCAGGAGCTTGAGCCGCCGCAGCGCCTCGTCGGGCAGCATTCTGCCGGCGCGGACGCGCTCGAGGATCTTCTTCAGCTCGCCGGTGTTCACGGTCGCCTCCCGGTGACGGCGATTATATCCGCGGGAGCGACACACCGCGTAACCGGGCCGTCTCCAGGGGCGTTTGAACCCTAGAGGCGAGCAGAGTATGGTACTGGACATGAAGCGCCGCACGGTCTGGATCGCGGGCATCATCGTTGTTGTTGTTGCTGCGGGCGCCGTGGCCGCCCTGTCCCTGGGCGGCGGGCGGCGCAATACCGGCGCGGCGAAGTACGAGACCGTCAAGGTCGAGCGCGGCAAGATCGTGGCGCGCGTGACCGCCTCGGGGACCCTGTCGGCCCTCGTCACGGTGCAGGTCGGCACGCAGGTCTCCGGGCGCATCCAGGACCTGTACGTCGACTTCAACAGCCCGGTCCGCAAGGGCCAGGTCCTGGCGAAGATCGACCCGCAGTTCTTCAAGGCCGCGGTCGAGCAGGCGAAGGCGAACCTGGCGGCCGCCGAGGGGAACCTCGCCAAGGCCAGGGCGCAGGCCGCCGACGCCCACCGGCAGTATCAGCGCGCGAAATCCCTCGTCGATCAGGGACAGCTGATCGCCCAGTCCGACCTCGACACCGCCGACGCCAACGCCCAGGCGGCCGACGCGCAGGTCCAGGCGATGGAAGGGGCGGTGGCGCAGGCGCGGGCCTCTCTGTACCAGGCGGACGTCAACCTCGGCTACACCACCATCGCGTCGTCCATCGACGGCACGGTGATCTCGCGCAACGTGGACGTCGGCCAGACGGTGGCCGCCTCGCTACAGGCCCCGACGTTGTTCACCATCGCGCAGGATCTCAAGAAGATGCAGGTCGACACCAACGTCTCCGAGGCCGACGTCGGCAAGCTGAGCCCCGGCATGCGGACGAATTTCAACGTCGACGCCTTCCCGGGGGAGAACTTCAAGGGAGCGATCCGCCAGATCCGCAACGCGCCCCAGTCGGTGCAGAACGTGGTGACCTACGACGCCGTCATCGACGTGGACAATCCCGACCTGAGGCTCAGGCCCGGGATGACGGCCAACGTCACCTTCACCTACGCTGAGAAGGACGACGCCCTGAAATTCCCGAACGCCGCCCTGCGCTTCCGGCCGCCGGCCGAGATCGCCGCGAAGGCCCCGCGCCCCGAGCGCGACCGCCGCGTCATCTGGGTGCTGCGGGACGGCGCGCCGACGCCTCTCGTCATCAAGACGGGACTGTCGGACGGCAGCGTCACCGAGATCGCCGAAGGAGACCTGCGCGAGGGGGACGCGCTCGTCACCGAATCGGTCACGCCCGGAAGCAACGTGCCGCCGGTATTCCGGCGGCCGCTGTAGGGCGACGGCCATGGCGGCCCAGCCACTCGTCAGGCTCGAGAACGTCACCAAGGTCTATCACGCCGGCGAGGTCGAGGTCCGGGCGCTGGGCGGCGTCTCCCTCGTCGTCGAGGCCGGCGAGTTCGTCTCCATCATGGGGGCCTCCGGCTCGGGCAAGTCGACCCTCCTGCACCTGATCGGCTGCCTCGACCGCCCGACATCGGGTCGCTACCTGCTCGAAGGACGCGAGGTCTCCGGATTGAACCGCAACGCCCTGGCCGAGGTCCGCAACCGCACCATGGGGTTCGTGTTCCAGAGCTTCAATCTCCTGGCGCGCACCAGCGCCGTGGAGAACGTCGAGCTGCCGCTGGTCTACGCAGGCATGAAGGGGGCGGAGCGCCGGCGCCGCGCCACCGAGGCGCTGCGCC
>JBGPED010000206.1:0-6015 GCA_041482595.1 Acidobacteriota bacterium
CGGTCGCGAGGGCCGGCAGCACGGCCACGTGCATGCCGTAGAAGCGGGTCAGGGTCCCGCCGGTCACCTGGTCGCCCCCGCGCAGGAGGCGCAGGAGGAAGTGGCCGACCACGGGCACCGCCCCCGCGACCTGGCTGCCGACCTGGGTGGCGAAGAACGCCAGCGTGTTCCAGGGCAGGAGATATCCGGAGAAACCGAAGCCGAGCATCAGGAACAGAAGCAGCGCCCCCGACAGCCAGGTCAGCTCGCGCGGCCGGCGGTAAGCGCGCAGGAACAGGACGCTGAACATGTGAACGAACGCGACCAGGACAAGGAGGTTCGCGGACCAGGAGTGGATGGAACGTACCAGCCATCCGAACGGCACACGCGTCATGATGAACTGGACGCTCTCGAACGCCTCCCCCGCGGAAGGCCGGTAATAAAGAAGGAGGAGGATCCCAGTCCCCACCTGGACTCCGAACAGGAACAGGGTCATCCCGCCCAGGTAGTACCAGAACGAGTGGCCGTGCTGCGGGACGCGCTTGTGCCTGGCGAGCTCCACGAGAACGCCGATGCCGGCCCGCTCCTCGAGAAAGGCGCGCAGCCGCGACAGCCAGCCGGATTCTCCTCCGATCATGAGCGCGAGACCACGACTTCGCCGTTGGCGACATTCACCTTCAATTCCTCCAGGGGCCGAGGCGGTGGACCGGCGACGTTCTTGCCGGCCAGATCGTAGAAGCCGTTGTGGCAGGCGCACCAGATTTGCCTGAGGTCCCCACGGTACTGCACGGTGCAGTTGAGGTGCGTGCAGGTGGCCGACACGGCGCGGTAGGAGCCGTCCTCGGCCCTGATCAGGAGCGCGGGCACGCTGCCGAAGCGGAAGACCCTCCCTTCGTTCGGCTTCAGTTCCCCGTCGCGCCCCGCGACGACGCTGGACGTCTGGGCCTCCGGGACGTCGGGCGGCGAGATGTAGCGCACCACCGGGTAAATGATGGACGCGCACATGGCGCCGACCGACGTCCCGAGAAACCAGCCCAGGAATCCGCGACGCGACGGCGCGGACCCCGGGGCGCTCACTTCCCGGCCTTCTGCGGGTTGGGATGCGCGATCTTCGCCTTCATGGCCGCGAAGTCGAATCCCTTGAAGGTCGGGCCTTCGGAATTATGGCAACCCTTGCAGGTCTCCTCCGTCGGCATCACCAGTCCCGCCGCGGTCGCCTTCGCCACGTCCTTCATGACCTCCATCTTCCAGTAGTCGCCGCCCGGACCGTGGCAGGCCTCGCAACTGACGCCTTCTTCCTTCTTGTACTTCTCGGTGAGCCTGGCCGCCGGCGCGCCGTGTCCCGTGACGTGGCAGCGCAGGCACTCGTCGGCCTTCTGCGGATCGGCGATCCCCTTGGCCGCCGCGATCTTCTTCGACTCCTCGGAGGCCAGGGTGGCGAACGCCTTCGCGTGCACCGACTCGGACCACTTGGTGAACTGCGCGCCCTTGGTAGCCGAGTTGTGGCACATCTTGCATTTCTCGGCGCCGACGTACGAGTGGGCCGGTTCGGCCGCCAGAAGACCTCGTGGCACGACCAGAACCAGCGCGAGGCCGCCGATCAGGACCAACACCCCGATGCTTCGTCTCATGGCTCCTCCTTCAGGGAACATCCTCGGTCCGTCACTGCAACGATTGTGCCCGCGACCACCCCCCTTCCGACGGCACATCGTGCGCCGCGGTACGCTCGAACGGCGCAATTAAACTCCAAGCCGGTCCTCCGGATACCCGCCTTGCGAAAATATTTCCGCCCGGGTCAAAGGCCCGGCTCACGGCTCCTTGCCCTCCCCTCCCGAATCGACCTTGAAGACCGCCACGCCCCGCTCTCTCGCCTGCGTCACATACAGCTTGCCGGAGGCGCCCAGCGCGAGATCCGTGGGACGGACGAGGGCCATCCGGCCGTCCTCGCCGGAGCCGAACTCGGTGAGAAACTCAAATGCGTGGTCGAACACCATCACGACGCCGCGCCCCTTGTCCGCCACCATCACGTTGCCCCGATCGTCCGCCACGACACCGGCGACGTTTCCGAAGGACCCGGGAGAAGAGCCCGGCCGTCCGAAGGCCCGGCTTGTTCCCTCCGGCGGGATCACGAAGACCCTGAACATCGTGGGGACGGTGACGAGCATGTTCCCCCGCCGGTCGACACCGAAGGAGGCGATGTCGTTCTTGGAGCGGTCCGCCTCCTTCATGCCCAGCAGCTTCGTGAGGTCGTACCCCTTGCGGAACGCGCCCGACCGATCGATCTCGACGGCCTGGAACTGCGCCGGGCTCGCCAGGAGGAGCGGCCCGCCCCGCTCGAACATCAGGCTGGGCCGGAAGGAGGCGAACTCCCCCGGGAGACCGGTGACCGTGATCCGGCCGATCGGCTGCCCGCGGTAGTCGCAGCGGGTGATGAACCAGCCCGGTCCGCGTAAGGCCGTGTCGAACGACAGGACCAGGAGGAGGAGATCGCCCGACTCGTCCACCGCGAGATCGAAGACGGTGCCGGGGCGCGGGTCGACGTCGAAGCGGTAGATCTCCATGCCGGAGGCGTTGAACACCCGGATGGAGTTCCCCACGGCGGCGTACACTTCGTCATTCCGCCGATCGGCGTACAGCTTGACATCGTCGTACGGCACGGGGCCGGAGAAGTCCGAGAGAGTGTAGAGGTAGCTGATGGCGATCGCATCCGCCCGGTGCGGGAGCAGGAGAGTCGCGAGGAGAAGGAAGGCCGCCGCGGGGACGACTCGCCGCGCGATCATTCGGTCACCGCGAACAGCTGGACCCGGTTGTTGTCCCGGTCCGCGACGAAGATCGTGCCGGCGATTCCCGCGCAGACACCGGTCGGCTCGCGGAGCTGGCCCTCCTTCCATCCCATCCCGGACTGCCGCCCGCGGAACGAGCCGTCCGCCCCGAGGATGACGATCCCTCCTTCGTTCTGGTCCGCGATGTAGATGCGTCCCTGGCCGTCGACCGCGATGGCCGTCGGGAAGGCCAGGTCCTCCTTCATCGCGCCGGTCAGGGGGGCGAGAAGCGCGTCGGTCCTCTTCGCCGCGTACACCCTGCGCCCGACGCTGTCGATGGCGAACACGGTGCCCGCGCCATCGACGGCCAGGTCGGAAAGAAAGCCCGCGTCCCTGGGGAAGACGATCTGTCTCTGAGGGCGCCCTTCCGGGCTCAGGACGATGACCCGCGCCTGGAAGATGTCGAGCACGAAGAGACTGCCCTCGCGATCGATCGCGAAGCTGCGCGGGACGGACGCGCCCGCGGGACCGTCCCCCGACAGCTGCACGTATCCCTTGAACTCCCCGGTGGGAGAGATCCGCGCGATCCGCCGCGATTTCCCGTCGAGGGCCAGGATCTCGCCCTTCAAGCCGACCTGGACCTTGATCGGATAGGGGATCTCGTTCAGACGGACCTCGCCCGCCGGTGTCACCCGGTCCCCCGCGATCGTGTAGCGCAGGAGACGGCGGTTCCCCGTGTCCGCGACGACCAGGAGGGATGTCCCGTCGGAGGCCACTCCCTGGGGCTGCTTCAGCCCCGAGCCCTTCTCGTCCGCGTCGATCGACTGCAACACCCGCAGCTTCACGCCCTCCGAGGCCTGGGCGGCCATGACCGCCAGGAGCAGGACGGCGCAGGTGCCAGGGCGGGAGGGAGTCATCGTGTCACCGCCTCACGTTCTGGTGGCACTGCAGGCACAGGTCCGCCGTCGTGTCGAAGGACGCGAACGACTTGAACGGCGACCCGTGCGAGCGATGGCAGCTCAGGCAGTCCAGCGCCAGGTTCTTGTTCCGGGGATCGATCGCCCTCTCGCCGATCGGATGGCTCGAGTGCTCCTTCCAGTTGTGACAGGTCCCGCACAGACCGACCACGTTCGGGCCTTTGAGCAGGAAGACGTTGTCCGAGGCGTGCGGAGAATGACAGGCGACGCAGTTCCCCTCGTCGATCGGCTGGTGCTTGGCCACAGATTTCTCCTGGCGGGCGATGGTGTCGGCGTGGCACCGGCCGCAGAGAAGCTTGGTCGGCACCTTCAGGAGCGCCTTCTGGGCGGAGGCGTGGGGGTTGTGGCAGTTCAGGCACCCGACCCTGTCCACCGCGGGCCAGTGGAGACGGTTCTTCGACAGCGCGTCGTTCACCAGGGCGCTGTGGCATCCCCGGCAGAGCTCGAACCCGATCTTCTTGAGGCCCAGGGCGCCGGGCGACGAGGCCTCCTGGTGGCACTGGTTGCACATCTTGTTGATGACCGGCGGGTGGATCGTGGCCCAGAGGACGCCGCCGGT
Source organism: Acidobacteriota bacterium (assembly GCA_041482595.1). Classification (GTDB taxonomy): domain Bacteria; phylum Acidobacteriota; class Polarisedimenticolia; order Gp22-AA2; family Gp22-AA2; genus Gp22-AA3. The sequence goes on from JBGPED010000206.1 coordinate 4,278, forward strand.
GTTCGATCCGTGCGGGTCGTGGCAGGAGGTGCAGCGCGCCTTGGCGACCGGGTAATTCATGTGCTGCTTCGCGAACACCGGCTGGTCCGTCCTGTGGCAGTCGGCGCACAGGGCCGGGACCTCCTTCCTCAGAAGAAACTCCGACTTCGCGGAGGCGTGCGGGTCGTGGCAGCCGAGACAGTTTTTCTCGGCCGGCGGGTGCTTGAACTTGACCTCGGACGCGCTCTTCGCCGTCCCGGCGTGGCACGTCGCGCAGAGATCGTTGCCCGCGGCGATCAGGTTCGCCCTGTTCTTCGAAGCGTGCGGATCGTGACACCTTACGCACTGTCCCGCCGCGACCGGGGCGTGGACGCTGCGCGCCTTCTCCGGCACCAGCCGGCCGTGGCAGCTCGCGCAGATGGCCCCGGCATTTTCGGCCAGGAGCTTGCCGTGCGAGGAGGCGTGGGGATCGTGGCAGACGGTGCAGGCACCCGACTTCACGGGCGTGTGGACGAACGGCCGCTTCACCGTGTCCTGGAAGTCGGTATGGCAGGAGAGGCACAGGGCCCCGCGGGCCCCCGCCTTGAGGTGGAACGTGTCCGCCGGCGGTGCTACGGCTGCCACCGCCGCAGCCGGCAGCGCCGCCGCGAGGAGGACGACCAGAGCGCCTTTCCGCAGGCCCATTTCGATCCCTCTATTTCTTCGCCACGACGTGGCACTCGTCGCACGACCGTGCGGCGAAGGGCGTGTGCTCCACGTCCTTGAAGAACTTGGGGTCCTTCGAGGAGTGCGGAACGTGGCAGCGCACGCAGTCCATCACGCCGGGGTCGATGTTGAGATGCGCGCCCGCGAACGCGGCGGTGCCCGGCGTGTGGCACTCGGTGCACAGACTCCGCGTGGATCGCAGGAGCAGCGTCGCCTCCCCGGAGGCGTGGGGGGCGTGGCAGCGCAGGCAGTCACGCGCGGCCGGCGGGTGGACGTTCTCCCCCTGCATCTTCTCCTTGATGTCCTTGTGGCAGGCGAGGCACAGGTCGGGGCTCGACACCTTCAGGAGCCGCGCCAGCTTCGACTTGTGCGGACTGTGACAGGCCGTGCACTGTCCCGCGACGACGGGGGCGTGACGGCTCTTCCCCTTCGCCAGGGCGGCCGCCAGATCGCCATGGCAGTCTTCGCAGAGCTTCTGCTGGGGCTTCGCGATCATCCCCGCCAGATCCGAGGCGTGCGGGTCGTGGCAGGTCAGGCAATCGCCCGACGCGAACGGCGGGTGGCTCGCGCTGCCCTCTTCTTCCTTCACGAGGTCGCCGTGGCAGCGCGCGCACAGGGCCGCGCCCGTGTCCGCCAGGAGCCCCTTCGCCGCGGCACCGTGGGGTCTGTGGCACGCGACGCAGTCGCCGATCATGACCGGACGGTGGATGTGGGATTTCTGAAAGTCCGTCTCGGCCCCGCCGTGGCAGGTGTAGCAGACCCTGTCCGGACGGCCCTTGAGGATCGCGGGACTGTCGGAACCGTGCGGGTCGTGGCAGGCCACGCACTTGCCGTCCCGGAACGGGGCGTGGCCGACCTTCGCCTCCTGGTCCTTTTTTCTGTCGGCGTGGCAGGTGAAGCAGAGATCGGCGCCCTGCGCCACCAGGAGACCCTTCGATTTCGCCGCGTGCGGCGCGTGGCAGGCGAGGCATCCCTTCCCGCCGGTGACGGCGGCGTGGGGGTGGGCCACGGGTCTCATCTTCTCGTCATGGCAGTCGAGACAGAGGGCGTTTCC
>JBGPED010000207.1:0-6010 GCA_041482595.1 Acidobacteriota bacterium
CGACAAGAAGAAGACCGGCCAGGAGATCGACGCGGCGATGGTGAGCCGCTACGGGTCCGGCGTCCTGATCGCCGCCGCCCCGCCCGCCCCCTCGCCCACCCCCGCCAGGAAGAAGCGCCCGCGGTAGGTCTTTCTTCTCAGCGCTCGCCCCAGTGCAGCTTGTGCCGGAGGACCTCGAAGTACGATTTGCGCGGCGACCGGACCATCAGGACAGGCTGGCGGCTGCGCCGCACCCGGACCCGGTCCTTCATTCTCAGCCGGTGGCCGACCTGGCCGTCCAGGGTCAGATAGACCTCCGAATCACCCGTGTGCAGGCTGACTTCCGCCGTCGAATCGTCGGGCAGGACCAGGGGACGCATGCTCAAGGTGTGCGGGCAGATCGGGGTGATCAGGAAGGCCTTCAGGTTGGGGTGGACGATTGGCCCTCCCGCCGACAGCGAGTAGGCGGTCGAACCGGTCGGCGTGGAGATGATCAGGCCGTCCGACTTGTAGGTCGTGACGGGATCACGATCGATCGACAGGCCGAGCTCGATGATGCGCGCCAGGGCGCCCTTGTTGATCACGGCGTCATTGAGCGTCACCTGGCGCATCACCGTCTTCCCGCCGCGCACGATGCTGACTTCGAGAGCGATGCGGCGGTCGAGGGCGTAGCGCCCCTCCAGGATTTCGATCAAGACCTCCTCCATCTCGTCGGGGCTGGTCTCCGTCAGGAAGCCGAGGCCGCCCAGGTTGATGCCGAGGATCGGGCGGGGCCGGGCCGCCAGGTCGCGGGCCACCATCAGGAGCGTGCCGTCCCCGCCGATCACGACGTACAGGTCGGAAGGCGTGGCGGCACCGCCGGGGACCCGCGCGTCGCGGCGGCGACCGAGGGCCCGGGCGGTGATGGGATCGAAGGTGACCACAACACCGCGCGCCTCCAGGAAGCGCGCGCAGTGGCGGACGGCGAGACGGGCCTCGGCCGCCTCGCGCTTGGCGACGATGGTCACGGTCGAGATCGTTTTCCGCCGGCTCTCATCCGTCATGGACGATTCCTCCCAGGAGACGCTCCAGGGTCTCGCCGCGCAGCGCCCCGGTCGCGTTGAGGGACAGGTGCAGGAAGAACTCGCGGTTCCCCTCGGCTCCGCGAAGCGGGGAGACGCAGGCGCCGCGCACGGCGAACCCGGCCTTCTCCGCGGCCGCCGCGGCCGAGCGCAGCGCTTTCAAGTGTTTCTCCGGTTCGCGCACGATCCCTCCCTTGCCGGTCTCGCCCTTGCCGACTTCGAACTGCGGCTTCACCAGCGCCACGACGTCGGCGTCCGGCAGGAGGAGAGGCGGCAGCGGCGGGAGGATCAGCCTGAGGGAGATGAAGCTCACGTCGATCACCACGAGGTTCACCTGTTCCGGCAGATCGCCCCGGGAGAGATACCGTGCGTTCCGTCCTTCCAGGACCACCACCCGGGGGTCGCCGCGCAGCGACCAGTCGAGAAGACCCCGGCCGACGTCGAGCGCGTACACCCGCACCGCCCCGCGCCTGAGGAGGCAGTCGGTGAATCCGCCGGTCGAGGCGCCGATGTCCAGGGCCACGCGCCCCGAGACCGCGACACCCAGGCGCGTGAGCGCCCCCTCCAGCTTGACACCGCCCCGACCGACGAACGGGTGGTCGCGCGCGATCACCTCGATCGCCGCGTCGGGAGACAGGAGCGTCCCCGGCTTCTGCCCCGCCTTGCCGTCGACGCGCACGACCCCGGCGAGAACCAGGGCCTGGGCGCGTTCCCGGCTCCTGGCGAGGCCGCGCTCGACCAGCAGCCGGTCGAGGCGCTCCTTCGGCCGCCGGCCCTCCCCGGCGTGCGTCTCCGCACTTCCGGACCCCGACTTGTCCCGGCGCACGCGGCTCAACTCACCCGGTCGACGATGAACCGGGCGAGGACGCTGAGCGCCCGTCCGCGCGTCCCGAAACGCAGGAGAGCGCGCTCGGCGCGCCCCACCGCCTCTTCGGCGCGCCGCCGCGACCCCTCGACACCGAGCAGGGCAGGGAACGTCGCCTTGCGGGACCGCGCGTCCTTGCCGATCGTCTTGCCCAGCCGGTCGGGATCGCCTTCCCGGTCCAGGATGTCATCGACGATCTGGAAGGCAAGTCCCACGGCGTCGCCATAGGCGCGCAGCGCCCGCAGCACCCGCCGGCCGCCGCCCGCCATGATGCCGCCGATCTGCGCCGCCGCGGAGATCAAAGCACCCGTCTTGCCCCGGTGGATCTTCAAGAGTGTCCCGTAGGAGCAAGGTTGCCCTTCCGCCTCGAGGTCCATCACCTGGCCGCCGATCATGCCGGTGACCCCCGCCGCCCGCGCCAGAAGGCCGATCGACTGCATCTTGCGCGCCGCGTGCCCCGGGCCTCCCGGGTGCGTGGCGGCGATCTCGAAGGCGTGGGTGAGGAGCGCGTCACCGGCCAGGATCGCCATCGCCTCTCCGAAGACGCGGTGGCTGGTCGCCCTGCCGCGGCGCAGGTCGTCGTTGTCGAGGGCTGGCAGGTCGTCGTGGATCAGCGAATAGGTGTGGATCATCTCGATGGCGGCCGCCGCGGGGAGGACGTCGGCCACGCGCCCTCCAAGCGCCCGACAGGCGGTGATCGCCAGGATAGGCCGCAGACGCTTGCCCCCGGGGAACAGCGAGTACGCCATGGCGCGCCGCACGGTCAGCGGCACGCTAAGAGGCCGCGGCAGAAACCTGCGCAGCGCGGCGTCGACCAGGCGTCCGTCGCGGTGCATCCGGGTGGGGAGCTTCATGAGCGTCCGGGTTCCCCACCTTCGCCCTCCCCCGTGACCTCAAACGGGTGGAGTTTCAAGTCGCCCTGCTCGCTGCGCGTCAGCACGTCGATGCGGCGCTGCGCCTCCTCCAGTTTCGAAGCGCACATCCGGGTGAGAGACACCCCTTCCTCGAAGAGCCGGAGCGACTCCTCCAGCGGCAGGTCGCCGTCCTCGAGACTCTTGACGATCGCCTCGAGTCGCTCGAGCGCCGCTTCGAAACCCGGCTGCCTAGACCCCTTCTTCGCGCTCGCCATTGGATCGGACCTCCGTGACCGCGCAGCCGAGGCTGCCGCGGTGTAGCCTGATGCTGACGGCATCGCCGGCGCGCACGGCGGCGCTGTCCTTCAGGATCGCCCCCGTGCTCTGCTGCCTGCAGATCGCGTAGCCGCGCGACAGGACGGCGAGGGGGGACAGGGCCAGCAGTCTCTCGGCGTACGCGGAGCACTGGTCCCTGGCACGCTGCAGCCGGGCCGTCATCGAAGCGTGGAGGAGCCTGTCGAAGCCGTCGGCCCTGGCCCGGCGGTGCCGCAGCCGGCCGGCGAGCCTCTCCGGTGTCAGGCGCTCCTTCAGGAGCTCCAGACGGTGCCGTGCTTCCGTCGTCGTCCGCTCCAGGCGCGCCCCGAGGCGGAAGGTCAGATCGTCGACCCGCAGCGCCAGGTCGCGAAGCCGGTCACGCACCACCTCGCGCGCCCGCGCCGAGCCCGCGTCGTCCAGCGTGTCGCGCGCCGCCGACAGCCGCAGACGGGCCGCGGCGACCAGGCGCCCGCGCAGCGCCGCTATCCGATCCGCCAGCTCCTCCTTCGTTCGGACCACCATCTCGGCCGCGGCCGACGGGGTCGGCGCCCGCAGGTCGGCGACGAGATCGGCGATGGTCGTGTCCACCTCGTGCCCCACGGCGGAGACGACGGGGACGCCCGAGGCCGCGATCGCCCGCGCCACGCGCTCCTCGTTGAACGGCCAGAGGTCCTCGATCGAGCCGCCGCCGCGCGCCAGGATCAGCACGTCGACTCCTCCCAGACGGTTCAGCATGCGGATCGACTCGACGATCTCGAGCGAGGCTCCCTCTCCCTGCACGCGGGACGGTGCCAGGACCACCTCGAGGTTCGCGAAGCGTCGGGCCAGGACCTTGAGGATGTCGCGCAGCGCGGCGCCCTGGAGGGAGGCGACGATGCCGATGCGCCGGGGCAGGAGCGGCAGGGGGCGCTTGCGGGCCGGGTCGAAGAGTCCCTCCTCCAGGAGGCGCGCCTTGAGCTGCTCGAAGGCGAGCTGCAGCGCCCCGAGCCCGGCGGGCTCCAGGGCGTCCACGATGATCTGGAAGGTGCCACGCGCCTCGTACAGGCTGATCCGCCCGCGCGCCAGGACCTTGAGGCCGTCCTCCGGGCGGAAGGGGAGCGACTGGGAAGCGCCGCGGAACAGGACGGCGGCGATCTGCGCCGCCTCGTCCTTGAGCGTGAAGTAGGTGTGCCCCGAGGGATACTTGCGCAGGTTGCTGATCTCGCCCTCCACCCAGACGGACGGGAAGGACTCCTCCAGTATCTCCTGCGCCAGGGCGTTGAGCTCGCTGACGGTGTAGACGCGCCGCGTCTCCCGCGGCGCCGGTCTCCCGCCGCCCTCCCCCGGTGCTTCCGGCAGGGGCTCGTCAAACAGTCCGCGCATCGCCCGCTCTCGCCGTCCCGCCCTCGGGGCGCACCTGGATCCTCTCGATTGCCAGGGCGCGCCCGCTCGTGTCGTCCGCCTCGAGGATGACGCCGCACATCCTCGGATCGCGCTTCGCGGTCGTGAAGCGGACCGGCATCCCTGTCAGGAACTTCCTGAGGGCGAGATCCGTCTCGATCCCGATGACCGAATCGTACGCCCCGGTCATCCCCAGGTCGGTGATGTAGCCCGTGCCTCCCGGCAGGATGATCTCGTCCGCGGTCTGCACGTGGGTGTGGGTGCCGACCACCGCGGTGACGCGTCCGTCGAGGTAGTGGCCCATCGCCGATTTTTCGGAAGTCGCCTCGGCGTGCATGTCGACCAGGATCACGGCCGCCTTCCCCTCGAGACGCTTGAGGGCCTGGTCGACGATCGGGAAGGGGTTCTCGCACGGCGGCATGAACACGCGGCCCATCAGGTTGATCACGGCGACCGGGACGCCCGCCGCCGTCTCCCCGATGTAGAGGCCGTTGCCCGGGGCCCGGTCCGGGTAGTTGAGCGGGCGGAGAAGACGCGGCTGGCCCGGAAGGTAATCGAGGATCTCGATCTTGTCCCAGATGTGGTTCCCGGAAGTCATGCAATCGATGCCGCAGGCGAGGATCTCCTCGCTGAGCTCGGGGGTGATGCCGAACCCGTCGGCGGCGTTCTCGACGTTCGCCACGACGAAATCGATCGCGCGCCCCGCGACCAGCCGCGGCAGCTGCGACGTCAGGACGTGCCGCCCGGCGCGGCCGTTGACGTCTCCCAGAAAGGCGATGCGCATGCGTCGGACCCTGGATCCTCTAGGTCGCGTAGTCCACGGCGCGGGTCTCGCGGATGACGCTGATGCGTACCGCGCCGGGATACTCGACTTCCTTCTGGATGCGGTTGGTGATTTCCTTCGACAGGGTCACCACCTCGGCGTCGTTCACCGCAGCCGCCTCGACGAGGACCCGCACCTCCTTCCCGGAGCGCATGACGAAGGCGCGGCTGACGCCGTGGAAGGAGGAGGCGATCGCTTCCAGGCTGCGCATCCTCTCCATGAATCCCTGCAACGTGGTGTCCTTCTCGCCTGGACGCGCGAGGATCGCCTTCTCGGCCACCTTCAGGATCGCGGCATCGACCGACGGCTCGCTCCCGCTCCCGTGCAGCGCCCGGATCGCCTGCACGACGCGCGCGTCCTCGTCCAGCCTCGCGGCCAGATCGGCGCTCACGAGGATCGGGTGCGTGTCGGCGCGCGACTCATCGACCTGGCCGACCTCGTGCAGGAGGCCGGCCCGCTTGACGACCTCGGGATGCAGGCCCAGGAGCATGGCCATCTGCGACGCGAGCCGCGCGACCTCCACCGAATGATCGAGCAGGTTGTACCCCAGCACCACGCGGTACTTGAGCTTGCCGAGCAGGTGCTGCAGGCGCTGCGGCAGGCCGGTGATGCCGAGCTCGAACGCGGCGCTCTCCCCGAGGGAGTCGAGGCTCTCCTCCATCTCGGCGCGCGCCCGCGCGACCATTTCCTCGATGCGCGCGGGGTGGATCCGGCCGTCCTCGATCAGCCGTTC
>JBGPED010000208.1:0-5984 GCA_041482595.1 Acidobacteriota bacterium
CCCGGGCGCACGGCGCAGAATCCTCTTCGCGCGCATGTGCGGCTGGGCGCTCGCGCTCCTGCTCGTGTCCGCTTCGATCGTCGAGGCGCTCGGCTACTTCGCGCCGTCGGTGGTCCAGGGCCAGGGTCTGGCGCGCGTCCGGGCCATGTATGCCCCATTCCGCAGCGTCAATGTCTACCACCTGTTCCCGGGGATCCTCCGTGAGCGGATCGTCGCCGAGATCGAAGGAACCCCGGATGGTGTGGAGTGGAAGCCGTATCACCTGCGCTACGCGCCGGGTGACCCGCGCGACCCGCCGCCGATGACCTTCCTGCACAACCCGCGCTTTCCGTTCCACTACTCCTTCTGGACGCTCGGACGCGGGCGCCGCGACGAGGAATACGTCAACAGCCTGGCGCGGCGTCTGTGCTGCGATCCCGGGGCGGTCGCGCGCCTGTTCAAGGACGACCCGTTTCCGTCCTCGGGTCCCCGTGCCCTGCGCATCGTCTACTACCGCTACCGCTTCGGACGCCGGGCCGATCTGACTCTCGGGAACTACTGGCTCAGGGAGCAGGTGGGGGGACCGACGCGCCCGTACACCTGCTCGTGCGCGCCGGTGCCGTAGCGGACACGCTCCTAGAACGCGTAGGCGATGCCGATCCCGTAGTACTCGACCTCGACCTGGAAGAACTGTCCGTGCGGGGCGTGGCCGTTGTAATACTCGAGCAGAAGCTGGGTCGATCGCGCATCGCCGTAGGGGCTCCTGAACATCAGCCCGGCCTTGGCGCTCCAGTCCCGGTCCCAGCCGGTCTCGTTCCAGGCCTCGACGTCGAGGCCGGCGACGAGGCGCGAGGTGCGCCAGTGGATCGGGTTCCCGCGGAACTCGACGCCCGCCTGCAGCCGGCTCCGCCCGACGCCCGAGGGATCGATCGTGACGATGCGCGTGCCGCCGGCGTAGACCCGCGCGCCGTCGCTCTCGTACGACCCGAGCATCTCCACCGCCTCGTAGCTCAGGTTGATCCGCGGCGCGGGCGGCACCGGCTGCGTGTCCTGGGGCTGCAGCAGGAACTCGTCCCCCAGGTGGGACGACTGGTGGAAGAGCCTGATGCGCCCCGACCAGCCGCCGCTCCGGTAGCTGATCGGAAAGCCGACGTAGTAGTCGGCGTTCAACAGGTCCATGGACGAGGTGTCCAGGTTGAAGATCGCGAACACCGCGCCGCTGATTCCGATCTGCCAGCCGTCCCCGGCGTGTCCGCGCGGCCAGCGCACCAGCCCGAAGTTCTCGCCGAAGCCGACCGAGGCGATGTCGAACGTTCCGGTCCCGGTGCGCCAGCGCTGCCAGGTCGTGTGGAAGCGCGGCTGCTTCTGGTCGGCCAGGGGCGTCGTGAACAGGTCCCCCGCCGGGAAACGCACCGTCTTCCGCCCGGGAGGCGGCCGGAGCCATTCGGCCCAGGTCTTAAAGCGCCGCCGCCCGCGCGCGTCCTCGACTTCGAGACGGTTGACGACGCTCCGGACCCCCTGGAAGGCCACCACGGCCTCGACGATCCGATCGATCTCCTCCGGTGTCGTGACCGTGCCGGTCAGTGTCACGACACCGTTCTCGACCGTGACCAGGACGCGGTCCCGTCCCAGGTGCAGGACCTGCTCCGCGAAGGAGACGATGTAACCGCGCAGGAAGACGTCGTCGACCGGCTCTTCCTGCCCCGCGGCCCGCGCAGGAGGGGACACGACCAGCAGGGAGACCATCAGACCCGGGAGGAACGATCGGATGCGCATGCGCGTGGATCCTACGGCATCTTCTTGACGAACAGTCGATCGCGTCGTAGTTTCCCGCCGTGACCCCGACCCCATTACGGAACAGGTATCGCCGCGCCGTCCCGGCGATTCTTCTTGCGCTCTCGGCCCTCGCCGCGGGCGTGTCCGGACGCGCCGAGGGCCCGACTCCGCCGACAACACGCGCGGAAAGCGGTGCCGTGCGCCTGCTGCGCCTGCGGGCCCGGATGCGCGCGAAGCTCGTCCGCAAGAGAGGGCGCTCCCGTCCGGACGGTGCGATCGAGCCGGCGGGCCCCGGCCTTTCGCCGGAGGCGGCCCTCCCGCTCGCCTTCTCGCCCGAAGTGCAGGCGAGCCGGGGCGTGGCCGGCACGCAGAGCGAGACCTCCGTCGCCGCCTTCGGCGGCCGCGTCGTCGTCGGCTTCAACCAGATCAACGGCAACCGCGGCTCGGGTGTCGCCTCCTCGACCGACGGCGGCCTGACGTTCACCGACAGCGGCGGGCTTCCCGTCGGAGGCGCCCTGCCGAAGGAGCTCCTGGGCGATCCGTCCGTGACCGCCTGCGGTGACGGCACGTTCTATTACTCCAGCATCTACTTCCCCAACGCCACCGACTCGGCCCTCTCGGTCAACGTCGGGATGTTTTCCGGCACGACCCTCGCCTGGACCAATCCGAAGGTCGCGATCACCTCCACGAACGACTTCCTGGACAAGCCGTGGCTCACCTGCGATCGCGCCACCAACACCCTGTACCTCGTCTACACGCGCTTCGTGAACGGGAACATCGGCCTGTCCGGCCCCCTGCAGATCGAGATCCTCAAGTCGATCGACGGCGCGACCACCTGGACCGCCCCTCTCGTCCTGGAGGCGAGCCCGACCGAGTCGGTGCAGATCGCCTACCTCGCGATCGGCCCCGGGAGCGAGGTGTACGTCCTCTGGGAGCGCGGCCTCGACGACATCACCGCCGCCGTGACGCAACTGGAGCTCCGCCGGTCGTTCAATTTCGCCGCCAGCTTCGACCCGATGGTGGTCGTGCGCGTCATGACGCCGTCTTTTTCCCCCGCCAACGTCGGGTACAACCGTGAGGACACGATCGAGGAAGGGACCGTGGCGGCCGACACCTCGACCGCATCGACCCGCGGCAACCTCTACGTCGTCTGGGTGGAGCGCGAGTCGCCGTCCGTGCCGACGCGGGACGTCTTCCTGTCGCGCTCCAGCGACCGCGGGATGACCTGGTCCGCTCCCGTCCGCGTGAACGATGACCGTCCGGGCAACGACCAGGTGATGCCGTGGGTGTCGGTCAGCTCCGCCGGCGCGGTCGAGGCCTTCTGGTACGACCACCGCAACTGGGCCGGCATGCACACGGTGGACGTCTACGCCGCCCGCTCCCTCGACGGCGGTCGGACCTTCGGACCGAACTTCCGCGTCACGACCGCGCCGTCGTCGTGGTTTGCGCCGGCGACCTTCACGCCGAACTTCGGCGACTACATCCAGTGCGCGAGCGAGGGGACCGCCTTCTATCCCTCCTGGGCCGACGCCCGCAACAACGACATCGACGTGTTCGTCGGCCACGTCGCAACCGAGACGTGTGGAAACGGCGTCCCCGATCCGTTCGAGCAGTGCGACGACGGCAACCTGCTGGACGGCGACTCCTGCTCCGGCGCCTGCGCCGCCACACCGTGCGGCAACGGCATCCTGGAGGGGAGCGAGCAGTGCGACGACGGCAACCTCCGGAGCGGGGACGGCTGCTCGGAGACCTGCCGGCAGGAGGTCTGCGGCGACGGGATCGTCCAGCCGAACAACAAGGAGGAGTGCGACGACGGCAACCTGACGTCGCTGGACGGCTGCTCCGCGACCTGCCAGATCGAGATTGACCGGATGGCCTTCATCGCCGACGAGCGCTCCCGCCTGGCGCTCATGAGCACGACCAGCGGCCGCACGATCCAGATCGGCGATCCGGGCTTCCACGAGATCGGGGACCTGGCGTTCTCCCCCGCCGGCCGGCTCTTCGGCGCGACGCAGCACAACGCCAACCTGTCGATCGGGTACAACGGCGTGCTCTTCGACATGGCGCCGCTCGGCCTGCCGGGGCGCGGCTCGCTCATCGGCGGGACCGGCCAGGTCGCGATCACGGCGATCGACTTCCATCCGGCCACCGGCGTGCTGTACGGCATCGCCGTCGATGACGCGGGCACGAGCCGCCTCGTGACTCTCGATCCGACGACCGGCGCGACGGTCTCCATCATCGGGGACCTCGGATTGGTCACGGCCCGCGCCCTGGCGTTCGATGACGCGGGGACGCTGTACGTCTCCGGCCAGACGACGACGCTGACACAGCAGTCCCTGTACACGGTGAACCTCACGACGGCGGCCAGGACGCTCGTCGGCGGACCGATCTTCTCAAACGTCGCGCTGTCGGGCATGGATTTCGGCCCCGGCGGAACGCTGTACGGCGTCGCCCTGCGCGGCACCGGCGCGGACGGCGGCCTCCTGTCGATCAACAAGAGCACCGGGGCCGGCACGCCGCTGTTCACGACCGGCCGCCTCAACCAGCAGGGGATCCGCTTCGCCCCGCAGACGGCGCTCGACCACGACCTGGACGGGATCCACGACATCGCCGACTGCGCCCCCGCCGACCCGGCGAACGCCCCTCCCTTACCTGTCGCCGGTCTCGATTTCACCGACGCGCGCACCTTCACCTTCCCGCCCGCCCCCGGCGCCCGGTTCCACAACACCTACCGCGGCACCATCACGGCCCCGCTGGGCACGCGTCTTCCCGGCAGCGTCTTCGATCACGCCTGTCTCGAAAGCGACGACTCCCAGGGGAACGGCGACCTGGTCTCCAGCGACGCGGCGAATCCACCCACCGGGACCGTCTTCTATTACCTGGCGGGTGGCGAGGGGTGCGGCGACGGCCCGCTCGACTCCGACCCGGCGCATCCGATCCCGATCCTGGCCGCCTGCCCGACGCCCCCGTAGGCGACCGCGAACGCCGCTCCGGCACCGTCCCGCTGTACCCGGGCATTTCCCTTGACCGTGCGCGCGCGGCGGGCCTACGATGATGCGCCGCTATGAATTGTCCCCGCTGCGGATTGCCCAGTCCGGAGACAACCGGGCAGTGCGCTGCCTGCGGGGCGACCTTTTCCCCGGACACACCGACGCTCACCGGACTGGGCGCCGACCAACCGACACGCACCGACGTCGGCGGCGCGGGCGACCGCACCCTCACGTCCTCCGGTGTCGCGCCCTCGGCGACCGGCGGTCACGGCTTCGCCCCGGGCGCACGCCTGGCGCCCGGCACCCTCCTCGGCACGCGCTACGAGATCCTCGCCATCGTCGGTGAGGGCGGCATGGGGACGGTGTACAAGGCGCAGGACCGCGAGCTCGGGCGTCTCGTGGCCCTGAAGGTCATCCGGCCGGAGATGGCGGCCCGGCCGGAGATCCTGGAGCGCTTCAAGCGCGAGATCCTTCTCGCCAGCCAGGTGACCCACAAGAACGTCCTGCGCATCCACGACCTGGGAGAGGCCGGCGAGATCCGGTTCATCTCGATGAGCTACGTCGAGGGATCGAACCTCAAGACGCTCCTGGAGCGCGAGGGGCCGCTGTCGCTCGACAAGGGGCTCCCCCTGACGCGGCAGATCGGCGACGCGCTGCAGGCGGCGCACGACGCCGGCATCGTGCACCGCGACCTGAAGCCGCAGAACATCCTCATCGATCGCGATGGCAACGCCTACATCGCCGACTTCGGAATCTCGCGCTCCCTGGCCGTTGGTGGCACGATGACCGAGACCGGGGCGATCCTCGGCACGGTGGACTACATGTCCCCCGAGCAGGCGCGCGGCGAGACCCCGGACCACCGCGGCGACATCTACTCGTTCGGCGTGATCCTGTACGAGATGTTCACGGGCGGCCTGCCGTTCAGGGCCTCGAACGCCCTGTCGATCATGATGAAGCGTCTGCACGAGGACGCGCCGACGATGCGGCAGGCGCGCCCCGAGCTGCCGGCCTGGCTCTCGGCCATCGTCGCCCGGGCGATGCAGCGCCGGCCCGAGGATCGCTACCAGAGCTCCGGCGACCTGGTGCGCGACCTCGCGCGGCAGCGTGCCTCGCGCTCCTGGCGGCGGGTCGCCCGTCCCCGCTCTCTCGTGCCGGCGGCGGCGCTGATCGCGGCGGCGGCCGCGGCGGTTCTCGTCCCGCGCCTCCCCGGGCCGCCCTGGGGGGCGGCCGCGCCCGCCG
>JBGPED010000209.1:0-5974 GCA_041482595.1 Acidobacteriota bacterium
AGCCGAGGGGAGCGTCGCGCAGCGACGCGGACCCGTGTCCGGCGGGGGCAGGGCGCGGCGCCTCGGGCTGCGGATGGCTCGGGGACGCGCCGCGGCGCCGGTGGTCTGTGGTAGCATGACCCTTCCCGCGCGCCGCACTTCCGGGGGCACCTTCTGATGGAGTCTCGTCGCGTCCGGCTGGGGGATGTGATCGACGATTATTGCCCCCGCTGCCGGCTCATCATGAACCACGGCGTCGTCGGCATGGTGGGCGACGAGGTCAAGAAGGTTCGCTGCAACACCTGCATGTTCGAGCACCAGTTCCGGCACGGCCAGCTCCCCGCCAGCCGCCGGAAGGCCCAGAACAAGCTGTTCGAGGAGGTCCTCAAGGGGATCGCCGGACCTGCGGAGACCCCGGCCGCCGAGCCGCCGAAGCCGCAGCCGCAATCGACGCAGCGCAGGCTGTACACGATCCACCGCGCCATCGGCAAGACGCCCGGGAAGGGTCCGAAGAAGACCTGATGGATCTGGGGCCGGATCCCATCGATCACGACGAACTCATCCAACGCTACGGCCGCAGGCTGTTCGTCCTCGCCTATCACCTGACAGGGAGGAGCGCCGAGGCGGAGGAGCTGTGCCGGGAGTGTCTGATCCGCAGCCTCCTCGCTCCCGACTTCCCGGCCGCCGATAAAGAGGCCGGTGTCTTCCTGCACCGCGGCCTGATCTCGCTGTGGAGGGAGCGCGCCGGATTGCCGGGACGCGCGGCGGAGAGTGCTCCCGGGGGTCATGCGGTGCTGTTTCGGGCGCTGTCGCGACTCGACCCCGTGTCGCGCGCCGTGCTGGTGCTGCGGGTCGCCGAGGGGCTGGAGTACGAGACCATCGGGAAGGTGCTCGACATGGCGCCCGACGTCGTGTACGCCCGGCTGCTCCAGGCCCGCGGCGGCCTGCGGGAGGGGGAGAGGGCGCTGGAGACGTCGTTGTTCGAGACGATGAACCTGTATCTCGACGGCCGCCTCCCGCCGGATCGGCGCGGGGCCTTCGAGCGGCGCATGCAGATCGACTCGTCGCTGCGCGAGCGGGTGGAGTTCCATCGCGGCCTGACCCTCGAGCTGCACGAGGAGGCGCCGGCCCTGCCGCGCGACTTCATCGCCCGCCTGCGGGAGCAGCTGGAGAAGATGCGCGAGACGCTGCTCCTGGTCGATCAGGCGACCGAGGTGGTCGGTCTGGAGCCCGGGTCCGGGCCGCCCGCCTCGGAGCGCATCGCCCCCCCGGCCGGGCGCCACCTGTCCCCGTGGGCCGTCGTCACGGGCGCTGTCATCATCCTGATCGTCGGTGTCGGGCTCGGTCTCTGGATGTCGCGGCGCCGGGCCGACGGCGCCACTGAGCAGAGGCAGCCGGCGGCCGGCGCGATCCCCGCGGCGACACCGGACGAAGCGACGATCGAGGCGCTGCGCTCGCTCGGCTACCTCGCTCCCGGCAAGGAACACTCGAGTGTGATACCGAATAAGACGACCCCCACGGTACCGGCCGCGAAGAAATCGCCGCCGCCCCCGGGCGGAACGAAGAGGGTGAAGTCGCCGACCCTGGCGAGTCCGACCTCGAACGCCACTCCGTCTCCTTCGGAGACTCCCGCGGCCGCTCCATCGCCGACTCCGGAAGAGGCCGCGACCCCCTCTCCGACCCCGGCCGCGCCTTCAATCGAGGCCACGCCCCAGGAGTCGCCTCTCGCCTGGAGAGTCATCCCGGTCGCCAAAGCGCCCGGGCAGGGACGCGATTACCAGGTGATCCGGACCTCGCAGGAATGGGCCGCGCTGTTCGAGGACACAGGGGCGCCGCCATCGATCGGCTTCGACGGCGAGATGGTCGTGCTTCTCCGCTACGACCTCGTCAGCGATCCTTCTGCGCGCCTTGTCGTCGCCTCGGTGAATAACACCGGTGGGGAGCTTCTGATCGAGTGCCGCAGGCAGCAACCCGAGTCCGAAGCGGGGCCTGCCACGCCAGCGTCCGCCGGCCAGGCGCTCGTCGTTCCGATCTCGGACCTGCCGATCCGCGTCGTCGTCCGCTAAGGAACGAGACCGCAGATCCCCATCCGCTCCTTCCCGGACGAGTCCTGTCCCCACGACCCGAAGTGCGGGGCCTGCGCCCGTACCAGGTAGAAGAAGACGCCACCCAGCGGGGGGAGGGTGGGATCCGACACGCAGGAGACCACCGACTGGAGCGTGACGCAGTCTCGAGCGAAGTCGCCCTGGGTCGAGCGGGCGACGAGATAAGAGGTCGCCCAGTGCTGCCCTTGCCAGCAGAAGTCGTCGGGGCGCGTCGCGCTGGAGAACCCGGCGGAGCCGGAGATTTCGTCAATCGCTCCGAACCCCAGGCTCCCCGGGCACTGGTTGTCACGGCCATCGTTGGCCTCCGGGGCATCCGGATAAGTCCAGGGGTCGGCATCGTCGCAGTCGCCGCCGCACACGCGCCAGCCGTCGTTGTCCGCGTCGGCTTCCACGGACGGGATCACTCCATCGCAGTTGTCGTCGAGGCCGTCGCAGATCTCCGCCGCTCCCGGATGCACGCGCGTGTCGAGGTCGTTGCAATCGGTCGTGGAGCCGGCCGGGCAGAGGGCGCTGCCGGGTGAGCCGTACCCGTCGTCATCGACGTCGGGACACAAAGCCGGACACGACGTTGGCGGCGCCGGCCGCGTGTCGGGAAGAGGCGATGCCTGCGAAGCCAGGACCCCGCCAAGCTGGATGTCGTCAAGCCACCAGCCGTCATCGGTCGTGAAGGTGCAACCCCATCCGCACGTTAAATCCAGGTAAGAGCCGGCCGACCCATCCATCATCCACGTGCTTCCGATCCAGCGGATGCGAATCCTCTGGCCGAGATAGGACCCTAGATCGAATCTGGTCTGGACCCAGACGCCCGTTCCGGAGGGATCGACGATTCCCGGGCCGGGACAGTCGCCGGTCGACGCGGCGACGGTCCCCCGGACCGTGCCGCAGTGCGACCAGACGCCCTGCGGAAAGCACATCGTCTCGTGCGCGCCGCGCGGGGCCGGTGGCGCCATTCCTGTATCGGCGGGTGTGAACTCGCAGTAATAGGATCCGTACACGCTCCAGGCCTGGCGCACGTGGTCGTAGCCGTTCTGGAAGGGAGCCAGGTTGTCCCAGGAGCCCCAATCGTCCACGGCCGGGTCGGAGTCCCGGTCGATCTGCACCTGGACGTCGCCGCAGTCCAGACAATGGAAGGTGTTGCTCGGGGACATGCCGTTGTTGTCCATCAGGTCGGCGATCTGGAACATCGAGAGCTCGAGGTCTCCGGGGCGTGGAAACAGGGCGAGGTTGAGCGGCGCCGAGACGAATCCCTGCAGCGCGCGAAGATGGGTGGTGTCTCCGTTCCACGAACTCATCGGATCGAAGTGAGCCCCCATGTGGAGGGAGTTGGGGAAGCTCAGGGCCTTCTGGCCATCCTGAGGCGTGGCGTACGAGCATCCTTCCGCGCACGTGCCGGTCTCCACATTCGGGCAGTCGGTGGCGTTCGGCGGGCAATGCAGGTGCCAGTCCATCGGGAAGTCCGGATCGAGGATGCAGGCCGGATTCCCGTCGGCGGGTGTTCTGAACCCACCGCAGGCGATGCCGGGAACGGCGCCCGCCCCGGCCGGTGGATTGCTGCCGCGCTGATAGAAACCGTGCTCGGTCCGTCCGGTGCCGGCGTCGTTGATCAGGAACGTGTCGTTGACGGTGAACAGACCGTCCGCGTCGCGATCGGTATCGAAATTCTCCAGGAGCGTGCCGTCATCCGTCGACCCCGGGACACCGTCCGGGCCGGGGACGAAGGTCTGCGTCACGCCCGGCGGCTGGTCGACATCGGCCAGGAGCGAGGTGCACACGGGGTCGGAGAGCGCCCCGATCTCGTTCGCGTCGACCCGCAGGCACAGCTCGATCCGCGCCGCGTCGGCGCCCGAGGGCGAATTCAGCGCGTCGCTGGACTGGAATGTGAAGCCGGGCAGCGACGGGTCGAGGCTTCCCACCGTGAGGATCTGCCCGGCCGCAAGGTCGCCGATCGCGACGCGCCGCTCCGTGATGCAGGCGACATCGGGGTCCGAAGACACGAGCACGAACGTGACGCCGGTCTGTGCCCGGTCGGCGATCCGCACCGTGAAGCGCACGCGCCCCGTCTCGCCGGTGTCCGGGAACGGATCCCGGTCGCCGTCGAGGTCGCGGTAGTCCGCGGAGAGGATGCTGAAAGCGAAGCGTATGGAGGGGAGGGCGCCGGTGCCCGGAACGAGGAGAAAGCACACGAGGGCGACCAGCGCACCCCGTCGGACCGAACGTCGGCAGGGTGGAGGGGACATGGCTGTGCTCCTGCTGGGAGGCGGCGTGATGTCCTTACGTATACGCCGAACGGTCGTCGGACGCAATGCAATCTGGCCGCCTAGCGCACCGCCGCCGTCATGTGGTCGATGAGGTCGATCTTGGTGACCACGGCGGTGATCGTCCCCTCGTCCTGCACGAGCGCCACCTTCCCCTGCGTGAAGATCGCGGCCAGGCGGCTGACCGGGGTGTCCGGGGGGACGAGGACGTAGTTCTGATCGACCAGGTCGCCGACCGGGCGGTCGACGCTGTTCGCGTCGTTGAGAAGAGCGTTCAGCAGGTCCACTTCCGAGATCATCCCGACCAGCCTGGTGCGGTCCAGGACCGGGATCTGCGAGATGCCGTGCTTCTTCATGAGCCGGATCACGTCCTGCACGCCGTCCGAGGCCTCGGCCGTGATCACCGGGTGGCGCTGGCGCTCGACGATGTCCTTGAGGAGGCCGTAGGTCGCCTCGTCGTCCAGGAACGAGTTCGCGCGCAGCCAGTCGTCGTCGTATAGCTTGCTCAGGTAACGCGAACCCGAGTCGGGGAGGATGACGACGATCGTCCTGCACTGGGGATGGTCCTTCGCGAACTTGATCGCCCCGCACACCGCGCCGCCGGCCGAGCCGCCCGAGAACAATCCTTCCTTGCGCGTCAGCTCGCGCGCCGTCAGGAAGCACTCCTTGTCGGTCACCTGGTAGCACTCGTCGACGAAAGCGAAATCGAGCGTGGTCGGCAAAAAGTCCTCGCCGAACCCCTCGGCCTTGTAGGTCTTGAACGTGCTGGTGATCTGCTTCGTCTTGAAGTAGTCGTACAGGATCGACCCGACCGGATCGATGAGGACGAGCTTGACCGCGGGCTTCCGTTCCTTGAGGTAGCGCGCGATACCCGTGAGCGTGCCGCCGGTGCCGGTCGCGACCACGACGGCGTCGACCTTGCCCTTCGTCTGCTCCCAGATCTCCGGGCCGGTCGTGCGGTAGTGCGCCTCGGGGTTGCTCTGGTTGTGGTACTGGTTCGCGAAGAAGGAGCCCGGCGTCTGCGCCGCGATGCGCTTCGCCACCGAGTAGTACGAGCGCGGGTCGTCCGGCGAGACGGCGGTCGGGGTCGTGATCACCTTGGAGCCGAAGGCGCGCAGCGCCTTGATCTTCTCGTCGCTCACCTTGTCCGGCATCACGAAGATGGTCCGGTAGCCGCGCGCCGCCCCGATCATCGCCAGACCCATGCCGGTGTTGCCGCTGGTGCACTCGATGATCGTTCCGCCTGGCTTCAGGGTCCCCTGGCGCTCGGCGTCATCGATCATCTGCACCGCAATGCGGTCTTTCACCGAGTGGCCCGGGTTGGTGTATTCGAGCTTGGCGTAGAGGGTGGCGCCGGTCTCCTTCCCGATGCGGTTGAGCCGCACGAGCGGCGTGCGTCCGATCGCCTGGCTGACATCGTCGAAGGAGTCGGTCATGCGGGCATTCTACTACTTACGGCTGCCCGGTCGCGGCCTTGCTCCCGTCCGCTTTCAGATACTTGCCGTACCAGGCGACGTAACGTTCCAGGCGATCCTTCAGGTAGGTCGGCTTCCTGATCCCGTGGTACTGGCCGGGATAGATGACGAGCTCGGTGTCGATCCCCTGGCTGCGCAGCGCCTGGTACATCTGCTCGGA
>JBGPED010000210.1:0-5956 GCA_041482595.1 Acidobacteriota bacterium
CCGAAGGTCTCGAACGAGCCATGCCCGATGAAGGTCATCACCGCCGCCCCGGAGTTGAGCTCGTTGATGAGCGCCGTCTTGAATCCCGCCGCGTCGGCGGCGCTCCAGGGTGCCTCCTGGAAGTAGAGAGGGGGGCTGGGGAGGCTGTATGGAGCCGTGGCGAAATAGGTCGAGGCCTGCCGGTTCAAGATCGCTTCGAACAGGGTCGAATCGCCGTTGCCCGGATAGCGGTCGTCGCCGGCCACCAGGACCATGTGCCCCTTCCACAAACCCGGCGGCGGCGATTGCTCGTAGGCCAGGATCTTGGCGAACACGCCAGCGGACTCGGCGGTCGTCCTGGTGCTGATTCGTCCGAGGAAGACGTCGGGAATCTGGTCACTGCCGCGGAACGAGGCGAGCCAGTTGTCGCTGCTCTGGTACCCGAGGATGGAATTGCGGACGAACATCATCTGGGTCGGCACCTGGTCGACCCAGTCGGACCGGGCCATGTTGTTCTTGTAGTCGCCCGTCCCGTCCCCCACCAGGAGAACGAACGAGGGCGGCGGGGCCGTCCCACCCGCTCCCTTCCAGTTGTCGAAGGCGTAGGCGAGGAAAGCGCGGATGGCGTTCGGATCCCGGAGCCCGTAGCTGAACTCGTCGTAGACCTGATCGATGAACACGACCTTCGACGTCAACCCCTGCGCCGAGGACCGGTAGGCGAGGAGATTGGCAAGCGCGCCGCTTGGTGACGGGTCGACCGTGGAGCGCGCCCCGATGACGATGATGTCCGCGGACAGTGTCGGGTCGCGCAGGACAGGATCGGCCGCCCGGGCGATGCCATCCGGCCGCAGGACCGCGGTCGGCCCGGCGACGACAAAGGTGCGCGTCGCGGGCGCCGTGGGGCTCGGGTCGCGCTGCACCTCGAAGGTGAACGTCGTCGCCGGCGATCCGCTCACCGCCGCCCCGGTGATCTGCACGGGGTCGGCCTCGAGGCTTGACGGGAGCGTCCGGGTGATCTCGTAGACAAGCGGCGCGGCGCCGCTGAATCCGCCCACCTGGAAGCGCACATCCTGGTTGGGGTACGAAAAGGTCAGGACGTCGCCCAGCGCGGCGAACAGCCTCCTGTAACGGACGGTGACCGTGTCGATGTACTGCTTGTCCAGGGTGACGCCGGGAAGGCCCGGCGCGCTGAAGTGAATCGCGGTTGGATCGGTGAGGACCGAGAGGGGCTCGCTGAAGGTGTGCTCTTTGATAATCTCGCCGTCCCAGGTGAAGTCGTCGCCCCCGGCGGTATCGCCGTTGATCCACACGCGAGTCCGGTGGTCGTCACCGGGAGCGCTGATGTCCGATCCTCCGCGCAACCGCGCGGTCACCGTGGGCGCTGTCGCCGTCGGTGCGATCCCGGGGACGGCCAGACTGAGGTCGCGCGTCGCCTGCGTGCTCCCGGCCAGAAGCGACGGGATCGAGAAGAACGGGTCGGCCCCTTCGAGCGGCAGGTACAGGTTGTTCTCGTCCCAGACCGCCGCCTCCTGGAAATCGGCGGCCGTGGTGAAGCCGTTCACCGGCGCCCCCGTGACCGCCGGAATCCTCGGGTGCGAGCCGGCTGCGCCCGATGCGCTCAGCCAGTAGACCTGCGTGTCGGTGAAGTCATTCGCCTGGTAGATGTCGGGGACCAGGGGATCGGCCTGGTCGAAGTTGACCAGGGTGGGAGGTCCGCCCTTCGGCCGGCCGTAGAACTCCAGGAAGTCGCCGGGAACGAGTCCGCTCGCCCCGACCGGACCCCCCGAGGCGGAACGGATCGAGATCGGCACCTCGATCCCCTCGGCGCTCAAAGACAGTGTGCCCGGGTCGACCGACAGGAGGTCGGGAGCGTTTGCCTGCAGGTAGGCGTAGTCGAGCCGATACACGCCCGGGCGCGACACGAAAACTTTGTACCGCGCGGCTCCTGCGGTCGCAGCCGTGATCGTGACCGGGCTCGCAGCGGCGGTCTGCGCGAGCGGTTGGGAAGCATCGAGCGCGAGCGAGCCGGCCTCGCCGGTCGCGCCCGCGGTTTCTCCGGGGCCGACGCGGAACAGCTTGCCCTGCTCGTAGTTTTCCAGACTCTTCCGGTAGACCTCCTCGAACAGGGGATCGGCGCGGAAGGGGCGGAGCGAGGGGGTGGTCGCTCCGGGCGCCGAGTTGAACACGACTTCGGCGCTCACGCCCGGGAAAAACGTCGCGCGCCCGGTTGCCGCGTCGAAGGTCACCGGCTGGAAGAGGACCTCGACGTAGCGCTGCTCGCGCAGGTAGCCGATCTTGCCGAGCCGGACCGGGGCCGGAGCCGGAGGACCCGCGGCCGGCCCGGGATCGGGAGCATAGTCCTCTTCGTATTCCTGCACCGATTCGTCGGCGGCGCCGCGACCCTGGGCGCCACGGTGGGCCACACCGCGCGGGTGCTCGAGCCTCTCCCGCACCCTCACCCGGGGGACCGGCGCGACGTCGAGAGCGCCGAGCGGTTCGGCGGGGGCGGAGAGAACGCGCAGCTCGGGGACGCTTCCTTCGGGGATGGCGACGAGTAGCACCCTGAGAGGGAGCATCGGCGCGCCCGATCTCTGGGAATGACCGAAGCCCTTGACGTGCGGCACAACGAAGCGCCCGCCGTCGACCCGCTCGAAGGTCGGCTGGTCGGCGGTCAGTCTCAGGGGACAGCTACCCAGGGTGGAGGTCGGCGCACCGGATCCGGTCACCGCCAGAGTGGCCAGCAGCACCCCAAGCATGAGGGGTCGGAGGAGACTTCTGCTCATAGGTCGCCAGCGGACCAGCCGGCGTTCACCTCCAAGAGAGGAGGCGGCCCGTGATCGAATCGATCACATGCTGCATTTGCTCAGGACTCCCCCGTCATCCTCGAGCGACTCCCCTGTCTTCTCTTTCCAGGCCGTGTAGGCCTGCCGTCTGAACTCGGCGTTCTTGGCCGCCTGCGGATAGTAGGCGAGCGGGTCGCCCGTCTGCAGATCCGCCACACCAAGGCAGAAGTTGCAGAATCCTCCGGACTGGCCCTTCTCGTGCATCGTCCGTAGCTTGTCGGCCATCTCGACAGCCGTCTGGCGCACCTCGATGAGAACGGGCGAGGTCTGCCAGATCTCCTTCATCGACTTCAGTTCCTTGATGTTCGCCACCTTGCGCCGCCATTGCACGCAGGGATAGATGTTGCCGTACGGGTCGATGGCCAGCGACGAGCGGCCGGTGCCGCAGACCGCTTCGCCCGGCGCGTCCTGGCGCATCTTCGGCACCAGCTCCCGGCGCGCACCGGCATAGGCCGGGTCGGACCAGTACCGTTTCAGGAAGTCGTCCGTGGCCATCTGCCCGATCGGGTCCTTGTCGCCGTCGTCACGCGGCGTGATCACCGGGTCGAAGATCACGATCACGCCGAGCTCCTCTGCCAGGCGGTAAATATCGAGGACTTCCTCCTGGTTGTCGCGCGTGACCGGGCACTTGAGATTGACCTTGATCCCTTCGGCGCGCAGGTGCTTCACGGCGTCGATCACCCTTTGCAGCGACCCCGGGACGCAAGTCAGCTTCTCGTGCGTCTCCGGACGCGCGCCGTGGATGCTGATCTCCATCTCGACCGGGTTGGCGATGTCCCGGATCTTCTTTGCCATCGGCCGGTCGATGAGATAGGCGTTGGTGTAGATGCGCAGAGCGAAGCCGAGCTCGCGGGCCCGCTTCGCGATCTCGAAGAAGTCCCGGCGGACGAGAGGCTCGCCTCCCGTGAGCGTCAGGTACAGGATGTTGAAGTCGGCCAGCTTCTCGAGCGCCTCGAACACCTCCTGGGTGCTCATCTCCTTCTGGCCCGTCGGGCAGTTGTAGCAGAAGGAGCAGGCGTGGTTGCAGACGAACGTCAGCTCGAACAGAGCCGACATCGGCACGGCCCGGCTCCAGTTGCGGACGACCATCTCCTGCAGGGCGTTGGCCATCTCAGGACACCATCCCGTGCTGTCGCAAGGTCTCGATGAACTCCAGGACGTCCCGGCGCGCCTGCTCCGGTGAAATCTCGTACTCCTCCACGACCGCCTCGATGAGCTGGGCCACCGTGCGCGTGCCGTCCATCCGGTCCCAGACGATGCTGCCGATCGGATTCAGGACGTTCACCTCGGCCCGGTCCGGCAGCACGATGGTCGCCTGACCGTCGTAAGTGCGGTAGGCCGAGTTCGGGCTTCTCCGGGGAATCGCCAGAAGATCGATCATCGCGTCGTCTCCTCGACCAGGGCCCAGAAGGACGGTTCCTCGCGGAACCACAGGCGATAGACCGGGACCTCCTCCAGGAGCCGGCCGACCACCTCCAGGGCCCGCCCGGCCTGCCCCGTCTCCTGCATCACGAACGGCAGGCTCGCCACGATCTCGGCCAGGGCCCGCCCGCCCCGGAGCGGCTCCCGGCGCACCTCGACGCTCTGCAGAAGGCTGTTGATCGAGGCGATCGGAAACGACTCGCGCGTGTCCGGTGTGCGGTGGTGGGCCATCCCGAACGGGATGCCGGCCGCTTCGAAGCGGTTGCCGTTCCTGACCACGAGCGACAGGTCGTCGCTCAGGACGAGGTCTTCGGGGGACAGGCGGGTCACCGTCGTCTTGCCGCGACCCGAAGGACCGAAGAACAGATGAGCCGCTCCGTTGCGCACCACTCCCGAAGCGTGGAGCAGCAGGCCGTCCCGCTCGAGGATGTAGGACGCCGTGAGGACACGCAGGAAGTTCTCCAGGCCGCGATCGAACCGCTCGCCGCGTTCTTCGACCAGGGCAAGCACGGCGCGCCCTTCCGACGGGTCCAGCCGGCTGGCGAACTCGTAGGACCACAGGAGAAGGTGCTTCCCGCTGCGCCGGCTCTCGAGACGGTACATTTCCAGCGACCCGTCGCACCGCGCCCTCAGGAAATGCTCGACCCCAGCCCGGTAGAGAGCGATGCGCACGTCCGGCCGGGCGGCCGCATCCGCGACGAAGGGCCGGAATTTCCGGCCGAGATCCTCCGCCTGGCGCCGCGACAGACCCTCGAGACACATCTCCAGAGGACCGATCCGGAGAACGACCGACGAGGTGCCGAACGGCTCCCGCAGCCGGCTGAAGAATAGGTCATCGGGAACGACATCGCCCCGGACGCTCGTCTGGTTTGCCGTCAATTCCGTGGATAGCACGATCCGGACCGCCCCCTTCTGAGCTTGGTTCTGGATGGCGCAAATGGCTTTGAGGACGCGCGAAATATACCGTGATCGGGGCGGCCTGTCCAAACCTATCTTCATGTGGGACAGCCGAAAAGCGTCCACGAATCCGACACTTACGGGGGCGTTCAGGGCAGGTACGGTTATGAAATAGCCCCCGTATCATTATTATGTCGGGATGTGCCGGGACCCGCGGTCTGCTAGCGTTCCAGGACCTGAAGTCCCTTGTTGGCCGGCGGCTTCGTCCCGCCGTCTTTCGTCGGCAGGCTCGTCGTGAAGAAACGGACGATCGCCTGGTCGTAGGTCTTCTTGTCCTCGGCGTACAGGCCGGTCACGACGGAGGCCTTCAGCTCCAGGAGGTTCTTCCCTCCCTGCGGACCCTCCGGCAAGGCGGCGTACAGCGCTTTTTCCTCATCGTAGCGGTCGGGCGAATCGGTGGCCACGATCAGCAGGACGTTCCTCCCGGTCAGGCCGCCGAGCGAAGCCGCGAGCGACGTGCTGCCGGCGGGGCGGAGCGCCAGGTACGGCCTGTAAATCAGATGCAGCGCCGGCATGAGGAAGGAGAGGGCCGGTGGGATCCGGGCCCGCACCAGGCGGTCCATCTGGGACTTCACGTCGGGATAGAGGGAGTCGAGAGCCAGCGCCACGATCTCCTTACTGTCGAGGGCCGCGAGCGTCCCGGCGTACGCCCCCATGCCGATACCCCACAGGCCGATCCTCGATCCGTCGATGTCGGAGCGTGACTTGAGAAACTCGATCGCCCCCAGGATGTCACGCTTCTCGTCCACGCCGAG
>JBGPED010000211.1:0-5956 GCA_041482595.1 Acidobacteriota bacterium
ACCGATCCGGGGCGTCGGGCGCGGCGAGTCACGACACAGGGGGACCCGACAGGTGTCTAGGTTGTTCCCACCGTCGATGCCGGGTAGTCGGCGAAGGCGGAGCGGCACGTGGCTCGCGCGCGCCACCACGGGGGCGCTGCTCTTTGGCGTCCTGGCGTTCGCGCGTTTTCTCCTGTCGGTGCTCTTCCGAGGATTCAAGGCATCGGAGGTTTACAAGGAGGCCCTGGCCAGAGCAAGGTCCAACGCGGAAGTGCGAAGGGAGCTCGGTGAACCTGTCCGGGCGGGGTGGTGGGTGAACGGCAGCATGAGGGTGAGCGGACCCTCGGGAATCGCGAGATTCTCGACACCGCTGCACGGACCGGCGGGCCAGGCCACACTGTACGTGCAGGCGCAGAAGGTCTCGAACCGGTGGCGCTTCGATGTCCTGGAGGTCGCGATCGACGGCAGGAGCGAACGTATCCGTCTCCTCGAGGGCGCAGCTCAGGGGCGGGAGTATCTCATTCCCGCATGAACCCGTTGCGGCGGAGCGGGAGCAGCAGGCCACATCGAGCCATGAGCGATCGCGCGGGAGTCGTCGCGACGGCGGCGCTTCTGCTCTGCTGCGCGACCGCGGTCTTGGGGACGGCCCGCGCTGCGGACGGGAAGACGCCCTCCGAGGAGCTGGAGATCTTCAAGGCATGGCTCGATCGTGAGCATCCGGGATACGGATGCGACGAGGGACCTGCCCGGTTCCGGAACGAGACCGTCGAGGCGGCCTATGCGGGCCGGCGCTTCTACTACGTCCTGACCCACGCGCGAGGGATCCGCCCGCCGCTCCCAAACGCGCTCTCGCTCGTGGCCCGCGTCGACGAGAGCGGCGACGTGCTGCCGCTCAATCCGTATTCGCCGGAGAGCTACCGGCCCGGCTTGAAGAAGGTCACACGGGCGGAGGAAGCCCGGCGGACCGCCGCGGCGGTCCTGATCCTGGCGATGGGCGACCCGGGAGAGAGACGGTGGAGATTCCGGGCGGACCAGATCACGGCCCGGAAAAGCAGGAAGGGATGGGTGTGCACGTACCAACACGGCGACGAGAGCCACGCCTCGCAAGTCACCTTCGACCGGGACGGGAAGGTAACGGCGATCGCCTGCAATCCGCCGCCCGTTCCATGAGCGTGCCGCGAAGCGGCCGGCCGCCCGCGTTCCGGTGCTGGGATTCACCGTGAGGGGTCCGCGCTTCGAACTGCGCGCCGCCACGCGCGCCGACGCGCCGGCGATCCTTTCGATCAACCGCGACGGCGTGCCGGGCGTGAGCGCGCTCGGCCTGTCCGACGTCGAGAGATTCCATGGGATGTCCCCGTTCTTCCGGGTGGCGGAACGCGCCGGTGTCCTGGTGGCCTACCTGATCGGGGTCGGTTCGGAAGCCGACTACGACGGCGAGGAGTTCCTCTGGTTCAGCAGCCGGTTCCCCGACTTCGTCTACGTCGACCAGGTCGCGGTGGCGAGAGAGGCGCGGGGCACGGGCGCGGCCTCGGCGCTGTACGCGGACCTCGAGAGGTTCGCGGCGGAACGCGGCTCTCCGCTGCTCACCCTGGAGATCAACCTGCGACCGGAGAACCGGCCGTCCCTCGTCTTCCATGAGCGCCATCGCTTCTCGGAGATCGACAGGCTGGAGACGGCCGACGGCCGTCTGGTGTCCCTCAGAACCAAGTCGATAGCACCGGGCGCCTGATTGCGGGACGGCCGCGCCGGCCGATCCGTCTTCTCCCCGGATGCGCGGACGAGTATGATCGGCCGCATGATCGGTCGCCTGTGGAATGGTTGGACCACGCGCGCGAACGCTTCTGCCTACGAGGCGCTGCTGCGGAGCGAGGTGCTCCCGGGAATCCACCGCGTGCCGGGATACAGGGGGGCCTATCTTTTCCGCCGGGACCTGGGGGAGGAGGTCGAGTTCGTCACCGTGACGCTGTTCGAGTCGATGGACGCGGTGCGCGCCTTCGCCGGCGAGGACTTCGAGAAGGCGGTCGTGCCGCCGAAAGCCAGGAGCCTGCTCGCGCGATTCGACGAGAGATCGGTACACTACGAGACTCTCCTCGGGCCGGACGGCGGACGCGCCGGGTCCCGCTGACGGCAGAGGGGCGATGGGCGCGCGCCAGATCTTCTGGGAACCCTCGAGCGACCTCGGCCTGGAGCACCTGCGGCTCGAGGTTCATCACGAGCGTCTGGTCGCGGACGGGCTGATCCTTCGCCAAATGGCGCAGGGCGCTCCCGTCCGCCTCTGGTACCGGCTGCGCTGCGACGGGTCGGCGCGAGTGCGCGGCGCCCAGGTCCGCCTGTGGCAGGAGGACGTCGAACGGCGTCTCGATTTGCAGGCGGACGGTGCGGGGCGCTGGGAGGATGGAGCGGGCAAGCTCCTGATCGAGCTGGATGGATGCACCGACCTGGACATCGCCGCGACTCCGTTTACGAATACGCTGCCGATCAGGCGGCTGGGACTGCGGCCCGGCGGGGCGGCCGAAATCGAAGTCGTCTACATCGCCGTTCCCGACCTCCGGGTTACCCGGGTGAGACAGCGCTACTCCTGCCTGAGGGCGGACGCGGGCGGCGGTGTCTACGGTTACGAGAACCTCCAGAATGGCTTCCGGGCCGACTTGCCGGTCGACGCCGACGGGGTCGTCCTCGATTACCCGGGACAGTGGCGCCGGCGCGAGCGCAACGGGACGACCGCGTGACGACTGGCGCCCCATCGAACCCCTCCCGGCTATCGGCTCGAGACTCCGGGCCTGGCTCCGCTGGCAGCGGGTCCCGGCCGCCTCGATCTTCTGCCGGTCGTCGGCTCGACGCTCCGGATTCCTCTCAACTGACGGCGCACAAGGAGACCCATGCGACAGTCGATGACCACGACCGCGTTCATTCTCGACGGCTTCAAGATCAACACGACGCTGGGTGTCGTGCGGGGGATCACGGTCCGCTCCCGCTCGGTGATCGGCACGATCGGCGCGTCGCTGCAGACGATCATCGGCGGCAACATCTCCCTGTTCACCGAGCTGTGCGAGAAGGCGCGGGCCGAAGCCTTCCAGCAGATGCTGCAGCACGCCGAGGGTCTCGGCGCGAACGCCGTCATCGGCATCCGGTACGATGCCAACGAGGTGATGCAGGGCGTGACCGAGGTCCTATGCTACGGGACGGCGGTTGTCGTGGAGCCGCAGGCGTGAACGACCGGCTCGCCATCGAGCCCCTCCGTCCCGGCGACTGGGAGCCGGTCCGGTCGATCTACCTCGAGGGGATCGCGACGGGACACGCGACGTTCGAGACCGGCGCGCCTGCGTGGGAGAAGTGGGACGCCGATCATCTGCACGCGGCGCGACTGGTGGCACGGGACGGCCCGGCGATCCTCGGCTGGGCGGCGCTCAGCCCCGTGTCCGGCCGCTGCGTCTACGCGGGGGTGGCCGAGGTCAGCGTCTACGTCGCCGCGTCGGCCCGCGGCCGCGGCGTCGGCCAGGCTCTCCTCGAGGCGCTCATCAGGGCCTCTGAGGATGAAGGGATCTGGACGCTGCAGGCCGGCGTGTTCCCGGAGAACGTCGCGAGTCTCGCGGTGCACCGTCGCTGCGGATTTCGCGAGGTCGGGAGGCGGGAGCGACTGGGGAAGCTTGGAGGGGCCTGGCGCGACGTCATCCTGCTGGAGCGCCGGAGCCCCAGGGTCGGCACCGATTGAGAGCGCGCGGTTCACAAGGGTCGGGCGTTCGGGAGGCAAGCGCATGGACTTCATGGTGGAGGAAATGTCGGACCTGGCGACGCGGCGCACCCGTTCCGGCGAGGATTACCTCGAGTTCCTCAAGGTCCCGGCGCTGAATGCCGGGGTGTACGAGCTGGCGGCGGGGGCGGACGATCCGCAGACGCCGCACGACGAGGACGAGCTGTATTACGTCGTCGTCGGCCGGGCGGTCTTTCGGGCCCCCGGCGCCGAGAGGCCGGTGCGCCCCGGGTCGGTCATCTACGTGCGCGCGAACGTGCCGCACAAGTTCCTAAAGATCGATGAGGACCTGCGCCTCCTCGTCTTCTTCTCCTCATGGCAGAAGCGCTGACCTTGGCCTCTCTCGAACGACGGCGCGAGATCGACGGCCGGGCCTGGGCAATCTTCTTCGCCCGCCAGGTGCTGGGCTTCATCTTTTTCATGGCGGGGGCCTGGAAGGTGTTCGGGCTCGGGCCGCTCGAGCACGCCCGGAAATTCTTCCTGCCGTACGCCGACACGTTCCTGCCGGTCTGGTCGCTGTGGGCGGCGGGAGTGGCGATTCCCTTCGTCGAGCTCGTCGCGGGGGGGCTGCTGATCGCGGGGTACCGCGTGCGCGAAGCTCTCCTGGCGCTCGGCGGCGTGCTCGTGGTCGTGACGTTCGGCCACCTCCTGAAGGAGCCGCTCTACCCGTTTCACGAGCACGTGTTTCCGAGGCTCGTCCTGTTGCTGTTCGTGCTGATGCTTCCAGCCGGAGACGACCGCTTGTCGGTGGACGCCTTCGTCCGGAGCCGGCTAAGAGGAGACGATCAATGAACGCTGCGAGCATATGGATGTCCGTAGGGGTGGTCGTGGCACTGGCCGCGTCGTCCGCGGTCCAGGGACAGACGAAGAAAAGCCCGCCGGCGGGCAAGAAGGAGTTCAAGGTCACCTGGCTGGGGCACGCCGCCTTCGAGGTGGTGTCGCCGGGCGGCACGCGTCTTCTGATCGACCCGTTCCTGACGAAGAATCCGTCGACGCCGGCGGAGTACAAGGACCTGTCGCGCTACAAGCCGGCCGCGATCCTGGTCAGCCACTCGCACTTCGACCACTCCGCCGACGCGGCCGAGATCGCGAAGGCGAGCGGGGCGGCGGTCGTGGGGACCTTCGACTATGTCACGAGCCTCGGCCTGCCCGACGCCCAGGCCATGGGGGGAAACGTCGGCGGCACCTTCACCTTCGGCGACGTGAAGGTGAACCTCGTCCCGGCGATGCACTCGAGCGACCCGGGCGGCAGGCCGCTCGGGTTCGTCCTGACGTTCTCCGACGGACGGACGCTCTATCACACGGGTGACACCTGGATCTTCGGGGACATGGCCCTCATCCAGGAATTGTACCGGCCGAGCGTCATCCTGCTGAACGTCGGGGGCGGGCCGTACACGCAGGACCCGAAGACCGCGGCGCTGGCGATAAGGAAATACTTCAGCCCGGAGGCGATCGTGCCGATGCACTTCGCGACGTTTCCCGCCCTGTCGAGCGAGGCGGACGTGCGCGCCGCCTTCAAGGATGACAGGCGGCTCCAGGTCATGAAACCGGGGGAGACGCGGTCGTTCTGAAGAAGGGTTCCTTGGCGCGGGGGCTAGTTGCGGTTCTTGCTCCAGCGGTCGTGCGTGATGCCGTGCTTGTGCACCTTGTAGTTCATCACGCGGCTGCTGACGCCGAGGAGCTTGGCGGCTTCCTTCTGGATCCAGTTGCTGCGCTTGAGGGCCTCGAGGAGCGCCGTCTTCTCGAGCTGCTCGAGGTTGAGGAGGTCGACGGCGAGCGCGGGCGTCATGCCGAGCGTGTGCTCCCGGTCGAGAAGGGTCAGGTCCCCGGGCCTTATCGCGTCGCCGTCGCACATCAGCACTGCGCGCTCGATGCTGTTCTCGAGCTCGCGCACGTTCCCCGGCCAGCGATACTCTTGAATCCGCTTCACCGACTCGGCGGAGAAGCCGGTGACGCGGCGGCGCAGCTCGCGGGCGAAGCGCTTCAGGAAGTACTCCGCCAGCGGCACGATGTCGTCGACCCGCTCGCGCAGGGACGGCACGACGATCGTGACCACGTTGAGCCGGTAGAACAGGTCCTCGCGGAACTTCCCCTCCTTGATGGCGGTCTCGAGGTTGATGTTGGTGGCGGCGATGATGCGCACGTCCACCTTGATCGTGCGGCTGCCGCCCAGGCGCTCGAACTCATGGTTCTGGATGGCCCGCAGCACCTTCGCCTGGGTGTTGG
>JBGPED010000212.1:0-5954 GCA_041482595.1 Acidobacteriota bacterium
AGGTCGCCGGCCGGGTGATCGAGGATGTGCGTCTGCAGGTCCCGCAGCGGCTCGTGCTCTGCGAGCTGCACGGCGAGCTGCGCGCTGAACTGCGCCTGGCCGCCGGGACGCCGCAGGAACAGGACCAGCTCGCGGGCGACCGCCAGCGCGACCTCGCGCCCGTGGTCCTCCTCGACCATGGCGAGAGCCAGGTCCATCCCCGCGGTGACGCCGGCGGAGGTGTAGATCGATCCTTCCTGCACGAAGATGGTGTCGGGCTCGACGGTCACGTCCGGATAGTGCCGGGCGAGGCGGGCGCACGAGCTCCAGTGAGTCGTGGCCCGGCGCCCTTTCAGGAGGCCCGCCTCCGCCAGGAAGAACGCCCCCGTGCAGACCGAGGCGAGCCGTCTCACCCAGCCGGCCTGCCGCCGTAGCCAGCGCAGGATCGGCGCGTGCGCGCGGTAGCGCTCGGTCCCCCGGCCGCCCGCGATCAGGAGCGTGTCGATGCCTCGCCCGACCTCATCGAAGCGCCGGTCGGCGTAAACGCGCAGCCCGGACGAGGCGCGGAAGGCGCCGCGCTTCAGCCCGAGGATCTCGAGGCTGTAGGCGTCGTCCGTGCGCCGGCCGTTGTCCTTCAGCCAGCGCGACGTGCGCGAGAACACCTCGAGCGGCCCCATGACGTCCAGCATCTGGATATCCGGGTAGGCCAGCATGGCCACCCGCAGGGTGATGGTGCGGGCCGATCCGGGCCGGGGCTCCGCGCGGCGTTTAGATCGTTTCGGCATGGTGAGAGCATGACGCGATCGGGCCTGGGAGACAATGACAATGTTCCCACGCTTTCTGCCAGGGTTTCCGTCACCGCATCCCGGCCGACTCTGGACTGCCCGCCGGAATCCGGAGGGGCGTCGATGAGACAGAAGAAGGTTCAGCAGGGGGACGGTAGACTATGACCAATTTCTGTGGTCATATGACCAGCTATGCTGGTCGGTCAATCTTCGCCATTTGGCGGCAAGACCCGGACACGTGTCCTGCTGGCTCTCTGTCTCCTGTCTGAAAGCTACCCCAGGGAGATGGCCAGGATCCTGGACGCTTCTCTGAACGGCGTGCAACAGGCACTCAAGGGACTCGAGGCGGATGGCATCGTTTCCGGCAGAAATGCGGGACGAACTCGTTTGTTCCGACTCAATCCTCGCTACTTCGCCTACAGGGCTCTGCGGACCTTCCTTCTGCGGCTTGCTGAGCCCGAAGCTGGTCTGAGAGCGCGGGTCGAAGGCCACCGCAGGAGGCCCCGGCGCACCGGCAAACCCCCGTGAAGATTCTGGGTGGCCGCGCTGTCGGCCACCGATTCGTGCCGGGGTCGGCTCGCCGCTTTCTACCACTGGAACGATCGACAGGCGCTCAGGGCCGCCTTGACCATCGCTCGCCTTCACAAAGTGGATCTCGCGTCGATTCGGAAGTGGAGCGAGGGCGAAGGGGCACGGCCTGCGATCGAGGAGTTCATGGTCGCCTTGAAGAAGCCTCGGTGGAATGGCTAGAATGGGTTCTCCGATGGAGGAAACGATGCTGCGAAAATCGTTCAGGTACGCTCTTCAAGCTTTCGTGCTCATCGCGGTCGTCGCGTCGCTGACGATGCTGCAGGCTCCGGCGGGTCCGAACCATTCGCCGTATGTGTCCGCTCTCTTCGGTCTCGCGACTTCGCCCGCCTTCGCGGCGGGCTGCCCGGACAAGGCGTGCGACAGGGGTGTCCAGTGCGTGGCGCGGACGGGCTACAAGTGCATCCGGTTCAACGGCAAGGGGTGCACCGCTACCGCCTGCTGATCGGATGACCGCGCTTGCGTCACCGCGGTCTCCTGAAGAAAAAACCCCGCCCGAGGCCTCTCGGCCGGTCGGGCGGGGTTTTACTTTGTACCCGGAAACCTAGGGATTCGAGTCCGGCTTGTCCTTCTTCTTCTCGTCGGACTTCGATCCGTCATCCTTCGGCGGCTCCTGCTTCGGCTTGCGGCCCTTCGCAGCGGCCTCCCTGGCGGCCTTCTCCTTCTCATTCCCGTTGTCTTTCCCGACCTGCCCCTTCGGTGGTTCCGACTGGCCGGGCGGCGTCGTGGCACCGTGCTGTTCGCCGGGAGACGGATTCCCCGGCCGGGTCTCGGCCGGATGGTTGGTCGGATTGGTCGCGCCGGAGGGCTGGGTCGTCGCGGTCGGTGGCTGACCCGGCGCAGGTGGCGCCGCGGGTGGCGTGGGCGGTGCGGGCGGCGCGGCCTCCTGCGGCGAACGGTGCTGTGGCTCTTTCCCCATCATCTCGTCGAGGAACTTGCGGCCGCGGCTCGGGCGCCCCTCGTGTCCGCGGTTCGTCGAGGGAGGCTCGGGCGGCGGGGGCGC
Source organism: Acidobacteriota bacterium (assembly GCA_041482595.1). Classification (GTDB taxonomy): domain Bacteria; phylum Acidobacteriota; class Polarisedimenticolia; order Gp22-AA2; family Gp22-AA2; genus Gp22-AA3. The sequence continues at coordinate 2,356 of JBGPED010000212.1, forward strand.
CTGCGTGGTGGGCGCGGGCGGCGCCGCGGGTGGCGTCTGGGCCGCCGGCGGGGCCGGCTCGGGGCGCGAATCGCCCGGACGGAAATCGCGCGGCCGGTACCGGTCCTCATCGTGCCCCGGTGGATCGGTGCGACCCTGGGACTTGCGGCCGCGCGGCGGATCGTGCCGGAACACGACGAAGTCGTTTCCTCTCACCTTGCCGCCGCGCGTCGTCGCGGCGTCGTCCGAGTCGGAAACGTGGTAGCGGGGAATCGTGTGGCCCGCGGCCCGGCCGATCGTCTCGACCCGCACTCCTTGGTTGACGACGCGGTTGTCGATGTACGTATAGTTGGTCACGTTCTTCGTGACCTGGATGAGCGTGACGTTGCGGGACGGCGGGACGATGCGGGTCCGAAGGCCGGGATCGACGAGGTAGCGCGCGCTGGTGAAGCACCATGAGGAAGGCGCGATGGTGACGTTCACGCTCGCCCAGTCGAGCCCGACGCCGGCCTGGACGCGGACCTGCCAGGGAAGCGGCGCCCAGCCGACGTAGCCGCCTCCTTCGTGCCACGCGACCCAGGCGGGGCCCCACTCGGTGCCGGGGACCCAGACCCAGCCATAGGATGGGTATGGGTGCCAGCGGCCGTAATGGTAGACCGCCCAGCCCCACTGCTCGTCGGACGACCAGGTCCAGCCGTAATCGGTGAACACCCAGTGGCCGACCTGGTACGGACGCCAGTCCGCCTGCACGCCGTCGGGCGACCAGACCCAGCCGGGGCCCGAGACGTAGACCCACCTGCCGTAGGGCGCCAGGTCATCGTAGAAGGGCTCGTCCAATCCGCCCGCCGGTGCTGCCGACGGCATCTGTGTCCCCATCGAGACCGTGTCGTGGTAGCCGTAGCTGACGCAGCCGATCGCTGCGGCGCAGCCGATCAGAACGATCCCGATCCCCCAGAGCTTCATCTTCATCTTTGATCTCCTCGAGTCCGGTCGAAAGACCTCGCGGCCGCCTCGTCGCGCGTGGCGGCGATCTCGTTGGAATATAGATGTCGGGATCCAAGGAGGCACGCGATTTCGCCGACGGGTTTCTGACGCGCACGGGGCGCCGGCGTGCGGCCGGTGGACAGCGGCGCATCGGTTTGCTTATCATCGCGTTACCCATGGGTCTGATGCGGAGCGCCTTTCTCGCAGGATCGCAGAGCCGCTGGCTGCGCGAGCGGGCCGTCAAGTACCGGTTCGTCCACCGGGCCGTGTCCCGCTTCATGCCGGGGGAGGACCTGGACGCGGCGCTTGCCGCGGCGAGGGCCCTGCAGGCGAAGGGAATTGGCTCGGTCCTCACCTATCTCGGGGAGAACCTGAAAGACCTCGGAGAGGCGGAGCAGGTCGCGCGCCATTACCTGGATGTCCTGGCGCGCGCCAAGGACGCGGCCCTCGACGCCGAGATCTCGGTCAAGCTCACCCAGCTCGGGCTCGACCTCGGGCCGGCCGCCTGCGAGACGGGGCTCATGACTCTCGTCGAGCGTGCGGCCGCGAACGGAACCTGGGTGTGGATCGACATGGAGTCGAGCGCGTACGCCGACGCGACGCTCGACATCTATCGCCGCGCGCGGGCGCGCTTCGCGAACGTCGGCGTCTGCGTGCAGGCGTACCTGCGCCGGACGGAGCAGGATCTGAAGACACTCATCCCGCTGGGCGGGGGACTGCGTCTCGTCAAGGGAGCGTACCGCGAGCCGCCCGACCGGGCGTATCCGAGCAAGCGCGACGTGGACGTGAACTACTTCTCCCTGGCCACGCGGCTTCTCGGTCGCGACGCGCGCCAGGCCGGCGTCCGGGCGATCTTCGGCACGCACGATCCGGTCCTCATCCGGCGCATCGAGAAGGCGGCGCAGGAAGCGAACCTGAGACCGCAGCACCTGGAGTTCCAGATGCTCTACGGGATCAGGCGCGATGAACAGTCGCGTCTCGCCGCCGCGGGTCACCGCTTCCGGGTCCTGATCAGCTACGGCGACGCCTGGTTCCCGTGGTACATGCGGCGTCTGGCCGAGCGCCCCGCGAACGTCCTGTTCGTGGTGAAGAACCTGTTCGCGGACTGACGGGGGCGCGTCGTCTCAGCGCAATCCGTCGACGAGGAAGAGGGTCGAGATGAACCGCCGGTAGCTGTACACGTACGAACGGGCGTCGGCGGACAGAAGCACGAACCCTGTGTCGATCAGTCCCGCCTTGTCGGCGGGCATGAGGGTCTTCCAGGGGGTCCGCCGGCCGGTCGCGAGATCGAGGCGGTCGACCCTGACTCCGGGCGGGGTCCTGGCGACGACGAACAGAGAGCGGCCCACCGTTGATCGCCGTCGTCACCGATGCGCCGTCCGGCGACGCGGCCGCGCCGTAGCCGACCCCCTCGGGCGTGATCGGTTTCGGGGTCCCGCCCTCGCCCTCCATGACGTACAGCCGCTGCAGTCGGCCCTTCTCGGCGGCCGCAACCAGGAGGCGCCTGCCGTCGCGGCATGGCGGCGGGCGGTCAGCGCACCGCGGCGAGCAGGGAGCGGGCGCGCTCCTCGATCCGTTCGAAGCGGCCGGCCTTGAGGTCGTCGGCGTCGAACAGGGCGTGCGTGAAGCCGACGGCGAAAGCCCCCGCGTCGAGCCAGGCACGGGCATTGGTCGCGTCGACACCCTGGGTCGGGACGATCCTCAGGAACGGCAGGGGGCCGAGACAGGCGCGGACGTAAGCGGGCCCGTTGCCGGGAGCGGGGAAGAGCTTCTGCAGGGGGGCGCCGGCCCTGTGGGCGGCGAGCATCTCGGTTGGCGTGTGGCAGCCCGGGATGACGGCGACGCCCTCTGACAGCCCGGCGGAGATCACTTGCGGGTCCATGACGGGCGACACCAGGAAGCGCGCCCCGCGCTTCACGGCGGTGCGGGCCTCGTCGGTCGTGAGGATGGTGCCGGCGCCGACGATCAGGTCCGGGCGGCGCGAGAACTCCTCGACCAGGTCGAGCGCCCCCGGGATCGTCAGGGTGAACTCGACGATCCGGAAGCCGCCGCGCACGGCCGCCTCCATGGCGGAGACGGCGGTCTCGCGCGAGGGGCATCGCAGGATCGCCGACGCCCTGACCTCTCCCAAAAGGCCGACGAACTTCTCGGGCTTCATGACCGCTCCATTCTAATCCTTCTTCGACAAAAGCCCGTCGATCAGCCGCGCCGCCTTCGTCCGGCCGTCGGCGGCCTGCATGTGGGCGCTCAGGCGGCGCAGGCGGTCATGCATCGCCGCGTCGCCGAGCAGTCTCTCGAGCGCCGCGACCAGCTCGCCGTCGGTCCAGGTGTAGCGCGGCAGGCGCAGCCCGTAGCCGGTCTCCTGGACGCGCGTGGCGTTGTCGAGGCCGTCCCAGCAGAACGGCAGGATGAGCGACGGCTTCCCGAAGTAGAGCGCCTCGTTGAAGGTGTTGTTGCCGCCGTGGTGCACCACGAGGTTAGAGTGCGGCAGCACAGCCGGCTGCGGGAAGAACGCCTCGACGCGCACGTTCCCGGGCAGATCGGTGTAGGCCGAAAGGTAGTCTCCGACGCTCACCAGGGCGCGGTACGGCAGCCTGCCGAGAAGGGCAATCAGCCGCTTGTAGAGATCGACATCG
>JBGPED010000213.1:0-5943 GCA_041482595.1 Acidobacteriota bacterium
GAACACCAGCCCGACGCACTCGCGGCGGTAGCGGATCAGCTCGGGGCGCGAGATGCGCATGAGGTCCAGGCCGTCGACGATGACACGCCCCTCGTCCGCCCGGTCGAGCCCGCCCAGGAGGTTCATGAGGGTCGTCTTCCCCGACCCGGACGGCCCCATGACGGCCAGCCACTCCCCCTGCTGGATCGCAAGGCTCACGCGGTCGAGGGCGCATACCCCCCGGTCGTAGCGGCGCGTGACGTTGTCGATCTCGACGAAGGCCATGACGTGTCAGTCTCCCCGGAGGGCCGCGGCCGGCTGGATCGACAGGGCCCGCCGCAGCGGGATGAGGACGGCGACGAGGCAGATCAGGAGCGACGCCAGGAGGACCGCCGGGACGACCGACAGCCGCGGCTCGATGGCGGCGCCGAACAGGCGGTTGCCGATGACTCGCACGAGGATCGCCCCGAAGGCGGTCCCGGCGAGCGCCCCGATGGCGCCGATCAGCCCCACCTCGCCCAGGAACATCCTGAAGATCTCCCCGTCGCCGGCGCCGATCGCCCGCGCCAGCCCGATCTCCGACTCGCGCTCGACCACCATCGACATCAGCATGGTCACGAGGCAGAGCCCCGACAGGACCAGGACGACGAGCGTCAGAAGGAGCATCATCCGGTCGAGCCGGCCGAGGAGCGCCCCTTCGGCCAGGGCGATGGCCCGCACCGGGCGCGCCTCCACTCCCGGCAGGGCCGCCGCGATGAGCACCGCGGCGCTCTCGACCGCCCGCGGCCCCCCTTCGACGGACACCGCCGCGAACGACATGCGCCCCTCCTGGGAGGTGAGCTCCTGCAGGACCCTGAGCGGCACGAACACCTGCTCGTCCTCCGCCTCGCCGGTCGAGACGACGCCCGCGACCCGGAGCGCCGCCTCGCCCGGCGCCCGGAGGACGGCGACGTCGCCCGGCTTCAGATCGGCGCGCGCCGCCAGGGACACGCCCACAACACAGGATCGCGTCTCCCCGGCCGTCGTCGCTCCGGCCTCCTCCGTCCGCCAGCCGGGGTAGAGGCGGCGCAGCCGGGCGAAGTCGGCGCCGACGAGCGTTGCCGCCTGATCCTGCGCGCTCCCCGCGGCGAGGAGGACCGGCGCCACCACGACCCGGTCGCCGAGGAGATCGACCACCCGGCCCGCCACCGCCTCGTCGAGACCGGCCCCGCGGCCGGCGGCCGCCGCCGCGACGGGAGCGGACCCCGCCGCCGGGAGAATCAGGAGGTTCGGGCCGTACGACCGGAGCTCGCGCGACATCTTCTCGCGGAGCCCGGCCTTCAGATTTAATACGGTCGCGGTCACGGTCGCCCCGACCGTGACGGAGAGCAGGGCCAGGAGGAAGGCCGGGCCGCGCAGGTTCAGGGAGCGCAGGAGGAAGCGGGCCGACGTCACCCAGCGGGAGGGTTCCGCGTGCAGACCGGCCCGCGGACGTCCGGGTCCTCGCCTAGAGTCCACGCAGCACCTCCGCCGGGCGGAAGGTCAGGATGCGGCGCGCCGGGACGATGAACCCGCCGATGGTGATCACGAGGGCCACGGCGATCGCCAGGGGAAGGGCGAACGGGCGGATGGTCACGGGCGCGCCGAAGACCGACGATGAGATGAAGCGCGCCATCAGCCCGCCGGCCACCGCCCCCAGAAGACCGCCGGCCACCCCCAGGACCACCGCCTCCGCCAGGAACAGACCGACGACGCGCGGATTGCCGGCCCCCATCGCCTTCAGGAGGCCGATCTCCGTGCGTCTCTCCAGGACACTCGTCGACAGGGCGCTGGTGACGGCGAGGGCCGAGCCGAAGGCCGCCAGGAGGGCGATGACCGCCATCAGGCCCGAGATGCGGTTGAGGATCGTCCCCTCCGAGTCGGCGACGCGCCGGATGACGCGCGCCTCGGCGTGCGGCACGGCGCGCGACAGCTCGAAGGCGATCGACGACGGGAACGGCGTGCAGGTCCAGCGCTCGAACTCCTCCGGCCGCATCTCCTTCGGGCTGGTCCCGAGTCTCTCGTACACGGCCGACTCCGGGGTCGTGAGGGCGCGGACGAACACGCGCGAGACGCGCCCGTCGAGCCCCGACAACGTCCAGGCCGTCTCGATCGGGACGAGGATCGCGTCGTCCTCCTCGCCGCCCGCCGTCAGGATCCCGGTGATCAGGAGGTGCTCCGGACGGCCCGCCACCTCGATCGGCAGCCGGTCCCCCGGACGAAGGCCCAGGGCACGCGCCAGGCCGCTCCCCGCGAGCGCCTCGGTCGGAGCGGCCTCCGCCCGGCCCGCGCCGGCGGGCGCAGCGGCCGGCACCACGGTCCCGGGCGCCGCAATGGCCGCGGCGCGCGACTCGCGCGGCCAGTTCCCCGCGACGCTCCAGTATGGGTTCAGCGAGCGCACGCCGGTCCTGAGCGGCGGCTCGGTCTCCGCGACGTCCCTGTCGAACCAGGTGCCGCGCAGGAGGACGGCGCGCCCGCCCGTCCCCCCGAGGTCCAGGCGCGCCGGCACGTCCAGGACCGGCGCAAACGCCAGGATGTTGTTCTTCCAGAAGTTGTCGTGGACGCTTCCGAGGGCGGCCGCGTCGAGATAGGAAGGCGCGCGCAGCGCCGACACGTCCTCGCCCCCGACGACGACCTGGGCGGCGCCCCCCTTCGGCAGGACGACGAGGTTCGCGCCGAACGAGTTCAGCTCGCGGCTGATCTTGTCGCCGACGTCGAGGGCGATGTCCCCCAGCGCCGCCGCCGCCGAGGTGCCCAGCGCCACGGCCGCCAGGATGACGGCCCGGCGCCGCTTGCGGCGCAGGAACGAGAAACCCACCATACGCAGGAACACGCGGCCGTCTCCTACGATCCCGGCGGCTTCGCCTGCTCGCGGAGCGCCTTCCTGAACGCCGGCGCCTCCCGCCGCAGGTCCTGGACCGACACGACGAGTGATCCTCCCTCGTCCTTGTGCGGCAGCGGGATCGGGTTGCAGCCGCCGCCCGTCCCAAGCGTCGCCGGGTTGATGTCGGCGGCGCACGCCAGGCAGATGAGCCTCCCCTTCACGTCGGCGTAGCCGTGCGCCCCGCACACCTGGCAGGAGTCGAACACCGGGACCATCCGGTTGCCCGCCTTCTTCACGATGAAACGCACCACGACACCGTCGACCTCGACGCCGAAGCGGTGCAGGCGACCGTCGGCCAGGTCCGCCTTGCTCACCCGCACCAGGCCCTCGCCGTCCGGCTGCAGCATCAGGGGAGGATCGATCCCCTTCGGCAGGCGCGTGAAGGCGAATGACACGGTCAGCGAAGCGATCGCCAGGATGCCGGCCGCGGCGAAGGTCCGTTTCCAGAGCCTTTCCCGGCGCAGACCGGCCAGCGCCAGGCGCTTCTCCGGGCCCGTGAGCGCCTGCGCCTGCTGAGCGCGCGCCCGGTCGGCGCGCCCGGGAACGAGGAGCACGATGAGCGGCAGGGCCAGGAGCGAGACCAGGAGAACGACGTTGTTGCGCACGATCGGTCCGATGAGACGCATCTCGCGGCTGCCCAGCGGAATCGTGCCGCGCTCGCCGAACTCGTGCAGGCCGCCCACCAGGAGCTGCGCCGCCAGGACGAACAGCACGACCGCTGTGACGTTGAAGAAACGCTGCAGATCGACGCGCGCCGTGCCGCGCACGAACGACACGCCGAACAGGACGGCCAGGGCGATGCCGAGAAGCCCCGCGAAGAACGCCAGAAGGGCGTCGGTCGTCAGATCGACCGCGGCCAGGAACAGCACGGTCTCGACCCCCTCGCGCAGGACCAGGACGAACGTCAGGCCGAACAGACCCGCGCCGACAGCACCCGCGCGGGCGGCGCCCGCGACCGGGGCGCGCGCGGCGATCGCCTCGACGCGCGCCTCGATCTCCTGCTTCATGCGCTTGCCGGTCCTGAGCATCCAGATCACCATCGTCGCGACCAGGATCGCCCCGGCGATCATCAGCCAGCCTTCGTACGCCTCCTCCTGGACGTCCAGGGCGGCGAAGACGGCCGCGCACGCCAGGCTGCCCGCGACCCCCGCGGCCAGGCCCCAGTAGACGAAGCGATAGAGCGACTCGCGCCCGGTCTTGCGCAGGTAGATGAGGATGATGCCGACGACGAGCGCCGCCTCGATCCCCTCGCGCAGCGTCACCACCAGGGCCTCGAACATCAGCCTCGCTTCCCTCCGGCCCGGCGGGCCCCGCCGGCGCAGGCGCCGCAGTATCCCCGGATCTGGTGCGTGTGGCCGGTCATGACGAATTTCTTCCGGCGGCAGACCTCCACCTGGATGCGCTCCACCTCCGGACTCTCGAACTCGAGGATGGTGCCGCAGCCGAGGCAGATCATGTGATCGTGGTGGTGCCGCCCGACCATCAGCTCGTAGCGTGCCTGGCCGTGGGCCATCTCGACCTTGTGGATGAGCCCGGAGTCGATCAGCCGCGGCAGGTTGCGATACAGGGTGGCGCGCGACACCCTGTGCCCGGCCTTGCGCAGGCGCACCAGGAGGTCGTCGACGTCGAAGTGCCCGCGCACCGACAGCAGGTGATCGAGGATGACCCGCCTCTCGCGCGTCATCTTCAGCTTGTGCTTGGTCAGGTACTGCGCGAATCGCTCGATGACCTGCACGTGGGCCGCCCCCGCCGCTAGTTGCAACACAGTCTCAATTATCGTTCCGGGGACGCGCCCTGTCAAACCGCGCGGGCCGATCAGTCCTCCTCGGGGGGACGGGTGCGGCGGAAGGCCGCGAACAGCAGCACGTCGTAGGCGATCTTCATGACCGAGCCGACGACCAGGGGCGTCATCAGGGACCAGCCCGTCATGAACCAGCCAGCGAACGACGGGGCGATCGCCCAGGCGCCGACGCGCACCAAGTGCGTGACACCCGAGGCCAGGGTGCGCTCCTCGGGCCGCACGACCGCCATGACGTAGGACTGGCGCGTCGGGACATCCATCTCGACCAGCCCCTCGCGCAGGAGGAACAGGATCGCCGCCACGGTGAAGTTCGGGGCGAAGGCCACGGTGACGAGGAGGAGGCTCGAGGGGACGTGGGTGAAGACCATCGTGTTCACGAGGCCGATGCGGCGCGACAGCCAGGCGGCGCCGAGGTGGGACACGGCGTTGAGGAGCCGCGCCCCGAAGAACAGGGGCCCGAGAATCCCCTCTCCGACGGAGAACCGCTCGTAGAAGAACAGGGTCAGGAGCGCCGTCGTCAGGAACCCCCCCGCCAGGCTGTCGAAGGCGAACAGCGACGCGATCCGCCACAGCACGCGGCGCGTCTGCGGGGTCACCTGCGTCTTCGGCCCGCCCGTGGCGCGCTCGACGCGGGGCGACAGACCGAGGTAGAGCACGGTCGTGACGAGCATCAGGAGGGCGTAGACACCGACGCCGGCCCGGAACGACGTGATGTTGGCGACACCGAGACTCCTCAGGAGGGCCGGCAGTCCCGCCAGGAGGGCGCCGAGGGCGTGGCCGATGTCCTGCAGGACGTTGTACCAGGCGAACGCCTGCGTGCGCCCGGCGTCGTCCACCGTCGCCGGCAGGATGACCTGGTCGAGGATGAGCGAGGCGCCGCGGTCGCGTCCCATGCCGTTCACCATCCCCAGGAACGCGGCGGCCCCGGCGGCGAACGGGTGGGCGGTCAGGGCGAACCCGAGCCCGCCGCAGGCGGCCAGAAGGGACAGGACGAGAAGCGAGCGCTTGCGGCCTATGTTGTCGCCGATCAGGGTCACGACGAGCGCCGCCGTGGCGCAGCCAAAGAGCCCCGCCCCGACCACGGAACCGATGCGGGCCAGATCGAAGTCCAGGTGCGCCATGAAGACGCCCATGAGGACTCCGATCATCCCGGTCGCCAGGGACCGCACGAACGCCGCCGAGTACAGGATGACGCGATCGCTCATCGGGGAATCCTAGGAGTGTGTCCAAGTAATAACATGGGTCGCGTTCGCGGCGCCGC
>JBGPED010000214.1:0-5913 GCA_041482595.1 Acidobacteriota bacterium
AGATCGGCTACTACGATCCGAAGCGGAAACCCGAAGTCGTGAAGATCGACGTCTCGAAGGCGGACGGCTGGATCAAGAAGGGGGCGCACGCCTCCCCGACCGTGAAGCGGCTTCTCGACAGGGCGCGCGCGGCGGGCGCGGCTGCCTGACCGGTGACGGACGTGGCGGAATTGGACATCAAGACCTGGGTCGAGGCGCTGGCCAGAGACCTCGTCGACCGCCCCGAAGCGGTCGCGGTGAGCTCGTTCGAGGACGACGGAGTCCTGGTCTTCGAGCTGACCGTCGATCCGTCGGAGCTCGGACGGGTCATCGGGAGGCAGGGGCGCACGGCCCAGGCGCTGCGCACGCTGCTGGAGGCCGCGGGGGCAAGACATGGGCAGTATTACGAACTTGAAATCGTCGAGTAGGGAAGGGCGGTCCCCCGGCCCGGCGGGCGATGCGGAGGTGGTGGTCGCCACCGGCCTCAGGCTGCGCGGTGCCGGCGGCCGCCTGACGGCGCGCCTGGTCGTCTCCGGCATCGATCAGCTCGAGGGGCGGGGGTGGGTCCTCGTGGGCCGCGCCTCCGGCCCCACGCGGCGCCTGCCGATCGAGACGTACACGACTTACGGCGACCGCGTCGTCCTGAAGTTCCAGGGAATCGACGACGCGGGTACTGCGTCCGGGCTCGTCGGGCAGGATATCTTGATACCCTGCAACGGGTTGGTTGACCTCCCCGAGGGCAGCTACTATATTTTCGAACTGGTCGGCCTGACCGTCCGGACGCGCGACGGGCGCGAGATCGGCAAGGTGCGCGATGTGGTGCACACCGGCGGAACGCCACTTCTCGCCGTCGAGCCGAATGCGGGCGGAGGGTCGTCCGCGCAGGAGGAGATCCTGCTGCCGGCCGCGCGCTCGATCTGCACGGCCATCGACGTGGCCTCCGGGTGCATCACGATCGACCCGCCCGAGGGCCTGCTGGAACTGTATGGAATTTGACATCATCACCGCCTTCCCCGCGATGTTCGAGGGGCCGCTGTCGCAGAGCATCGTCAGACGCGCGCGCGACGGGGGTCTCGTTGAGGTCCGCCTGCACGACCTGCGCGACCATGCGGGCGATCGGCACCGCAAGATCGACGACATTCCGTACGGCGGTGGCGGCGGCATGGTCCTCCTGCCGGGACCCCTGTTCGCGGCGGTCGAGAGCATCAAGGAGCGTCATCCGGCCGGATCGTCGCGCACCGTCCTTCTCTGTCCGCAGGGGACGCGCTATGACCAGGAGCAGGCGCGCCGGTTGTCCGGCTACACCCGCCTGATCCTGATCTGCGGCCACTACGAGGGCGTGGACGAGAGGGTGCGCGAGCACCTGGCCGACGAGTCGATCTCGATCGGCGACTACGTCCTCACCGGCGGCGAGATCCCGGCCATGGTGCTGGTGGACAGCCTGACGCGTCTTCTGCCCGGGGCCCTCGGCGACGAGGACGCGGCGGGGCGCGACACGTTCTCCGAAGAGGGATTCGATTACCCGCAGTACACGCGGCCCGCGGACTTCCGCGGCCTCAAGGTCCCCGAGATCCTGCTGAGCGGGAACCACGGGAGGATCGCCGCGTGGCGCAAGGCCCGGGCCCTGGAAGAGACGGCCCGCAAACGACCCGATCTCCTGAAGCCCCGCGCTCGAGGCGGGGCGGCGGCGATGCGTGACCATTGACCCGGTAAGGGAGCGCTGAGGAGAGGCATCATGGATTTCGTGAAGCTCGTCGAGCAAAGAGAGATCAAGGGGAACCCGCCCGTCTTCAGGGCGGGCGACTCGGTGAAGGTGCACGTGAAGGTCAAGGAAGGGGAGAAGGACCGCATTCAGGTCTTCCAGGGCATCGTGATCGCCATGAAGAGCGGCGGCACCGGCGGGACGTTCACGGTGCGCAAGATTTCGGACGGCATCGGCGTCGAGCGCATCTTTCCGCTGCACTCGCCGATCATCAACAAGGTCGAAGTGATGCGACGCGGCCGCGTGCGGCGCGCGAAGCTGTACTACCTGCGCGACCGCAAGGGGAAGGCGGCGCGCATCGAGGAAGAGACAAAAGGCTGAGGAGCTCCGTCATGGGCCCGCGCGCCGCCGGATTCCTGCATGAGCGGCGGCTTTGTGCCGCGGGGTTCGTGGCCGTGGCGGGAGTGGACGAGGTCGGGCGCGGCTGTCTGGCCGGCCCGGTGGTGGCGGGGGCGGTCATTCTTGATGGGGGCCGGCCGATCCGCGGGCTGAGGGACTCGAAGCTGCTCGGGCCGGCGGCCCGCCAGCGCCTGGCGCGGCAGATCGCGGGGCAGGCGATGGCGTTTGCGCTGGGGGTGATCGATCCGGTGGAGATCGATCGCACCGACATCCTGAGGGCGACGCTCGAGGCGATGAGGCGCGCGGTGATGGGTCTCCGGGTGCGGCCCGACTTCGTGCTGGTCGACGCGCTGACGATTCCCGCGATCGGGGTTCCCCAGCAGGGCCTGGTGGGTGGCGATCGCATCTCGGCGTCCATCGCCGCGGCGTCGATCGTGGCGAAGTTCTACCGCGACGAGATGATGCTGGCCTTCCACGATCTCTATCCCGCCTACGGCTTCCGCCGTCACAAGGGCTACGGGACGCGCGATCACCTCGAGGCGCTGCGCCGCTTCGGGCCGACCCCGTGGCACCGCTCGACGTTCCGGGGCGTGCGGCCTGAGCCGTCGGGGGAACTGCCGTTCGAGAGCCCGGCGGGACCGGTGACCTGATGGGCCTCGACCGCGCGAAGATCAACGCCAACGCAGAGAAGTTCGTCAAGTCCGGAAAGATCCTCGAGGCGATCACCGAATACAAGAAGCTCGCGGACGACAACTCCCGCGACATGGGTGTCCTCAACAAGCTGGGGGATCTGTGCGTCCGCGCGGGGAGGAACCCCGATGCCATCCGTTATTTCCTGCGCATCGCCGAGTTCTACGCCAGCGACGGGTTCTTCCTCAAGGCGATCGCCATGTACAAGAAGGTCAGCAAGCTCGACCCGGCGAACGTCGACTGCCAGACCAAGCTGGCCGGGCTGTATCAGCAGCAGGGACTGACGATCGAGGCCAAGGCGCAATACCTGGCGGTGGCCGACCGCTTCATCAAGGCGGGTCAGTTCAAGAAGGCGGTCGAAGTGTTCCCGCACGTCCTCGAAGCCGAGCCGGACAACATGAAGGTGCGGATGACGTACGCCGACCTCCTCGTGCGCGTCGGCAGCCTCCCCGACGCCGGCCGCGAGTTCCGCCAGGTGGCCCAGGAGCTCGCGAAGAAGGGCCTGTTCGACGAGGCGATCAAGGTGGCGCAGAAGGGGGTCAAGGTCGTCCCCGGCGATCCCGACATGATGAGCCTGGTGCTGGCGCTCACGAAGGAAGCCGAGAAGAGTCCCGGGGATCTGCTCGCGACGGTCGAGCAGATGGCGAAGGCGAACGGCGACAACCCCCGCTCCCTGGCGCTTCTCGGCGAGGCGTACCTGGCGGCGGGAAAGGGCGCGCAGGCGGAGAAGGTGTTCCAGAAGCTGCGGGGGATGGACGACGCGCCCCCCGAGGTCTCCGCCGCCGTGACGCGCTTCTACATTTCGAAGGACCAGGTGGACCAGTCCTTCGAGTGGGTCGTGCGGGCGGCCGACGGCTACGTCGGCGCCTCGCGCGCCGCGGACGCCGCGGGTCTCCTCGACGAGTTCCTGCGCGCCTTCCCGAGCCACCGGGACGCCCTCACGAAGCGGGCGGAAGTGGCCGGGCAGGCGGGAGACCGCGGCGCGCAGATGGAGGCGCTCGCGGCGCTGGCGGAAATCCTGATCGGCGCGGACGAGTCGGGCGGTGCTGTGGAGATCGTCGCGCGGATGCAGGAGATCGATGCGCAGAATCCGAAGACCGCCGAGCTGCAGAAGCGCCTCTCCGAGCGCAGGCCGGGCGGCCCGAAGCCGGCCCCGGCGAAGGTGCCGGACATCCAGGAAGGGGCGCTCGAGCTGGAGGAGGAGCCGGCGCTCGAGGCGGAGGCCGGCGAGGTGGCGTCCGGCGGCGACGCGCTGGGCGATGTCGAGGAGGAGATCGGCTCCGGTCCGCAGAGCATGATCCAGGAGATGGCCGTCGAGCCGGACGAGGAGGGCGAGGAGCCCGAGGACGACGAGTTCATCAGCGAGCACTTCACCGAGGCCGAGGTGTTCGTCAAGTACGGTCTGCTCGAGAAGGCCAAGGAGCAGCTCCTCAAGATCCTGGACAAGTACCCGAAGCACGTCCCCTCGCACACCAAGCTGAAGGAGATTTATTACGAAGAGGGGGACAAGGAGAAAGCGGTGGCCGAGTGCCTGTCGCTCGCCGCGATTCTGAAGGGGAAGAATCGCGCCGAGGAGGCGCAGGATTTCGTCAACGAGGCGATCCGGATCGACCCCAATAACCCGCGCATCAAGGAGTTCATGGGCACCGCGGAGGCGGCGGCCCCGGCCGCGAAGCCCACCGCCCCGCCCAGGACGGTCCCCGCGGCCGGGTCCGCCAGGCCGCCCGCCCCCCAGTCCACGCCGGAGCTGGAGCTCGAGGAGCTTCCTTTCGGGGCGGAGCTCGAAATCGAGCCGACGAGCCTGGCGGCCGAGACGGCGAAGGTGGTGGAAGAGAGCCCCGACACCGATCTGGAGCTCGAGATCGAGATGCCGGAGGAGCCGGCGCCCAAGAAGCCCGCGTCCGTCCCGGCGGCGGCCCGGCAGGCCGCTGCCCGTCCGGCGCCGGAGAAGGTCGAGGAGGAGACCCCGGAGGACCTGTCGGGCGGCCTGTCTTTCGGGGACGCGGGGGACGAGTTCACCATCGAGGTGGAGGATGACGGCGGAAGTCCCGCGACCGTCCCGGGCCGGGACGATTCCGACCAGCCGGTGGCCGCGGCGGTGGGCGGGCGCGATCCGGATTCGGAGAAGCTGGGGGAGGTCGATTTCTACATCGACCAGGGCCTGCTCGAAGAGGCGCGCGCCGTGCTGTTTCAGCTCCAGAAGCAGTACCCGGGAAGCCAGGAGGTCGCGCAGCGCTTCGAGCGGGCGAACCGGCCGGTCCCGGCCGACCAGCCGGCGGCTGCGCGTCCCGCTCCGAAGCCCGAGCCGGCCGGTTTCGACCTGGACGTCGAGCGCGCCTTCGGGGCGCAGACCGTGGTCCTGCCGGCGCAGCGACCGGTGGTGGACGATGTCCCCCGGGCCGCCAAGGCCAGGCCGGTGTTCAAGGTCGAGAAGAGGGTCGAGCCGGTGGGCGCCGAGGGCGATTTCTTCGATCTCGCCGGGGAGCTCGACCGCAGCCTCGCCGAGGCGCAGGTCGCCGTCGACACGCAGGATCAGGAGTCGCTCGAGGGGCCGGGGCACAGCCTCGATGAGATCTTCAAGGCGTTCAAGAAGGGGGTCGAGCAGCAGGTCGACTCACAGGACTACGAGACGCACTACAACCTGGGAATCGCCTACAAGGAAATGGGCCTCGTGGACGAGGCGATCGGCGAGTTCCAGTACGCGGCGCGTGATACCGCCAGGACCGTCGAGTGCTGCGAGATCCTGGGTCTCTGCTTCCGCGAGAAGGGGATGCCGCAGCTGGCCTTGAAGTGGTACCAGAAGGGACTGGACATGCCGAACCTCGGCGAGCACGAGGGAGGCGGGCTGCGTTACGACATCGCCGAGGTGTACCGGGAGCAGGGCGACTACAAGAAGGCCATGCAGCTGTATACAGAGGTGTACGGTCTCGACTCGACCTACCGCGACGTCGCCGCCAAGATCAAGGAGATGAAGAAGCTCCTGGGCTAGGAGCGGTTCCGACCATTCGGACAGGCTCCCGGGGCCCTCTGCGGGCGGCGCTTTCCCGAGGACAGTTGCTTGAGACGATCCGGCCGGCCAGGAGCCGGTCCCATCGGTGTGCCCGGTGTCGCACCCGGTGATCTGCGCGCCGGCTTGTACAGCG
>JBGPED010000215.1:0-5901 GCA_041482595.1 Acidobacteriota bacterium
AACGTGCGTCAAGGCAGAGAGCCACAACGCCAAGAACTACTGCAATGTGACTGCCATTCTGGTGACGGGCGTGTGTCCATCATGGCATCTCCATGAGCCGTGGTGATTTTTAGGTTCATCCGCGTGGGCCTGCCTTGGAAGTCTTGCCGAGAATAATACGCAGATCATCCAATCCGTTGGATGATAAGTCCAACTATATGGATGAATCCATATTCCTCGGGGCGTCTCGGACGAATGGGTGGGAAATCCGCGAAAGACATTACAATGGCCGGGAGTTGCGTGAGGCAGAAGATGAAACGGATGATACTGCCGTTCCCGATCGCCGCCCTGGCCATCCTCGTGGTCGTGACGAGTCTTGGTGGCTGTGGTCGGTCCGAAACCAGCCCGGCACCCGCGCCCGCCAATGACGGATCGAGCGGCTTCGTTCCCGACACCAAGCCGGTGCCGGCGGTCAAATGGCTGGACTCGACCGTGCCCAAGGGAACGGTCCTCAAGCTCAGTCTCATCGACTCCCTCAGCTCAGGGTCGACCCGCAGAGGGGACGCTTTCCGGACCCTCGTGACCGACGCGATCATCATCAACGGCACCGTGACCATTCCGTCCGGATCGAACGTCATGGGTGAGGTGAGCGAGGTGATCCCCGCCGCCACGGGGTTCAAGGGAAAGGGCGGCATGCTGCTACTCGACTTCAACCGGATCGGAACGCCCACCGGGGCCAGCGCTCAATTGAAAGCCAGGTTGACGGGGCTGACACCCCCGAGGTCATCGGCGGTCCTCGCCGGGCCCTCGGACCCCGGGGCGGTCGCCGCCGGCGCGCGCGGCAGGGAGGCGGTGCTCGATCCGAGCACGCCGCTCACCATCGTCCTGCAGGAGACGCTGCGCATCAAGGTCAAGCAGTGAGTGTCGCTGCGGGTGGCGCAGGTCCGGGGCCGGCGCTATGATGATGAGCGTCCGCCCCCGTTCTTGAGAGGAGGGTCATGAATCGCAAACGTCTCAACCCGATAATTCCCGCTTTCGTTCCCGTGCTGCTCATTCTGGCGGCCGGCTGCTCGAGCCAGAAGAGCGACAACCTGGACACCGCCGAGCAGGCCCCGCCCCCCCCCGTCGCGTCGAACGATTCGGAGATGGCGGGCACGACGGCCCCGGAGCCGCCACCTCCCCCGGCGGAGCGCAAGAGCACGGCGACGGCGCACCCGCAGCGCACGCGCACCTCGCAATCGACCGGTGCCATCCCCGAAGAGCGCCCGCGCGCGGTCGTGCCGCAGCAGCCTCAGCCTGTGGCCGTCACGATCCCGGCCGGCACATCGCTGTCGGTCAACCTGCCCGAGCCGCTTTCGTCCGGGACGGCGGTCGTGGGTGACAAGGTCAGGGCGACGATGAAGAGCCCGTTGATCGTCGGAGATCGCGTGGTCTTCCCGGCGGGCAGCGCCGTGGAAGGAAACGTGAGCGACGTCAAGAGCGCCAGGAAGGGGTTCAAGGACACCGGCGGCGCCCTGTCGCTCAGGTTCAACCGCATCATCGCGCCGGACGGTCATTCGGCGTCGATCAGCGCCGGCTTCACCAAGGTGGCCACCGGAAGCGCCGGCAAGAAGGCCGGGATCATCGGCGGCAGCGCCGCGGGTGGTGCCCTGCTCGGCAAGGTCCTGGGGAAGGACGTCAAGGGCGGTGCCCTTATTGGCGGTGCGATCGGTACGGCCGTGGCCGGCAGCACCAAGGGCAAGGAGGCGGTGATCCAGCCCGACGAGGAGATCCAGGTCGGCCTGGAGAGGTCAGCCCAGACCACGCTGCGGCCCTGAACGCGCGCCACCTTTGCAGCCGGACGGAAAAGCGCCCGGCGCACCAGCCCGATTCAGCATCGGACCTGCGTGCGCCGGGCTTTTCCCTTGCCGCCCGGGAGCGGCAGGGGGGCGTTCAGCCCCTACGCCGGATTAGATCCGGCGTCACCTCGTTCAGTCGCCCAGGTGCACGTTCACCTTGCACGGCGTCGACTGCCAGTTGCCCTGGCCGTCGTCCATGGCGACGTTCATGTTGAAGTGACCGTTGGCGGCCCTGCTGTTGCCGGTCTTCCCCGCCGAGTCGAACACGAACGTCAGCTCGACGCCGTTCTCGATCCGCTTGCCACTCACCATGTGACCCGACACGCCCGCCGGCGTGAACCCGCTGTTGCGCAGGCCGAAGCTCGTCACCGGGCCGCAATTGCCGTTGCAGTTGAAGGTCATGGTGAACGTGATCGGCGTGCCCATGACGTAGTTCTTCACGTTGAACCCGCAGTCGTACGTCAGCTTGTTCGCGCCGTACACTTCCGTGCACTGCGATTCCCGCGTGACGGACTGCGCCGACGCGGGCTTCGCGACGGCGAGCGTCGCGAGAACGATTGCAGCACCTACCAGAGCGCGTTTCATCGCATTCTCCTCCTGAGACGCGCCCACATGTCCCGGGTCACGTCGCACCTTCAGCATGAGCAAGGGAGATACCATGTCGGGAATCTGGACGAGTTCTGTCGCAACCGGCCCAAGGTCCCGGAGGACAGTCCCTTCCGGGTGGGGTGAAGAGACCCCGAGTGAGGTGTTCCTGGACGGATCACGCTTGGGTCAGACAAAAGACGACGGCCGATCGCCCTTGAGTGTCAGGAGGTCAGTGCCCTCCGGGGGCACTGGCGGCTTCCCGTTCCTTGAGGAGGATCACAAAACCAGGGTCCTCTCGAATCTTCTCAAAGTCAGGCTCCGCGGCCATCTGGCCGGCCGGGAGGTACCCGGAGGCGCGGGCGTGCTCGAGGCTCTTGACCGCCGCCTCGCGCCTCTGCGCCAGCGCCAGGGCCCGGGCCAGGCGGTAATGCGCGGCGCCCAGGCCGGTCGACTCAAGGCGCTCCGCGGCGAGCGACAGGGCGCGGGCGGCGGGGGAGTCGGCCTGCATGCGGCGTCCGCCGTTGGAGGTGCGCAGGCGCACCAGCTTGAGGGTCGATTCCGAGAGCTCCAGGGGATCGTCGAGAGGATCGGCGCCGAGAATCGCCTTCTCGAGAACGCCGGCGGCCTCATCCGCCTCCTTCCGACCCTCGAGCCGTTCCGCCAGGGCCCGGGCCAGCCGTGTCGGGGCCAGCGGCCGTTCGCAGGCCGATTGCAAGAGTGTGAGGACCTTTCGTTCCCGGCCCTTGGAGTCGAAGTACTCGATCAAATCCTCGTACGCCTTGAACAGCATATCGCGGCCCCGGGCGGGGCCGTCGTAATCGACCGGGACGCGCTCGATGAGCGAGCTGAAGAAATATTCCGCTTCCGCGTCGCGCCCCAGGCGCCTGAGGCAATATCCCTTCCCGTACAACGTGAGTATGGTTGGCATGGAGATGCCTTCGGGAACGTCGAGACTGCCGTATACCTGAAGCGCCCCCTCGTAGTCCTGCACGGTGACGAGCAGGGCCGCGGCCCCGAGGCGGGCGCGACTCTTCCCGTAGTCCCACTTCTGCAGCAGGAGGTTGTAAAACCCCCGCGCCGTCGGATCGTTGCCTCCCTTGAGCAGCGTCGCGGCGGCCCCGAGCTGGGGCACGATCGCCTCATGATCCAGATCGATCGCCTGGCCGAACATCTCCAGCGCCTGCTGGTAGCGGCCCGCCTCCCTCAGGGTCTCGCCCAGCGCCGCCAGGACGCGCGGGTCCTCGGGGGCGATCTCGGCAGCGCGGCGGCAGGCCTGGAGCGCACCCTCATCGTCCTTCCGCAGACGCAGGACGATGCACAGGGAAACGTGCGCCTCGGCGGAGGAGGGGTCGGTCGAAACGGCGCGCCGTGCCTCCACGAGGGCCGGTGTCAGCCGGTTGTCCGCGGCGAGGGCCAGGGCAAGGGCCGCGGCGGCCGCGGGATCCTTCGGCGCCAGGTCGACGGCCTGGCGCGATTCCTCGAGGGCGGAGCGCAGCCTTTCCGGCGATTCGTCCTGCCCCAGGGTGTAGAGGTAGATCGAGACACGCGCCAGGCCGACGTGCGCATCGGCGCGGTCCGGGCCAAGCTTGAGCGCCTTGCTGAACAGGCGTGCGGCCTCGTCCTGATCCTCGGGGCGCGGCCGGGCGAGGTATTCGAAACCGCGCCGCACCAGGGCGTCCGCGCCGAGGCGGGTCTCGTCGCGCGGCTGCGCCACAGCACCGCCCGGCAGGGCAAGAAGACAGGCGCTGAACAGGAGGCCAAACATGACCCCCGGTGGTGCCCTCGGGGGCGACCGATGCTGCGGGGAGGCCGAAGGGCTCAGGTCTGCTGGGCCTCGGTGCCGTCGAACAGCTGACGCAGGCGGAAGCGCAGCCGGCCGAGCAGACGGTTCACGTAGTGGCCGCGCGGCAGGAACGAGAGGACCGGCTCGCAGCGGCGATCGTACTTCTCCAGCTCGTCCAGGATCCGCGGATGTCCGGCTTTCAGGTTCAGGCCCTTCTGGAACGCTTCGAACGCCTGGGCCTTCAATCGGTTCCTGAGGTAGACGATTCCCAGGTTGCAGTACAGGTCGGGATCGAAGAATTCGCGCTTGACCGCCTGCTCGCACAGCTTCTGCCCTTCCTCGGACTTGCCCTGCGACAGGGTCAGCGCCAGTCCGAGATAGGACACGTATTTCATTTTGGGGTTTTTCGCCCCTTCCTGACGTTCGAGGTCGATGGCCTGCCGGAAGAGGGCGATCGATTCCTTGTAGCTGCGCCGCTCGAGAGTCACGATCCCGTTGCGCCAGGCGACATCCGACGGGGGCAAGGGTGTGTTGGCCATGACACCTCTTCGCGTTGACGACTCGACAAAGGTCCATGGCCCAATATAGTCCAGGGTCGGGGGGAGTCAAATGGGTGGACGGCACGTGGACCCCCGAGAAAAAAACCGCCCGGGGGCCTGAGGGGCCACCGGGCGGTCGTGCGTCTCTTTTTCCTGCGGATCCGTCCGGTTCCGGGGAGGCTATTCCTCCTCGGACGAGCCGTACCCGCTTCCGTACGTCGGAGTGTAGGTGCCTCCCGTCAGCGGACTCGACGAGGGCGTCGGAACCGGTTCCGGGCTCGGAGGCGTCGGGGCGGGAGTACGGTCGGCCCCGGGTGCCGCCTTCCGGGCCGAGGGCTTGCGCCTCGGAGACCTGCGGGATCCGGTTTTCCGCGCCGGGCGCGACTTCCTGGCCACCTTCCTGCGGGTTGCCTTGCGGGCCGACGCCTTTCGCTTTGAAGCCTTGCCGGCTGTCTTCTTCCGGCGGGGCGCCTTCCGCCTGGATTTTTTCTTCGCCACGGTCTCACCCCCTCCTCTGCGTATGTTTGGAAGCGGAACCCAATACATCACAAGGGTGATCCTTTGTCAAGACGGACGCGCTCCTAGCCGCGATAGTCCTCGTACGGACGCTGGTTCCAGACCCGCTCGCGGAAGTCCGTGTCACCGCCCTGTCGCAGGTCGTCCAGGATCTTCCGGGCCACGCGCAGCTCGCGCTCGGCCTCCTCGCGATCCTGGTACATGTACCTGTCCTCGACCGCGAACGGGGCGATGGCGACCTTCTGCTCGAGGGCCTGGATGAGCTCCTCCTGGATGGTGATCGCCTTGCGCCGCGCCTCTTCCAGGAGCGTCAGGTCGGCGCCGCGCTCGATGTCGAACAGCGACGCGTACGTCTCGTACACCCGCTCGTAGACGCGCGAGGCGTTGTCCCGCGTGTCGCGCAGCGCCGCCTCCAGGTCACGGGTGTCGAGGTTCTTCGGATCCAGGGGCTGCGGCCGCTTCGGGCCCCCCAGGCGGGTGTGCGTCAGATAGGACGGGAACAGTCCCTTGATGGTGTCGCCCACCGGCTTGATCGCCTGGCCGTCGGCGCCCACCCCCTTCGGCTGAATCCCCTGCAGGATCACCTGCCCGACCTCCGGCCGCAGGACTTCCTTGGGAGGGAGATACCCGTAGCGCAGAATGTCCTGCACACCGGTGC
>JBGPED010000216.1:0-5716 GCA_041482595.1 Acidobacteriota bacterium
ACCGGCTGCCCGGTGAACAGCGAGCCGGTGAAGGCCGTCGTGACGATCCCTCCGCCCGGCGCGGGGTCCCCCGGCCCCGCGATCCGGAACAGCGTCGTGCCGTCGTATCCCATCAGGACCGACGTGCCGTCCGGCTGCGCCACCGGCACGGCGATCTGTCCCATGCGGTTCACGCGCGATGGGGCGCCCTTGACGCGATCGCCGGACCCCGGGGTGACGGACTGGCCGGCTCCAGCCGGGAGGGATTCCGTGTCGACGACCCGGCGCACCGGCCCGCCGTCGATCGAGCCGTAGAACAGCGAGATCGCCGGGGGCCGGGACGGATCGAGCGCCTCGCCGAGGAAGGCGAAGGTCCCGCCGTCGTTGATCGAGGCGTACGTGAAGCGGTCACCCACGAACTGTCCACCGTCCGGAGCCACGCCGCCGTCCAGGGCCACGGCCCGGATCGTCCCGGATCGATCGCGCGCGAACAGGCCGCGCCGTCCGCCGGTGACGCGCGCATCGAAGATCATCAGGCCCCCGGGCGCGAGCGACGGCCCGCCGCCCGCGGGCGGGACCCGCGGGTCGAGGAACGACACGAACCGCGGGCCGGGGATCGGCTCGTCGCTCCCCACCTCGAGCGCCGCGATCCCGGCCCCGACCGAGAAGATGCCCTCGGCGGCGGTGGCGGAGGCCGCCAGGTGGAGGACTCCGTCCGGCCCGAGAGCCGCGGCGGCCCCGGAGGCGGGATCGGTCTCGACCTTGACGAATGTCCCCGACGGTCCGGCCGGCATCCCTTCCTCGGCCAATGTCGAAGCGATGCCGTTGGACAGGTAGAACCCCTTCTTCCCGTTCGAGCGCACGCCGCCGAACAGGACCCTGCCGGCCGCGTCGATTGCGGGTCGAAACTCGGTGATCTCCGTGAATTTCCCGCCGCCGGGGGCCGACGAGCCGGGCCCCGCGACCAGGAACGAAAAGCCTCCCCCGGTGCTGTGGACCCGCACCGTCCCGCGATTGACCAGAAGGAAGGCGACCTGCCCCGCGTCGTTGATCGCCGGCGGGTCCGATGTCAGGACCGGCGACAGAGGGCCGGCCGGGGGCGGGAAGAAGGCGAGGAGGACCGGCGTCTCTCCCGGAGCCACCGTGCACACGACGCCCTCTCCCGTCCCGAGGGACGCGGTGAAGGCGATGCGGCCCGAAGCGTTCACCGCCGGGGCGGCGAAAGGTGCTGAGAACTCACCGGTCCCGAGCGGGTCGCCGGTCTCGATGACGATCTGCGGGGCGGCGCCGCGCGGGAACCTGATGATCGCCCCCGGCACCTCGAAGAAACGGATCGACGCGATGACCGCCCCTTCGGCGTCCACGACCGGCGGGTCCAGGACGCCGACGGTGGCCGGCCCGTCCCGCAGCTCCAGGGTATCCTGCACCACCACGACCTCCTCGGGCAGCCCACGCTCGGGTCCGATCCGAAAGATCGCCTCGCGCCGATCGGGAAGGAGCGCCAGGAAGACGATCGTGCCGTCGGCCCCGGCCGCGACGGCCCGGAGCGAGGCGATCGTGGCTCCCGAGGCGCCGGCGTCGCCGGCGTGCACCAGGATGCGCAGCTCGCCCGCGCGCCTCTGGAACAGGGCGCTGCCGGATGCGTCGATGAACAGGAGGCCGTCCGACGCCATCGCGATGCTGTCGAACCGGGAGCCGACGCCGATCGACACGGGGGCTGGATCGCCGGAGCGGACCGCGACGCGCCCCTCGAGGCCCCCCGCCCCGCGAACGGCTCCGCCGCCGGAGGCGAACAGGGCGAGGCAGAGGACGAGGGAGATCGTCAGGAGGCGGGCGGTCGCGCGGCGCGGCGTATACATAATGATGGAGTCCGGAAATATACGGCGAGGACGGCGGAGATCGAGGGAAATCAGCCGTGGACTACGATTCCGTAAGCGAGTCGCAGCAGGAGCGGCCGGCGCGGCAGGTGCCCGGGGAGACGTACCCCTCGTCCGGACCGATGACGCGCATCGTCCGGAGACACCAGAACTGGGCGGTGGTCGACAGGTCGGCGACCTCCAGCACCTCGTCGGTCGATCCGTAGTAGTAGCGCTTGGTACGCAGGTGCCGGCACAGTCCCGGCAAGCCGGCCGCGGGGAGGGCGTCGCTCATCCGCGCATCCTCATCGCCTCACGCGGGCCCCGGCTCGCCGTCGCGGCCGGAGAGCGACAGGAGCGCGCGCTGCACGAGCGCCTTCGCGAGCGGCACCTTGTAGCCGTTGTGCGGCAGGGGCGAGGCGTCCTTGAGGGCCGCGTCCGCCGCAAGCACCGCGATCGGCACATCGATCGACTTGCCCGTGACCACCCGCTCCGCTTCTTCCGAGCGCCACGGAACGGGCGCGACGCCGCCCAGGACGACGCGCGCCGACCTGCAGACGTCGCCCTCGATCTTCAACGAGGCCGCGACGCTGGCCAGCGCGAAGTCGAACGACTCCTTCTCGCGGAACTTGAGGAACAGGCCGCGCGCCCCGGCCGTCGCCGAGGACGCCGAAGGCACCACGACCTCGGTCACGATCTCGCCGGGCTTCAGGATAGTCTCGTGATCCAGGCGCACCGAGGGCAACACGTAAAACTTCTCGAGCGGCACGTCCTTCTTGCCCGAGGGTGCTGCGATCAGGACGCGGGCGTCGCAGGCGATGAGGGCCGGGGCCAGGTCGGACGGATGGACGATGAACGACGGCCCGCCCCCCAGGATGGCGTGATAGCGGCTGTTGCCGAGAGTCGTGAAGCACACGTCTCCTCCCTTCTTGAGGCACCTGTGGAGGGACGAGCGGTAATAGAAGCAGCGCGGTCTCTGGCACAGGTTTCCGCCGACCGTGCCGACGTTCCTGATTTCCGGGGAGCCGACGCTCGCCGCCGCCTGGGCGAGGGCGGGGAACTCCCTCCGGATCCGATCGTGCCCGGCCACGGCGGCCAGGGTGGCGAGGGCGCCGAGCCGCAGCGTCCCGTCCGAGTCGAAACGGACGTAGTCCAGCTCGCGGATCGTCTTGAGGTTGACGAGGAGATCCGGCTCGACGATGCGGTCCTTCAGCTCGCCGAGCAGATCGACCCCGCCGGCCATCGGCAGGGCGCGCCGCGTCGTGTCGGCCAGGAGCTCCGAGGCGGCCTGGACTGAGGAGGGCTCGGCAAACGCGAAGCGGTTCATGTCGCCTTGACCTTGCCCAGAAGCGCCAGGACGCGGTCCGGCGTGATCGGCAGATCGCGCACCCGCGCTCCGAGCGCGTTGCTGACGGCGTTGGCGATGGCCGCCGCGGTCGGCACGACCGGCGGCTCCCCCAGCCCCTTCACGCCGACGTTGTTGGCCGGATCGTAGGCATCGACCAGGATCGGGACGATCTCCGGCACCTCCATCGTGCCGGCGATCTTGTAGTCCTCGAGGTTGGCGTTCATGACATGGCCGGTGTTCGCATCCATGATCCTCTGCTCGAGGAGCGCGTAGGACAGCCCCATGATGACGCCGCCGGTCACCTGGCTCTCGGAGGTGAGCCTGTTGATCGTCCGCCCGGCGTCGTGCGCCGCCGCGATCTTCACGACCCGGACCCGGCCGGTCGCCGTGTCGACCTCGACCTCGGCGAACTGCGCGCCCCACGATTCCCCACCCCGGCCGGCGTAGTTGTCGGCGCGGGACGCCTGCGCCGAGATCACCGCCGACTTCAGGCGGGAGGCGGCCTGCGCGAACGTCACCGAAGCGCGGCCGTCCCGCGACGCGATCCTGCCGCCCTTCGAGTCCAGGTCCTGCGGCTTCGCTCCGAGGGCGGGCGCCGCGGCCTTCAGGAGCTTCTCGCGCGCGCCCTCCGCGGCTGACCGGACCGCCGGCAGGATCGACGTCAGCGTCACGCTCCCGCCCGAGGCGGGCGAGTACATTCCGGTCGCGGTGTCGCCCAGGACGACCCTGATCTGGTCCGGTTTCAGTCCCAGGACCTCCGCCGTGACCACCGCCATCGCGGTGCGCGTGCCCGTCCCGATGTCCTGCGTGCCGCAGATGCACTCGACCTTTCCATCGGAGTGGATGCGCACCGTGGCGTCGGCCGGCGGCCCGCCGTACATCCCCCAGACCGCCGTCCCCATCCCCAGGCCCCGGCGCACGGTTCCCGCCGGACCGGCCTGCGCCGGCGCGCGGCGCCGCGACCAGCCGATCTCCTTCGCCGCCAGGTCGTACTCGACGAGGAGCGCCTTGGCCGGCTGGTCCCGGTAATTTTTCTTGCGGACCTCGAGCGGATCAAGCCCGAGCCGGTCGGACACCTCGTCGAGCGCCGACTCGAGCGCGAACGACCCCTGCGGGAAGCCGGGGGCCCGGAACGGCATGGCGAAGCCGGCGTGGGTCATGACGTCCTGCTCCTCGGTCTTGACGTTGGGGCAGGCGTAGATCATCCGGACCGGGCCGGAGACGCCGGCGCCGCCGGCAATGCCGCCGGTGCCGTACGACCTCAGATGGAACGCGGTGAGCGTCCCGTCGCGCATAGCACCGATCTTGATCCACTGCACCGAGCTCGGGCGGTTGCCCGTCGCCAGGTTCTCCTCCTGGCGGTCGAGCATCAGCTTCACCGGCGCCTGCGCCTTCCTCGCCAGGATCGCCGGGACGACGCCCATGACCCCGGCGCCGAACTTGGCGCCGAAGCCGCCCCCCAGGTACTCGCTGATCACCCGCACGTTCGCCGCCGGGATCTTGAAGAACTTCGCCAGGTCGTCCCGGAAGCCGAACACCCCCTGCGTCGAGGCCCAGACGGTGAGGCGGCCCCCCTCCCAGCGCGCCACCGCGCCGTGCGTCTCGAGGGCGTTGTGCAGCGCGACCGGCGTCGTGTAGGTCCCCTCGATGACGACATCGGCCTGCTGGAAGCCCTCCTCGACGTTACCCTTCTCGCGGACCGTCGGTGGTGGCAGGTTGCCGCCGGCGTGGACCTTCGGGGCGTCCGGCTTGCGCGCCTCTTCCAGGTCGACGACGTGCGGCAGCGTCTCGTAGCGCACGGCGATCAGATCGAGGGCGTCCTCGGCGATCTCCTGAGTCGTGGCGGCCACCGCCGCGACCTCCTCGCCGGCGAACAGGACGCGGCGCGTCTTCGGTGCCTCTCCCCTGGTCTTGCCGGAGTCGACCGGGTTGCCGGCCTCGTCGGTCTCCCCCAGCGCCGCGAAGAAGTCGGGGGCCTCGAAGGTCACGACCGCCTTCACGCCCGCGAGCTTCGCGGCGCGCGACGCGTCGATCGACAGGATGCGGGCGTGCGGGTGCGGGCTGCGGAGGATCCTCCCGTACAGCATCCCGGGAAGGCTCACGTCGCAGGTGTAGCGCGCCTGCCCCGTGACCTTGGCAACACCGTCCAGGCGCGGCGTGGCCCGGCCGACGACGTTGAGTCGCGCGCCGGCGTCCCAGATCGGCGGCTCGGATTCCGGGACGAGGACCGTGACCTCCTCGGTCCGACCCTCGGGCCCGATCCTGACCTTGCGGCTTTCCGTCATCGCGCCGGCTCAGCTCTTCGTCGATGGGTTGCGGCCCGAGGCCGCGAGCACGGCCTCGAAGATCTTCGGATAGGTGCCGCAGCGACAGATGTGGCCGCCGAGCGCCTCGCGCACGTCATCGATCGCCGGTCGCGGTGTCCTGTCGAGGAGCGCCTTCGATGCGACCACGAAGCCGGGAGTGCAGAAGCCGCACTGCAGGGCGTCCTTGTCGATGAACGCCTGCTGCACCGGGTGCAACCCGCCCTTCG
>JBGPED010000217.1:0-5636 GCA_041482595.1 Acidobacteriota bacterium
CCATGGAGTCGCCGACTTCCAGGCGATCGACGACGCGACCGGCCGCCGCGTGCCGATCACCAGCCGTTTCCGGAGGGTGAAGGCGCTGTGGAACATCCTGAGCGACGCCGGCAGGCCCAGCGCCTTCGTCGCCTGGTGGGCCTCGTACCCGGCGGAGAAAGTGGATGGCTACCAGGTCTCGAACCTCGTCGTGTTCCAGACCCTGCGGCCGCGTCCGCCCGGTGCTGCCGCGCCGGCCGGCGTCACGTATCCGCCCGGCTACTTCGACCAGGTCCTGCCCGCGCTTCACACCGCCGCCGACCTGACGTACGAGGAGGTCGCGCCGATCCTGCACATCGACCGCGCGGAGTACGAGGCCGCGCTCCAGGAGGTGCTGCAACCCGCCACCACCGATGACGAGAAGGAGAACCGCAGGCTGGCACAGCGACCGGTGCCGCTGGCGATCTCGATTCTCGCGGGCTCGAAGAACTACGCCGCCATCGCCTCGGACCTCGCCGCGCGGCGGATGGACCTGACGGCGGTGTACTTCGAGGGGATCGACATGATGGGCCACCGCTTCCAGCACTGCATGCCACAGCGCCTGGCGATCTGCCCCGAGGAGGACTACCGCCGCTACAGGGACGCCGTCACCGGCTTCTATGTCAAGCAGGACGAGCTGATCGGCCGCATCGTGGAGGCGGCAGGCGCCGGAACGACGGTCATGGTCGTGTCGGACCACGGCTTCAAGACCGGCGCCGGCCGGCCGCAGGACGTCCTGCCGTACACCACCGAGCAGCCGGTCGAGTGGCACCGCGAGAGCGGTATTTTCATCCTGAGCGGACCGGGGGCGCGTCCCGGCCCCATGGCACCGCGCGCGACCCTCTTCGACATCGCGCCGACGCTCCTCTACCTGCTCGGTCTTCCCGCTTCGGAGGAGATGCCCGGCCGCGTCCTGGTGGAGGCGATCGACCCGGTCTTCGTGGCGGCCCACCCGGCGCGCACGATCCCCTCCTACGAGCGCATCGGGGCGCCGCGTGAGACGACGGTCGTCGCCTCGGGCCAAAGCACGCGCGAGGCGGAGGAGGAGCTGCTCGCCGGCCTGCGCGCCCTCGGCTACATCGGCGGCGACCCCGCGGGCGGGGCGCACGCGACCGGTTCCGAGCCGCAGATCGGTGCTATCGGCTCGGGCGGCGCGGAATCGTCGGCTTCGGCCGGGGTCGGCGGCTCTCCCGGCGGCGCGCCTCCCTCCGGTCCGCCGTCCGGCGCCCCACTCGGCGCTCCGACCGCCGGCGCTTCGGACGGCCCCGGCGCCACGACGCAGGTCTTCTACCACCGCAACCTCGCGACCTACTTCCTGAAGCGGCGCGACTACGCGCAGGCGGCCGAGCAGCTGCGCCTCGCCAACGATCGCCAGAAGCTGCCGAAGAACTACCAGCTGCTGTCGGAGGCGTACCTCGGGCTGGGCCAGCAGGACCTGGCGCTCGGCGCCCTGGAGGAGGGGCTGCGCACGATGGAGTCGATGGATCCCGAGTCGGTGCTGTGGATGGTGCAGCTGGCCCTGTCGCGAAAGGAAGGCCGCGACATCGCATCCGATATCGCCCGGCGCTGGGCGGCGCGCACCGCGAAGCGACCGGGCCTGTACGACGCGATCGCGGGCCTCCTCGCAGAGGACGCAGGCGAAAGGGAAGCCGCCGTGGCGCTCTACGCGAAGTCCCTGCAGGCCGACCCGGCCCGGGTCGTCGCCGCGCAGCACCTGTTCGGCCTGCTGCCGCCCGGAAGACGCGGAGGTCTCGAGCCGATCGTGCGGCGCGCCCTGGCGCGCGACCCGCGCATCGACGAGTTCCACAACCTCCTCGGGATCCTCCTCTCGGGCTCGGGCCGGGTGCTTGAGGCGCTCGACGAGTTCCGGCGCGCCGAGGATCTCGACCCCGAGAACCCGCGCTTCCTCGCCAACCTGGCCGGGGCCTGCGCCCAGCTGCAGCGCTGGGACGAGGCCGCCGCGGCGTACGAGCGCGCCTGCGCGGCCTCGCCGTCGTCGGCAATCTATCTAAAGTTGGGATCGGTGTACAGGAGGCTGGCACAGCCCGAGCGGGCGCTCGCCGCGTTCCGGCGGGCCCGCGACCTGGGCGACGACGGGAGCGCGCCGTTCCTCGGAATGGCGTTGGCGAAGGCCGAGATGAACCGGATGGAGGAAGCGATCGATCTGGCGCGGCAGGGACTGGGCCGCCATCCCGAGGACGCGGCCCTGCGCTCGGTCTACGACGATCTCGTCAGGAAGTCACGTAGTCCAGGATCGCCTCCTCGTCCGCCTGGCTCAGATCGATGAACTCGACTCCCGCCTGCGGGGCCCCGTCCGAGGTCTTCCCCGCCCGCACCACCTTGGCCTTCACCTTCACCTGCGACCTCGTCCCGGGCAGGTAGAACTCCAGCTCGAGGACCGATCCGACCGAGATCGCCGTGGAGGTCTCGAGGAGAAGTCCCTTCTCGCCCAAGTCCTTCGCCTGCCCGATCACCTGCCGGGAGGCGTGCGTGCCCGTGACGTTGAACACCACCGTGATCCGCGTCGCCTCGCGTTTCTTGATCGACAGGATGCGCGCCACGATCCCGAGGAGCTCGTCCGGTTTCTCCGGCTTGGCGACGAAATCCGTGCACCCTGCCTTCAGGCAGCGCTCCCGGTTCTGCGGCGTCCCGGTGGCGCTCATGATGATGATCGGTGTCGCCTGCAGCGCCGCGACCTTGCGCATCGCCGCACAGGCCGCGGCACCGTCCATCTTCGGCATCTCGAGGTCGAGCAGCACGAGGTGGGGCTGGCGCTTCTGGGCGATGTCCACCGCCTCTTCGCCGGACGTCGCGGTGAGGACTTCGAAGCCGCCGCGCTGCAGGTAGGATTTTTCGATCTCGAGGAAGAACTTCAGGTCGTCCGCGATCAGGACCGTGACCTTCGCCAAGCGCTCCTCCCGGGGTGCGGCCCGGCGTTCCCGGCCCGCCGCGGACTTTCCGGCGCGCCGTGTCGCCCGTAACGCGAGCGCGCGGAGGCTACCACGCGCTCGAAGAGGGTGTCAACGCGCGACGTGATCGGCGTGATCGTCCAGCAGGAGCACGTCGATCGGGGAGCCGGCAGCCATGGCCGCGGTCTCCGAGGGGACGATGGCGAGGGCGTTCCCGCGCGCGCAGGAGACGAAATCGGCGGAGCCACTGGTGGGCAGAACCTCGACCTCGTACGCGTCGCCCGACCACGTGGCCCGGGCCTGGTAGTAGCCGGCGCGGCCGGGGCGCTGGCGGACGGGGGTCCGCAGCATTCCGCGCACCGGCGCGGGCACGGGGTCATGGCACCCCATCATCCGCCGCAGGGCGGCGCGCGCGAAGACCTGGAAGATGACGTAGGTCGAGACCGGGTTGCCGGGACAGCCGAAGACCAGCGTCGGGCCCCGTCGGCCGAACGTGAACGGCTTGCCCGGCTTGATCGCCACCCTCTCGAACAGGATTTCGACGCCGAGGGAGCGCAGCGTCTTTCCGACCAGGTCGTGCGTGCCCATCGACACGCCGCCGGAGAGAACGAGGAGGTCGTCGCGCAGGCCATCCTCGATCATCCCGCGCAAAGCGGTCTCCTCGTCGGGTGCGATTCCGAGATACCGCGTCGTGACACCGGCGCGGCGCGCCAAGGCGCGCAGGAGCGGGCCGTTGCTGTTGCGGATCAGGCCCGGACCGGGCGCACGCTCCGGCTCGACGAGCTCGTCGCCGGTGGCGACGATGGCGAGGCGCGGCAGACCGCCGACCGCGATCGTGGTGCGGCCGCAGGCCGCGAGGACACCGATCTCCCCCGGGCCGATGAACTCGCCGGGGCGCAGGAGCACCTCGCCCGCGCGCACGTCGACGCCGCGGCGCGCCATGTTCGCCCCGGGCCGCACGGCGCCGAGCGGCCGAATGGCCTGCGCGTCACCCGCCGCCGGTTCCGTCTCCTCGACGATCAGGACGGCGTCGGCGCCCGGCGGGATCGGGGCCCCGGTCATGATGCGCGACGCCGTGCCGGAGACGACCGGGCGCAGAGCGGCGGGATCCATTCCGGCCGGGATCTCCTGCACGAGGCGCAGGGGGCGAGGCACGCCCTGGGTGTCGGCCGCGATCACCGCGTAGCCGTCCATCAGCGACTTGTCGAAATCGGGGTAGTCGTGGTCGGCGCGAATCTCCTCCTGGAGGTATCGTCCGAGGGCGTCGTCCATGCCGACCCGCTCGGAGCGCAGGACGGGCGCGGCTTCCAGGACGATCGACAGCGCCGCTTCGACGGGCAGAAGGTCGGGCACGAACGGAGTATACCGCGGCGGGCCGGGAGGCCCCTACGGGCGCGCCCGGACGATCAGGACGCGTGGAATGCCGGCGAGGTCGGGCTCGATCGCGGCGAGGTCGAGGCGGGGATGATCGGCGTACAGCTCGCGCAGGGCGGCGTCCTGGCCGAGGCCGATCTCGGCGATCAGGTGGCCGCCGGCTTTCAGGAAGCCGCCCGCCTCGCGCGCCAGCCGGCGGTGGACCGCGAGGCCGTCCGGACCGGCGGCGAGGGCTGTGCGCGGCTCGAAATCCCGCACCTCCGGCATCGACCCCGTCACTTCGTCGTCTCCCAGGTAGGGCGGGTTGGCCAGGATGAAATCGACCGCCCCCTCCAGTCCCGTCCCGCGGTGCGGCAGGAAGAGATCGCCGGCCAGGAACCGGATGCGCGCCGCGACACCGTGGGCGGCGGCGTTGTCGCGCGCGACGCGCAACGCCTCCTCCGAGACGTCGCTGGCGTAGACGCGGGCCCCCGGGATCTCGCGGGCGACCGTGACCGCGAGACAGCCGCTGCCGGTGCCGATGTCCAGCACGACCGGATCGGGCGCGTGGTTCAGGCGGAGAAACGCTTCGATGATCCCCTCGGTCTCGGGACGCGGGATCAGGACCCCCGGCGTGACCTTGAACGCAAGCGACCAGAACTCCTGCACGCCGGTCAGGTACTGCAGCGGCTCGCGCGCCGCGCGCCGGGCGATCAGGGTGCCGTAGCAGGCCGCGGGCGCGGGCTCGACGGGTATTTCGGGGTGGGCGTGCAGCCGCGCTCCGTCGATGCAGAGGACGTGGGCCAGGAGGACTTCGGCGTCGCGCGCGGGGTCGGGAACTCCGGCCGCCTCCAGACTGGCCCTCCCCTCCGCGACCAGGGACGAGGCGGTGGCTCTGCTCAGACCCGCACCTCTTCCTTCAGCGCCTCCGACTGGTAATGGGCGACGATCGGCTCGATGAGCGGGTCGAGGTCCCCTTCCATGATCTCGGGCAGGCGGTGGATGGTGACGTTGACCCGGTGATCGGTCAGGCGGTTCTGCGGGAAGTTGTAGGTCCTGATCTTCTCGGAGCGCTCGCCCGTGCCGACCTGGCTGCGGCGGTCCTTGGCGATGGCGTCCCGCTGCTTCTGGATCTCGAGATCGAGGAGGCGCGAGCGCAGGACCTTCATGGCGCGCGCCTTGTTCTTGTGCTGCGAGCGCTCGTCCTGGCATTGCACCACGGTGCCCGTCGGCAGGTGCGTGATGCGGATGGCCGAGTAGGTGGTATTGACCCCCTGGCCGCCGGGACCCGTGGCGCAGAATGTGTCGACCCGCAGGTCCTTCTCGTTGACCTCGACCTGCACGTCGTCGGCCTCC
>JBGPED010000218.1:0-5610 GCA_041482595.1 Acidobacteriota bacterium
ACGTCGAGCGGGCGTCAAAGGTGCCAGCTTCCACACCTTGAGACACACGGCGGCAAGCTGGATGGCCCAGGCCGGCGTCCCGCTACTTGAGATTCAGCGTATCCTCGGCCACTCCTCGCCAGCCATGACGCAGAGGTACGCCCACCTTGCGCCCGGCCACCTCCGGCACGCCATCGCAGCGCTCGAGGCTGCAGCCGGTGGTAGCGGCGTGGTCATCGACGTAGCGCCAGACACGCCGCAGGGCGCGTCGGACGGCCGAACCCTTCCATCAACCCAACCAAAGACGAGGGGGCCGAAAGGCCCCCCACCCGCCTTTCCTTCCGCTCGCCGGATTTTGACATTGAGAGAATTCGAATGCTACTCTCTTCGGGCCACTTTCCAGAGATCTCGACCAGGAGCGTGCCGGTGCTCGACGAGGCGATCGAAAAGCTGGAGAAGGAGCTGAAGGGTCTGGAGAGGGAGTACCGCGTCGAGCTTCCGAAGGAGATCCAGCGCGCGTTGCAGATGGGCGATCTGCGCGAGAACTCGGAGTACCGCTCGGCCCTGGACCGGCAGCAGTACGTGAAGGCGCGCATCGGACAGCTGCAGCAACAGCTCAAGGAGTTGTCACTCGTCGATCTGAGCTCCCTCCCGAAGGACCGCGTCGCCCTGGGGTCGACCGTGTCGCTGGTCGACGCGGATTCCGGGAAGACGATGACCTATGAGCTGGTCATCCCCGACATGGCCGATTTCTCCAAAGGGCTCGTGTCGGTCACCTCGCCGATCGGCAAGGGGCTGGTCGGCCACAGGGTGGGGGACGACGTGGTCATCAAGACCCCGGCCGGGACCAGGGAGTACCAGATCGTCGGCCTGTCGACCGTGCACGACAAGGAGCGCACATGAAGGCGCGGGCGGCGCTCGCCTCGTGGACGATCGCGGGCCTCGTGGCCGCGTTCCTGTCCTGCGCCCCCGCCTACGACGTTCAGACGCTGTACAGCCGGCTCCAGAGCAACGACAGCGAAGAGCGCCAGGACGCCGAGGAGAAGATCGAGAAGATCATGCGCGAGGGGAAATACGAGGTCTTCCTGCGCGGGGCCGAGAGCCCGGTGAGGACCCACCGCGCGCCGTCGATCATCTACCTGGCGCGCATGAAGCAGCCGGAGGCCCGCGCCGCCCTGCGGGATCTCCTGCGCGTCGACAAGAGGAGCATGATCCCCTACAACCAGATCCGGATGAAGACGACCAGCGAGGAGAGCGACAGCCGCATCCTGGTGGCCCACCTGGTAGCACTCAACGGAGGTGATCCGGAGGCCGTCAACCTGCTCGTCCAGGGGATGGAGGGACAGCCGCCCGACGTCCGCGCCGCCACCTGCTACGCGCTGGGGGCGCTGCGCGATTCGAAAAGCATCCCGTTCCTGAGGACGGCGGCGGGAAGCCAGGAGATCGAGGTGGCGCGCGCCGCCACCCAGGCCCTCGGAATGTTCCGCACGCGCGAGGCCCTCGACGGGCTGAAAGCCCTCCTGACTCACCCCTCCGAAGAGGTGCGCAGCGAGGTCCTCTCGGCGCTGCAGCTCCAGGACGATCCGTCCGTGATGGATCTTCTCGAGACCATGGCCTCCTCCGATCCGTCCAGGGATCTCCGCGGCGCGGCGCTGAGCCAGCTCAGCCGGTTCAAGGACCCCTCGCCGGTTCCCTTCCTCATCGAACAGCTGAAGATCAAGGACGAGACCAATCGGCAGGTCGCGCTCGACTCGCTGCGCCAGTTGAGCGGCCAGTCGTACGGACCGCGCCCCGAGCAGTGGTCGCGCTGGTGGCAGGCCAGCCAGAAGACCTCCACCGCGAGACACTGACGTGACCCTCGCATTCTACGAAGAGGTGGCCGGGCTCCTGCGCGGCGGCCGCGTGCTCGTCGTCGCCACCCTGAGCTCGAGCCACGGATCCACCCCCCGCCGCACGGGAGCGAAGATGATCGTGTGCGACTCGGGGGAAACTCTCTTCAGCATCGGCGGCGGTGCGTTCGAGGCGCTGGTGATCGAGGATGCCAGGGAGGCGATCCGGACCGGGCGCGGCTTCGAAAAGGAGTACCGGTTCACGGAGCAGGGCGACGAGGCCACCGGCATGGTGTGCGGCGGCCTGGCGCGAGTCCTGTTCGAGGTGGTGGCTCCGCCCCTGCCCCTCTTCATCTTCGGCGGAGGCCACGTCGGCCGCGAGCTGGCCCACCTGGCGGCGCGGCTGGGGTTCGAGGTGACCGTGGTCGACGACCGGCCGGCGTACCTGGAGCCGGAGCGCTACCCTGGAGGGGCGCGGCTCCTGACCGCCGAGCGCGATTTCTCGGCGGGACTCCCCGGGATTCCTCCCGGGGGGTACGTGGCCGTGGTGACGCGCTGCCACAAGACGGACCTCGCGGCGGTGCGCCACGCCATCGGCCGGGGCGCCTCCTACGTCGGTCTCATCGGCAGCCGTCGCAAGGTCAGGACGGTCCTCGAGCGGGCCGGGGAGATGGGGGCGTCGCCTCAGGACCTGCGGGAAGTCCGCGGGCCGATCGGCCTGCCGATCGGCGCGGAATCGCCCGAGGAGATCGCCGTGAGCATCGCCGCCGAGATGATCGCCGTGCGCCACGCATCCCCGGCGGCCGAGGCCGCCCGCGCCCCCAGGCGGAGCGCCCACGAGGTCCGCGCGCTGGATCTCCCGGTCGTGGCGGAACCGTTCGGCCGCCGGGCGCGACCCTCCTCCTAGAAACCGCTTCCCGGCCCCGGGAACAGGCTTCTGCCAATCGTCCAGAGAATCTTGGCGCCCGCCCTCACCGTTCCCGAGAAGGTCCCGGTGATTTTCGACGTGCCGACGCGGCGCCTGTAGGAGACCGGCACCTCGCGCACGCGCAGCCCGGCCAGGAGCGCCTTCACCTGCATCTCGGCGGTCCAGCCGAAATCGCGATCGACCATCCGCAGACGCAGCAGCGCCTCGAAGCGGACCGCCCGGAACGGCCCGAGATCGGTGAAGCGTCCGCCATAAAGAACGCGCATCAGGCGCGTGGCCACCCAGTTCCCGAGGCGCGCCTGCGGAAGGAGCGCCCCGCGTTCCCTCGTTCCGAGGACGCGCGATCCGATCACCAGATCGGCCTGGCCGCGCGCGATCGGCTCGAGGAGCAGCGGCATCTCCTCCGGATGATCGCTGTAATCGGCGTCCAGGAAGACCACGACATCCGGCCGCCTCGCCCTGAGGTGATCGAGGCCGCGCAGGCAGGCGGAGCCGTACCCCCGCCGCGGCTCACGCAGCAGGGTGGCCCCGCGCGAAAGCACCACCTCCGCCGTGCCGTCCGTGCTGGCGTTGTCCACCACCACGACCTCGTCCACGAGGCGGGGCGGGATCGCGTCGAGCACCCTCGGAAGGGAGGCCTCTTCGTTGTGGGCCGGGATGACGACGGCGACGCGCACGCCGCCGACTCTATCCCATCTTGCCCCCGTGCTTTGACCCGATCCCGGGCGGGTGCTAAGATGCCCGCCCTTCACGCCGTCGCGCAGTCCACCCGGGGAGGACGGAGTCGTGCCGAGAAGCGCCGTGGATTTCTGGACGTCCCGCACGTCCGTGCTGGCCGGCATCGTCGTGTCGATGCGCCCGCGCCAGTGGATCAAGAACCTGGTGGTGTTCGCGGCCCTCATCTTCGCCAAGAAGCTCATGTTCCTGCCGTCCCTGGAGCGCGCCGCGGCCGCGTTCGGGCTGTTCTGCTGCGCCAGCGGTGCCGTGTACATCGTCAACGATCTGTTCGACGCCGATCGCGACCGCAAGCATCCGCTCAAGGCGCGCCGGCCGATCGCCTCGAAGGCGCTCGGCACGCTGCCCGCCGTCACCGCCGCCATCCTCCTCCTCACGGGAGCGCTCATGGCGGGGTTCGCCCTGTCCCCGCCGTTCGGAGCGGTGCTCCTGGCCTACGTCGCGGTCAACCTGGTCTATTCGTTCTGGCTGAAGGAGGTCGTGATCATCGACGTCATGGTCATCGCCTCCGGGTTCGTCCTGCGCGCCGTCGCCGGCGCCCTGATCATCGACGTCCCGATCTCCCACTGGCTCATCATGTGCACGATCCTGCTGTCGCTCTTTTTGGCTCTCTGCAAGAGACGCCAGGAGCTGGAGAACCTCGAGAACGCGCAGATCCACCGGGCCAGCCTGCGGGACTACTCCCTGGAATTCATCGACCAGATGATCAACGTCGTGACGCCCTCCACGCTCGTGACCTACATCCTCTACTCGGTCTCGCCGGAGGTGCAGGAGAAGCTCGGCACCAGCCACCTGTACCTGACGGTGCCGTTCGTCCTGTACGGCATCTTCCGCTACCTGTATCTCGTCCACCAGAAAGGGGCCGGCGGGAGCCCGACGCAGGCCCTTCTGTCCGACCGGCCTCTCCTGCTGTGCGTCGGCCTCTGGGCCCTGACGGTCATCATCCTCCTCTACCTGGGCCGAGCCTCCGTCTAGGAACTTGGCCCGACGGCCCTTCCGGAGGTGCGCGGCCGTGCCCCGGGACTCCGGACGGCCTATAATGTGGGTCCGCGGGACCTTCGTCCCGCCCGAGGAAAGCGTTGATGCCCCGTCCGAAGATCGCCGTCCTGCGCACCCGGCCGCAGACGGTCGTCGAGGATTACGGCCGGCTCATGCGGCTGGCCTCGTACAGGTCGGTCATCGACCCGGCCGTCCCGACGATCATCAAGCTCAATCTCTCGTGGACGAAGTACTTCCCGGCCTGCTCCAGCCAGCCGTGGCAGGTCGAGGGGGTGCTCAAGACGATGCTCGAGGACGGCTACGACAGGACGCGCCTTCTGCCGGCCGAGAACAAGACCGTGGTCACCGATCCGTGGAAAGGAGCCCGGAACAACCGCTGGCTGCCGGTGCTCGATTCGCTCGGGCTCGGATTCACCGCGCTCCCGGAGGTCGAGTGGCGCGTCTTCAAGTTCAAGACGCCTCTCCTGAAGCTGAACGACATCTTTCCGGAAGGGATCCAGATCCCGGCCATGTACCCGGGCAAGAACATCGTCCACCTGCCCACCGTGAAGACGCACGGGCACGCGATCACCACGGGGTCGATCAAGAACGCCTTCGGCGGCCTCCTGAAGGAGGTCCGTCATTACGCCCACAAGCACATGCACGAGGTGCTGGTCGATCTGGTGTCGATGCAGAAGGAGCTGCACCCGGGCATCTTCACGGCGATGGACGGCACGGTCTGCGGCAACGGCGCGGGGCCGCGCACCATGGACCCCGTCATCGGCAACGTGATCCTGGCCGGCGCCGATTCGGTGGCGATCGATTCCGTGGCGGCCCGCATCATGGGGTTCGATCCGATGTCGATCCCGTATCTCCGGATGTGCCACGACCGGCGTCTCGGCGTGGCCGACCCGCGTGAAATCGACGTGGTGGGAGACGACATCTCCGGGCTGAACCTGCACTTCAAGGTGTCGCGCTCCTTCGTGATCTGGGGAGATCAGATGCTGCGGAAGGGGCCGCTGCGCTTCCTGGAGAAGATTGCCCTTCACTCTCCGCTCGTCGTCTGGGCGCCGGCGGCGTCCAACTTCTACCACGATCTCCTGTGGTATCCGACCATCGGGCGGGCCAAGATCTCCCGTTTCCGCAAGACGGAGTGGGGCC
>JBGPED010000219.1:0-5609 GCA_041482595.1 Acidobacteriota bacterium
AAGCCGCTCTACTACGCGATCGACAGGGGCGTGTTGCGTTTCGCCTCGGAAGAGAAGGCCCTGTTCGCCGCGGGTCTGTCGCCTTCTTTCGATCAATCAACCTGGGAGGAGATCGTCTGTTTCCGTTATGTGGCCGGTGAGGGCACGCCTTATCGGGGCGTCCGCCGTCTTCTGCCGGGACATTACCTGCTCTGGACCGATGGGACGATCACCACGCGCCGATGGTGGAACCTCTCGGAGAAGACCCGCGCCCTGCGGGGTTCTCTCCCGTCCGACCCTGTCGGCTGGTTTCGGGAGGTGTTCGACGACTCGGTGAGTCTGCGTCGGATCAGCGACGTTCCGGTGGGAGTGCTTCTCAGTGGTGGCGTGGACTCATCGAGCGTGGCGGCGTCCTTGGCAGCGCAGGGCGTGGGAGGGATCGCGAGCTTCACGGTCCGATTTCCCGAAAAAGGGTTCGACGAGGGTCCCCTCGCCCGTCAGGTCGCCCGGGCATGCGGCCTCGAGCACCACGAGTTGAGCCTGTCACCCGAAAACCTGGGCGACCGATTGCTCCAGGGTTCGTGGTTCCGGGACGAGCCATTGGGTCACGCGAGCGACCTGCACATCTGGGCGATTTCGCAATACGCCAAACCGCGTGTGACCGTGCTCCTCTCGGGCGAAGGAGCCGACGAGACCATGGGCGGTTACGTGCGATATCGGCCTCTGCGTCTCGCCGCGCTGCTCGATACGGCACGCCCGCTCCTTCGACTGGGACGGGGGGCCCGTGGACGGCTCGGAAAGCTCGCCCGCCTCGCGTCCCTCGGGCCGCCGGAGGCCCGCGTGCTCTTCAACTCCTGCGACGTGCTGCCGGAGGATCTGCGCGCCTTCGGCATGCAATCCGCGGCAGACTTCGAATATCGGAGGCGTGTTCTCTCGGAGGCTGTTGCCCTGTACCCCGAGGATCCCGTACGGCAGGCGATGTACAGCGACCAGCACACGTTCCTGTGTTCGATCCTCGACCGCAACGACCGCATGACCATGGGCGCCTCGATCGAATGTCGTGTACCGTTTCTCGACTTCCGCCTGGTCGAGGGGCTGGCCGCGCTGCCGACCCGTTACCTGGTCTCAGGGCTGCGGGGAAAGGCGTTGCTGCGACGGGCGATCGGCTCACGCCTGCCGGCCCCCGTCCGCAGGCACCGCAAATGGGGATTCGGAGTGCCCTGGGCCCGCTATCTCCGAGAGACTCCACGACTGCGCGAGCGCGTCGCAGCGCTCCCGGAACTCGAACCGATCCGCAGCGGTCCATTCGACGGCGCCGCCCTGCGGCGGCAGATCACCTTGTTCCTGGGCGGAGAGGGACGCCACGAGGCTCTCATCTGGGGACTGGTGATGATGACGGCATGGGCCGAAGCCTGCCTGCGGCCGGCCACCACCCCCGCACGCCGGGCCTGATCCAGGACACCTGGCACGCCCCGGCTCGCCGGTCGTGACCGGGCGCGGCAATTCAGTGCACGTCCCCCAGCTCCTCGTAGCCTCGCGACTCGATCTGGATCGTGGTGTGGACGATGCCGAAGCGGTCGCGCACGGTCTCCTTGATCCGGTTCAGCATGTCGTCGCCTGCGCCGGGCGGCGCGCCGTCCAGGCGCACGTGGCCGCTGAGGGCCGGCAGCCCCGTGGTGATGCTCCAGATGTGCAGGTCGTGAACCTCGACGACGCCGGGCACGGTGGCGATGGCGCGACTGACTTCGTCGAGGTCGATGCCCTCGGGGGTCGCCTCCAGGAGCACGTCCACCGCCTCGCGCACCAGGCGGATCGACCCCACCGCGATGATCACGGCGATGACGACGGCCATGATCGCGTCGAGACGATCCCATCCGGTGAGCGCGATGATCCCGCCGGCGGCAAGGACGCCGACGGAGGAAAGGGTGTCCCCGATGACGTGCATGCGCGCGCCGCGCAGATTGAGGTTCTGCGGCGCCCGCGACAGGACGACGACGCCCGCCAGGTTGGCCAGGAGACCCAGGAGCGCCACGCCGATCATCACCGAGCTCTCGATCGGCGCCGGCGCCAGGAAGCGCCGGACCGCCTTGTACAGGATGCCGCCCGAGATCACGACGAGCAGGGCTCCGTTGAGCAGGGCCGTCAGGATTTCCAGCCGGTGGTAGCCGTAGGTCTTCTCGGGCGTCGCGG
Source organism: Acidobacteriota bacterium (assembly GCA_041482595.1). GTDB lineage: Bacteria > Acidobacteriota > Polarisedimenticolia > Gp22-AA2 > Gp22-AA2 > Gp22-AA3. The sequence goes on from JBGPED010000219.1 coordinate 2,170, forward strand.
GCAGCGACGCGAAGCGCACGGCCATCAGGCTGAGGACCAGGGCGAGGACGTCGGTCAGCACGTGACCGGCATCCGACAGCAGGGCCAGGCTCCCGGACAGGATGCCCCCCGCCACCTCGATCAGGAGGGTGCCCGCCGCGAGGAGGATGGCGAGCGTGAGCTGGCGCGTCTGCAGGCGGCGCGCGTCGGCGGTCCTGGATTCGTGGCTCATGGGGCGACCGGCACCTTCGTGGGAGGCGGTATGATACCACCGTGTCCGAGACGATCAACGTCAACGGGTCGATCACCCCGGCCGATGCCGCCGTGGTGTCGCCGCTCGACCGCGGGTTCCTGTTCGGGGACAGCGTCTACGAGACGATCCGCACCTACGGCGGCCGTCCCTTCCTGCTGCGCGAGCACCTTCTCCGGCTGCGCCGCTCGGCGGAGCGGCTGGAGATCCCTCAAGAGCGGACGGCCGTGGACATCGACACGGAGATTCTCCGGACGATCGCCTCGGCCGGCCTGCCCGAGACGGCGATTCGCGTCGTCCTGACTCGCGGCCGGGGACCGCTCGGCTATGCCCCGCAAGACTGCGGCCCCCCCACCCTGGTCATTCACGCGCGCCTCTGCCCCGAGATCCCCGGCCCCTTCCTGCGCGAGGGCGTCGACGTCGCGATCGTCGAGGTGACCCGCAACGCCCGGACCTCCCTCGACCCGGCGATCAAGTCGAGCAACCTCCTGAACAATTTCCTCGCCTGGCGCGCGGCGCAGCGTCTCGGCGCCTACGAGCCGATCCTGCTGAACGCCGCAGAACGGCTGACCGAAGGAGCCACGAGCAACCTGTTCGTGGTCCGCTCCGAAAGACTGGTCACGCCGCCCCTGGAGGACGGGCTCCTCGAAGGGATCACGCGCGGGCTCGTGCTCGACCTGGCGCGCGGGGCGGGGCTCGATGCAGCCGAAGAGTCGCTCGGACCGGACGACCTGCGCACGGCCGACGAGGCCTTCCTGACCTCGACCCTGAAGGGGGTCCTGCCGATCCGCCGCTGTGACGGCTGGCCCGTCCGGCACGGCCGGCCCGGCCCGATCACGCGCCGCGTGATGGACCTGTTCCAGGCACGCGTTCAGGCCGAGACGAAGACCGGCTCCACCCCCGGGTCGATTCTCAGGTAGCGATGGCCGGCGCGCCAGGCCGGCAGCACGAACACCGACCCGCTGCTCTCCCCTTCCCTGAAATCGAGGCGCAGCTCCTCGTGGAAGTGCCCGAACACCAGGACCCGGGCGCCCTCTCCTAACCGCCTGCGGGCGTACGCCTCGCACTCGGCGAACGGAAAGCCGGTCCGGAACTCCACGTTGGTCCGGGCGAGACGCTCCTCCAGGCCGTCCGCGATCGAGACACGGGTCCGGGCGGGAAGCAGATTGAAGACGTAGTAGAACGATCGGCTCTTCGACACGGCCCTCCAGGCTAGGTACTGGCGATCGCGCCGGTTCATAAGATCGCCGTGCGCCAGGTGCACGCGGCGCCCGGCCAGGTCCATGTCCAGGACATCGGTCGAGAACCGATCGAACAGAGTGCGCGCGTAGAGGTGCCCGAGGAAGTAGTCGTGGTTCCCCTCGACGTACACGAGGGCGCAGCCGCGCGCGCGCAACCGGGTGAGCGCGTCGATCACGTCCCGGTGGTGCGGCCTCAGCAGGTCCGCCGATCCGATCCAGACGGAGAACAGGTCTCCCAGGATGGCGAGGGTGCGGATGTCGCGCGGCAGGGCATCGACGAAGCGGATGAAGGCGGGGACTTCCGCGTCGCCTTCGCGCAGGTGGGCGTCGCCCAGGAGCGCGACCGGCGCGTCAGGAGTCGGCATGCCCCGTGGCGCCGGTCAGGCGTTTCAGAGTCTCCTCCAGGCGCATCATCCGGTCCTGGATGACCCGGGCCCAGGTCTCGGCGGTGCGGCTGCCGTCCTCCGCCGCCCGACCCAGCACGTCCTCGCCGCGCTTGAGCGCGCGCCGCGCCTCCTCCCGGGCCGTCTCCGCCTGGCGGCTGGTCGGCGCGGCATGGGAGGAGAGGAAGACCTCGGCCGACCGCCGCGCCGCATCGAGGTCGTTCCGCACCTCCGCGGCCTTCTCCTCGAAGGCCCGCTGGAGATCCGCGGCCTTCCGGGACGCGACCCGAGCCGCCTCGGCGGCCGGCGCGCCCGCGGAGATGCCTGCGCCGTCGCCGGCTCGACAGGCGGCGATCGGGAGCGCCACGCACACACCGAGGGCCAGGAGACCTCCGACCCGCCACCCGGCCCAGGAGGCTCTCACCGGCGCACCAGATCGGCGATTCCCTCGTGCAGACAGAACTCCTGCATCGTCTGCGTCCGGACAAAGTACTCTCCAACCAGGGCACAGAATCGTTTCTGATGCAGCGCGACTTCCGGCGGCAGCGTGTCCCCCATGCGGTAAGAGTTCTTCTCGCGGGCCGCCCGGAGCGCCTTGGCCGCTTCCCGGACCCTTTCCTGAAGGGCGTTCTCCGGCAGGGAGCGCAAGGGCGTTCCGTCCGTGTCCTTCTCCTCGAGAGGTGCCACGTCCCTCGATTTGCGCGCCAGGTCCGCGGCGTACTGCGATTCGGTGTTCGTGTCGGACATGTCCGCGGCGAAGCGCGCGGCGGCTTCCTCGAACCGGTGGGCCGCCAGGAGAGCCAGCCCGTGCGTGAACGGCCGGACCTGGTTGTTGGCCGGGAACAGCTTCAGGGCCTGGTCGAACTCCTCCGCCGCCAGGCGGTACCGCATCATCTGCATGTCGAATTCGCCCGCTTTGGCCAGCGCCAGCGATCGATAGATGGCGCTGCCCTCATTCTCCTTCGTGAAGGCCGAGACCGACCGGCGGTACGCCGCCTCCGCCTCGGACGGCTCGACGAGCAGGTCGTGCAGCCGGCCCAGGCGGAACCAGTCCTCGCCCGAAAGAGCGTTGGGGTTCGGCCCCTTCTCGAACTGCTCGATCGCCTGGCGGGCGTACTGTTTCATCGTGTCCCATTCCTTTCGATCCGAGTGGATGACCGACAGGTCGTACAGCTTCTCCAGCGACGACCCGCCCTGCTGCGCGACCTCCTGGGCAAGGAGCGCTCCCGCCTCGTTCCAGGTCTCTCGCCGGCCCTCCGGCTTCCCCTCGACGACCTCGCGGCAATACCCCAGCTGGTAGAGGAGGGCCCCGTCCTTGAGGCCGGCCTCCTGCGCTTTGCGGAGGAGGGGCAGGGCCTCGGCGTACTTCCCCTGGTTGTAGAGAACGGTGGCCTCCCTGAGCGTGCGGCGCGCCGGTCCCTCTTTCGAGCAGCCGGCGCACACGAGCACGAGGGCGGCGCTGAAGAGGGAAAAGAACCGCGGGATCGATCGTCTGGAGTGGGCGCCGGACATGCCGCGCGATGATATCACTCGATCTCCTGGCCCGCAATCGAACGCGATCGCCCGGGTGTCGCGTCTATCCCGCGA
>JBGPED010000220.1:0-5590 GCA_041482595.1 Acidobacteriota bacterium
CGATCGTCGGGCTGAACGACTCCGGCGGGGCGCGCATCCAGGAAGGGGTCGTGTCGCTCGGCGGCTACGCCGACATCTTCCTGCGCAACACCCTGGCCTCAGGCGTCGTCCCCCAGATCTCCGCCATCATGGGGCCGTGCGCCGGTGGCGCCGTCTATTCCCCGGCGATCACCGACTTCAACATCATGGTGCAGGGGACGTCGTACATGTTCATCACCGGACCGGACGTGATCAAGGCGGTCACGCACCAGGAGGTCACCAAGGAAGAGCTGGGCGGCGCCATGACGCACGCCTCGGTGAGCGGCGTGGCCCATTTCGCCGCGCCGGACGATTCCTCGGCGCTGGCCCTGATCCGCGACCTCCTGTCGTACCTGCCGTCGAACAACATGGAGGACCCGCCGCGCCGCGCCCCGGCCGACGACCCGTTCCGCGAGGACGCGCGTCTCGACACGATCGTCCCCGAAGACCCGAACAAGCCGTACGACATGCGCGAGATCATCCGGGGTGTCGTGGACGACGGGGTGTTCCTCGAGGTGCACGAGCACTACGCCAAGAACCTCCTGGTCGGCTTCTGTCGCATCGACGGCGGGACGGTCGGGATCGTGGCCAACCAGCCGATGGTCCTGGCGGGAACGCTCGACATCGACGCCTCGCTCAAGGGGGCGCGCTTCGTGCGCTTCTGCGACGCCTTCAACATCCCGATCCTGACGTTCGAGGACGTCCCCGGCTTCCTGCCGGGGACCGACCAGGAGTACCGGGGGATCATCAAGCACGGCGCCAAGCTCCTGTACGCCTACGCCGAGGCGACCGTGCCGAAGGTGACGGTGATCACGCGCAAGTCCTACGGCGGCGCGTACTGCGTGATGGGCAGCAAGCACATCCGCACCGACTTCAACTTCGCCTGGCCGACGTCCGAGATCGCCGTCATGGGCCCCGAGGGGGCGGTCAAGATCCTGTACCGCCGGGAGCTGGCGGCGGCGTCCGACCCGGAGACGCTGCGCCGGACGAAGGTCGAGGAGTTCCGCGACAAGTTCGCCAACCCGTACGTGGCCGCCGAGCGCGGCTTCGTGGACGAGGTCATCGAGCCGAGCGCCACGCGCCGCCGGGTCGTCAGCGCCCTGCGGCTCTTGAAGACGAAGCGCGACACGACCCCCCCGAAGAAGCACGGAAACATCCCGCTGTGAAGACGACGTCCCGGCCCGCCCGGAAGCGAGGCGGCGCGCGGCGCGCATCCCGCCGGCCCGCCGCCCTGCGGCGCCCCGCCCCGCGTCCGCACCTCCGGCCGATCGGCCGCGTCCTGATCGCCAACCGGGGGGAGATCGCCCTGCGCGTCCTGCGCGCCTGCCGGGAGATGGGGATCTCGCCCGTGGTCGTCTACTCGGAGGCGGACCGCGACAGCCTGCCGGTGCGCCTGGCGGACGCCGCCTTCCGCATCGGAGACGCGCCCGCCGCATCGTCCTACCTCGACGTCGACGCGATCCTGCGGGCGGCGCGCGCGGCGCGCGCCGACGCCGTCCATCCCGGCTACGGCTTTCTGGCGGAGAACCCCGGGTTCGCCCGGGCCTGCGAGGCAGCCTCCCTCACCTTCATCGGGCCGCCCCCCGAGGCGATGCGCCTGATGGGCGACAAGGTGGAGGCGCGGAGGCTCATGGAGAAACGCGGCGTCCCGGTCATCCCGGGCCTCCTCGACCGGGCGGCCGATACCGCGACGATCGCGGTGTTCGCGCGCCAGAGCGGCTATCCCGTCATGCTGAAGGCCGCCGCCGGCGGGGGAGGCAAGGGGATGCGCGTGGTGCGCCGGGAGGCCGACCTCGAATCGGCCGTGCGCGCCGCCCGGTCGGAGGCGAAGGCTTCCTTCGGCGACGACGGGATCTACGCCGAGAAATTCATGGAGAACGTGAGGCACATCGAGATCCAGGTCCTGGCCGACGCGCACGGCAACGCCGTGCACCTGGGAGAGCGCGAGTGCTCCGTGCAGCGCCGGCACCAGAAGCTCGTCGAGGAGGCCCCCTCGGTGGCGCTGCGGCCGGCCGACCGCGCGCGCCTGGGGGAGATCGCCCTCGAGGTCGTGCGCGCCTGCGGCTACCGCAACGCCGGGACGGTCGAGTTCCTGCTCGACGCGAAGGGCCGCCCGTACTTCATGGAGGTGAACGCCCGCATCCAGGTGGAGCACCCGGTCACCGAGCTGGTCACCGGCGTCGATCTGGTGCGCGCCCAGATCGCGATCGCCCGCGGGGACGCCCTCCGTCTGCGGCAGGATCAGCTCCAGCCGCGCGGCTGGGCGATCGAGTGCCGCATCCTGGCCGAGGACCCCGCGAACGGCTTCCGCCCGTCACCCGGAAGGATTCTCGCGCTCCGGCTCCCCGCCGGACCGGGAATCCGCGTGGACACCGCCCTGCAGGCGGGGGACGAGATCTCGCTCCACTACGACGCCCTCATCGCCAAGCTCCTGGCGTGGGGTCCCGACCGGAACGAGGCGATAGCACGCCTGCGCCGCGCCGTCGACGAGTTCCTGGTCGCGGGGATCAGGACCACGCTGCCGTTCGACCGGGCGCTTCTCTCCGATCCCGACTTCGTGGCCGGCCGCCTGGACATCGGCTTCGTGGATCGCGTCATGCCGCGCTTGTCCGGCGCCTTGCAGGAAACGGGTCCCGACGCGGAGATCGCCGCGATCGCGGCGGCCGTCCGCGCCACCGAGGAGACCTCCAGCCCGGCGTACCGGGAGGCCGCACCGGGGCCGGGTCCGTGGTCGCTGGCCGGACGCCGCGCCCAGATGGAGGCGCGCCTCCCGAGAGGACAGTGAAAGATGCGCTACCTCGCCCGCGTGGGGGAGAAGGAGTTCCGGATCGAGGTGGCGCCGCGCGGCGGCGGCCGCTTCACCGTCAGCCTCGACGGGAAGACGCGCGAGATCGAGAGACGCGGCGACGGGGCCGTCCTGTGGCTGTCGATCGACGGACAGGCCCGGGAGGCCGCGGTCGTGCGCGAAGGCGGGACCGCGGGCGGCGGGAACGGCCGGCCCGCGCCGGGGGCGCAGGGGGAGTGGGCCGTCGTGCTCGCGGGACGGCCGTACTCGGTCACGCTCCTCGATCCAGAGAGACGCCAGGGCGCCCCGGCGCCGCCAGTCCTGGAGGGGCCGGTCGAGGTGCGCGCCATCATGCCGGGGAAGATCACGGCGTTTCTGGTCAAGGAGGGTCAGGAGGTCCGTTCCGGCCAGGGGGTCCTGGTGGTCGAGGCGATGAAGATGGAGAACGAGCTCCTGGCCCCCAAGGACGGGCGCGTGACCCGGATCCGGGTGCGGCCGGGCGAGACGGTGGAGGCGGGCGCCGCCCTGTTCACCGTTGAGTAAGAAAATCCGGCTCTGCAGCCGCCGCCGAAAGCGCGCGGCTGAGATCCGGGGGAGACCATCGGGGAGAGAGAGATGACCGGGGCCGGGCCCATGAATGGGAAGGGCGGCGCCACTCACGTGGACGCCGCCCTTCGATGTGTGCCGTGAAGGTGTCGCGACGCGCGGGGTTCTTACCGGATGGCCGCCGCGAGTTCCTTGCCCGGACGGAAGCGCGCCACCTTGCGCGCCTTGATCTCGATCTGCTCGCCCGTCTGCGGGTTGCGGCCGACGCGAGCCTTGCGCTTGCTGACCGTGAACGTGCCGAAGCCGACCAGTGCGACGCGATCGCCCTTCTTCAGCGCCTTGGTGACGCCGTCGACCAGCGAATCCAGCGCCTTGCCGGAGGCCGTCTTGCTGATCTTCGCGTCCTTGGCGATCTTGTCGATCAGATCCGCCTTGTTCATGCGACACCTCCTCGAGGTGAAAGCGTGTTGGTGAAAAGGCCTGTTGATCCCCGCGACGTGTCGGCCTTATACCAGACCCCTCGATTTCTTGTCAAGACCCGCGGGGCGCGGCGTTCGGCGAGGCTCTCCCCGAGAACGATTGTCCCGTCGCGTTTTGACGGAACGCGGGCAACGCGATGCTGACCAAGGACTCCGAGGCGCGGCCGGCCGCAGGGCTTGCGGCCCAACTGCTCCAGGCTCTGGCGCGGGAGGCGCTCGCCGCCTGCGATCCGGCCGCCGCCGTGCGCCGCGCGGTGCACGCGCGCCCCGAGCAGCTGTCGATCTGCGGCCGCCCGATCAGCCTGGTGAAGAAGGGGCGCCTCTTTCTTCTCGCCTTCGGGAAGGCGTCCCCGGCGATGACCGCCGGCTTCGTGCAGCGCTTCAAGGAGGCCGGTGGCAAACGCGTTCTCGAGGCGCTCGTCGTCCACCCGCCGGCCGAGGCGACGGCGAAGGGACGACGGCCCGCGCCGACCCCGCCCCCCCTCCTGACGGCCGCGCTCACCGATATGCACCTTCCGGCGTCCCGCCTCAGGGTGAAGACCGTGCCGGGCGAGCACCCGGTCCCCCTGAAGGACTCCTTCGCCGCCGGCAAGGCCGCGCTCCGTTTCGCGGCCCGGGCCACGGCCGCGGACGAGGTCATCTTCCTGGCCTCCGGGGGCGGCTCGGCGCTCATGGCGGCGCCCCTTCCTCCTCTCCTGAAGGCGATCGACAAGACGAACCTGCACCGGGTGCTCCTGACCTGCGGGGCGCCGATCGGATCGATCAACACGGTGCGCAAGCACCTGTCGGCGGTGAAGGGCGGACGCCTGGCGATCCTGGCGCGCCGCGCCGCGACCCAGACAACGCTCGTGATGTGCGACGTCGACCCGGAGCGCTACGAAGACGTCGCTTCCGGGCCGTCGCTGCCTGACCGCACCACCCTCGACGACATGATCCGCGCCATCGATCGCTACGGCATCGCCCCGGCGATCCCGGTGAAGGTGCTGGAGGGGATGCACCGGGGGCGGATCCCCGAGACCCCCAAGCCGCGCGACCGGGTCTTCAAGCGCTCCCGCTCCGAGGCGATCCTGTCGAACCGCGACCTGCGCAACGCGGCGGTGCGCGGCGGCCTGACGCGCGGACTGCCGGCCGAGGCGATGCCGACCGACATCACCGGCCCCGCCGAGACCGCCGTCGAGATGGTGGCGCGCGCCATCGAGACCGCGCCGCCCGGGACGCGCCTGCTGGTGCTCGGGGGCGAGGTCCTGACCGCCCCGCGGGTCCCCGGACTGGGGGGGCGGGCGCAGGAGCTCGCCCTGCGCCTGGCGCTCCGGATGGCCGGGCTCGGCTCCCGCCCCTGGGCCTTCCTGGCGATCGGCAGCGACGGCACCGACGGGAACTCGCCCGCCGCCGGCGCCTACGTCGACCAGACGACACTCGAAAGGGCGCGCCTGGCGCGCATCGACCCGCAGCGCGCCCTGCGCGAGGCGACGACCTACAAGTTCTTCAAGCGTCTCAACGACGACTTCACCACCGGCCCGACCGGCACGAACGTGCGCGACCTCTACCTTCTCCTGACCGGCCCGGTCATCGTGACACGCAGGACGATCGACCCCCTGCGCGTACCGATGACCTAGGAACCTGTCCGAGATCAGCCCCGCAGAGCCAGATCGGCCGCGGTCGCGGCCAGGATCAGGAACGACACGCAGCCGTTGACGGTGAAGAACGCCTGGTTCACCCGGCCGAGATCACCGGGTTTGACCAGCCGGTGCTCGTAGATGAG
>JBGPED010000221.1:0-5474 GCA_041482595.1 Acidobacteriota bacterium
CCCCGAGAGCACCGCGCGCTCGAGCGCGGCCCGCGCCGTCCCGTCCCCCAGAAGAGCGAGCCCCCGGATGGCGTTGAGGGCGGGCGCGGCGTCGTCCGCCGCCGCGGGCGCTCCCTGCCGGGCGACGTCCGGTGTCCAGGTCTCGAGGATCTCGATCAGGATCGTCTCGCCGGACGCGTCACCCAGGCGCGCCAGCGAGATCGCGGCGTTCCAGCGCACGTCCTTGTCGGGATCGGCGAGGGCCCGGCGCAGAACGGGCGCCGCCTGGTGGTCGCCGCGCTGCCCCAGGGCGAAGACCGCCATCTTCCGGACTCCCTCGTCGGCGTGCGTGGCGGCCACCCGGCGCAGATCGGCGAGGGCCTCCTCGCCGCCGACCTGCATCAATCCCCAGGCGCAGTAGAGTCGCGTGTCGCCGTCGGCGTCGTCGAGCCCCTCCCCGAGCGCGACGGCGGCGCGCCCGTCGCCGGTGCGTCCGAGGGCGAGCGCCAGGTAGCGCCGCAGCTTCACGTCGCCCGTGCGGCGGGCCTCCTGGAAGGCCGCGGCCATTTCCGGAAGCGGTGCCGACCCTCCCTCTCCGGATCGCAGGAGGAGCGACAGGTCGTAACCGGACTGCCAGCGCTTGGGATCCCTCACCCACGGCAACAGGAAGCCCCCCGTGCTCTTCAGATCGTCGAGCGTCGTGCGCGGGTCGGGACGGCGGGAGCGCAGCACCTGGAGCCCGAAGAAGACGGTGACCAGCACCGCCACCAGCGCCAGCGGCACGACGAAGAACTGCAGGACGACCCTCCAGTCGCCCTTCTCGTCCTCGGTGCCGGCGGCGCCCGCGTTCCCGCTCCCCTGCTTCCCCGTCTCGATCATCATCGTCACCTCAGGCCGTCCGAACGCGTCGGTCCACCGACTCCTGCACGTGGATGTCGAAGGAGCCGTGCGCCGGGTTTCTCGGGAAGCCGCGGTGCACGGCGCCGCAGCCGTAGCACAGGGTCGCGTCCCCCAGCGAGTAATACAGGACGAGATCGATGAGCGTCGCCGCCAGAAGGCTCAGCCCCCAGGTCGGGACGCTGAGGACCGCGGCGACGATGAACACCCCCAGCCCCGCCTTCTTGCTGAAGTCCTTCTGAACGTAGAGCCGGTCCAGGCCGCAGCGCGCGCAACGCGACAGAAAACCCGGGGCCGCGGGGGCACCCCGCGGGGCCTCCCCCGCCACCTGCCCGCAGCCGGGACAGGCCGCCGGCCGGGCTCCCGGGTCGAGCGACTGCACGACCTCCCGGCCGCAGCGCTCGCAGACGTAGGCCACGCTCCGTGGCCTCGGAACGGCTTCGGATCTCATCACATCGGCCCGGCCCCGGCCACCGTGAGGTAACGGGCCAGGAACTCTCCATAGACGACGAAGATCATGGCCATATAGAGGATGCCGGTCGCCGACTGCGTGGACCGCAGGCGCGCCGTTTCGCGCACCATGTACGCGAACACCGCCGGCCCCAGGATCCCGAAGAGGACGCGCTGCCAGAAGAAGAACCCGCGGTCGACCGCGGTCAGGCGCAGGAAGGGCTGAAACCCCGCGGGGAACCGCGCTCCGGCCCCGACCAATCCGACCAGGAGGAGAGCCGCCCGAACGGCGATCGCGATCGCGAAGAAAGTCGCGAACGTCGAGAGGTGCGAGAGGTCGAGCCGGGTGCGCACCAGGTACCAGTGACCCAGAAGCATACCGACCGTCACGGAACCGAGCAGGGTCGCGGCAGAAAGAGCGTTGAGTCCGAAGACCCATTTCGGTCCCCCATCTCCCGCAGCCAGCCAGCCGTCCGTCGCGGTCGCCACGAGTGCCGTGGCCGCCGCCGACGCCAGGAGCCCGTTCCACGATCGGCCGCCGCGCAGGAGGAGGAGCGCCGCCAGGTAGCCGATCAGAAGCGTCATCGTGAGCCCCGCGAGGACCCGGCCGAGAAACGTGGCGCCCGGAGAGGAAAGCCGGTAGGGCGCCGCGAGACACAGGAGGACGAAGGCCACCCCGGCGTTGAGGACGAAGAAGAACCGCCCGAACTCCCGGAAAGGGACCATCAGGAGCGCCGCCAGAATTCCGGCGGCGGCGCTGGTGAAAAATCCGATCGCGATCCCCGCCGCCACCCCTGCCCTCCGGAGCCGGCAAGCATAGCACAGCGGGGAGAGCCCCCGGCTTCGCCGCGCCGGGAGGGCGATCCGGGGCCGGACACGCTCCTAGCCGCCGATCTGCCACATCTTGCGCGGCAGGCGATCGCGGTGGAACCGGTTCAGATCGAGGCAACCGCCCGGCCCCTTCGCGCCGACGGCTGTCGCGATCGCCCTGGCGATCTCCTCGTCCGGGCGGCCGCCGCGCAGCAGGGCTGCGATGTCGGTCTCCTCGCGCGCGAACAGGCAATTGCGGATCTTGCCGTCGGCCGTCAGGCGGATCCGATCGCAGTCCGCGCAGAACGGCTCGGTGACCGGGTTGATGAACCCGATGTCGCCGGCGCCGTCCAGCAGACGGTAGACGCTCGCGGGAGCCGAACGCCGGTCGCGACCCGCGGGCAGGAGCGTCCGGATCGATTCGATCCGCTGCTTCACTTCGTGACCCGGGACCAGCAGGTCCATCTCGAACGGCTCGCCGCCCCCGAGGGGCATCATTTCGATGAACCGCACCTGGTAGGGATGACGCAGCGCCAGATCCACGAAGCCCTCGATCTGGTCGTCGTTGACGCCGCGCACCAGGACCACGTTGACCTTGATCGGGATCGCCCCCAGCCTCTCGAGCTCGCGGAGCCCCGCGAGGACCTCGGGGAGCCCCTCCCGGCGGCTGATGGCCGCGAAGCCTTCGGGATCGAGCGAGTCGATGTGGACGTTGAACCGTCGCACGCCGGCGTCCATAAGGGGCCCGGCCATCGGCTCCAGCAGAAGCCCGTTGGTCGTGACCGCCAGGTCGTCGATCCCCTCGATGCGCGCCAGCCTCCGGGCCAGGTTCGGGAGGTCCCTGCGCACCAGGGGCTCGCCTCCCGTGAGCCGGATCTCCCGCACGCCCAGGGGGGCCAGGATCGTCGCGACGCGCTCGATCTCCTCGAACGTCAGGATGCGTGCCTTCGGAAACCAGGGGATCTCGCCCGCCGGCATGCAGTACAGACAACGCAGGTTGCACCTGTCGGTCACCGAGAGGCGGAGGCTGCGCGCCACCCGGCCGTATCCGTCGACCAGCGAGGCCGTGTCGTCGCGTTCCGCCCGGCTTGCGGTCATTCGCTGATTATATCCCGCCGCCGGATCGGCGGGGCCCCGGCGGGCCGGCGTATCCGGCGGCACTGCGGGTCGGGAGGGGGTGCTTCAGGGAAGGGAGCCGCCCGGGACCGGATCGGTCCCGGGATCCGCTTCCTCGGCGGCGCCGGGAGACGGCTTCCGGAGCAGCAGGCGCTCGACCACCCGGCCACGCAGGAGATGCTCGCGCACGATCTCCGCCACGTCCTGCTGCTGCACGCCGCTGTACACGACACCGTCGGGGTAGATGATCACGTTCGGACCGTGGCTGCACAGGCCGAAGCAGATGCACGGTGTGTCCTTCACGGAGGCCGGCAGGGACTGGCGGACAAACTGCCTGCGGAACTCCTGGCGGATTCTCTCGGAGTGCCGCTCCCCCCCGCAGCGCGGCCCCGTGCAGATAAGGATGTGCTGCTTGAAAGGGAGGTTCACGAGCAGCTACTCGACTTCCAGGATCGTCTGCAGCTGCAGGCAGGCGTTCGAGGGCAGCTCGGCGACACCGACCCCGAGCCGCGCGTGCCGGCCCCGATCACCGTACACCTTGACGAAGACATCCGAGGCGCCCTCGAGCACCTCGAACGCGTCGAGAAACCCCGGCGCCACGGCGACGTAGCCAATCACTTCGACGACCCTCCTGACGCGATCGAGGTCCTCCACGGCCTGCTTGGCGGTCGCGAGCACGCTCAGAGCGGCGAGACGCGCCGCGTCCTTCCCTTCCTCGACCGTGACCTCGCGCCCGATCTTGCCGGGATATTTCAGGCGCCCGTTCTCCTTGGGGAGCTTGCCGGAGATATACAGGAGGTTGCCGCTCCGCACGCTCTGAACGTACGTCCCGAGAGGCTTGCCCACCTCCGGCAGGCGGAATCCCAGAGCTTCCAGGTGCTTCTCGACCTCTCCTGCCATCCGGGGCCCTCCTGCCGGCGGCCGCGGCGTTGTCCGCCGAAAGACGTCGCTTCGACGAGCCGTGTCTTCGTTAATATTAGCATCGAGCGGCGCGCAGTCCAGAGATTTCATTCGATCGCACCGTCCGCGGCCGCGGACTTCGCTCCCGCCGACGGCACGGCCGCGCGCATCCCGCCGCGACGACCTGGGCGTCGCGGAGGATTTTGCTTTTGACATGTCGGAGCGGCGTGGGCTAACATTCGTTGATGCGGCACCCGACGCCCCAGGCAGCCACGCACGCCGTCGGTGTCATCCCGGCCCGCTACCAGTCGTCCCGATTCCCAGGAAAACCCCTCGCCCTCATCGGCGGTCGGACGCTCGTCGAGCGCGTGTTCGAAAGGGCGCGCGCGGCGAGCCGCATCGCCCGTCTCCTCGTGGCGACGGACGACGAGCGGATCGCGTCCGCGGTGCGCGCGTTCGGGGGCGACGTCGTGATGACCTCCGCGGCCCATGCCTCCGGCACGGACCGCCTCGCGGAGGTCGCCCGGTCGCTTCCGGCCGACGTGTTCGTGAACATCCAGGGGGACGAGCCGCTCCTCGATCCGCTCGACATCGACCGGCTGGTCGAGTGCCTCGACGCGGATCCGTCCTCGAACGTGGCGACGCTCGCCGATCCGCTCCTCGACCCGGAGCAGGCGCGCGACCCGAATATCGTCAAGGTCGTGTGTGACGCCTCGGGCCGCGCGCTCTACTTTTCGCGCAGCCCGATTCCCCACGTCCTCGCGGGGACGGAGCGGCCGTGGCTGCGCCACGTCGGCCTGTACGCATACCGGCGCGGGTTCCTCCTGGAGTTCGCGTCGTGGAGCCCCGGCGTCCTGGAGAGACTGGAAGGGCTGGAGCAGCTCCGGACGCTGGAGCGCGGCCATTCGATCACGGTGTTGCGGGCGCGGGGGCGCTACCACGGGGTCGACACCCCGGACGACGTCCCCGCGGTGGAACGGGCGCTTCGGACGTCCTCATGAGGAGCTGAACGTGCCGACCAAGTACATCTTCATCACGGGCGGTGTGGTGTCCTCGCTTGGGAAGGGCCTGGCGGCGGCCTCGATCGGCCGCCTCATGGAGGCCCGCGGCTTCAGCGTGACCCTGCAGAAGCTCGATCCCTATCTCAACGTCGATCCCGGCACGATGAGCCCCTACCAGCACGGGGAGGTGTACGTGACCGAGGACGGCGTGGAGACCGACCTCGACCTGGGGCATTACGAGCGCTTCACCTCCAGCGTCTCCACGCGCGATCACAACTTCACGAGCGGCCGGATCTACGAGCAGGTGATCGCCAAGGAGAG
>JBGPED010000222.1:0-5451 GCA_041482595.1 Acidobacteriota bacterium
GGCGATCGTAGACTTCTTCGCAGACTTCGTTCGACATCACCGCCTGCAGCGGCGAGTGGGGGACTTCGATCTTAAGATCCAGGTCGCGGGCGTGGCCGCTGTCGATGATGGCGCAGCGCGGCGCGCCGTCTGGGTCGAGCCCTCCCGCGCCGACGAGAAAGCGCGCGGCGTCCTCGATCGGTCGCTGCGTGGCCGAGCAGCCGATGCGAGTCAGCCGGGGGGCGGGGGAGCGGCCCGCGGGGGCGCCGCTCTGAGGCACGCCCGGCGCCGTCGCACCGGCAGACCGCGCCTCCGCGGCCCGCGCCTCCAGCCGCTCGAGCGACAGCGCCAGGTGCGAGCCGCGCTTGTCGTCGACGAGGGCGTGGATCTCGTCCACGATCACCGTCCGCGTCGTGCGCAGCATCGCCCGGCCGCGCTCGCTCGTCAGGAGGATGTACAGGGACTCCGGTGTCGTCACCAGGATGTGCGGCGGCCGGCGGAGCATGGCGGCGCGCTCCTTCGCCGGCGTGTCGCCGGTGCGCACCATCGTGCGGATCTCCGGAAGCCCGTCGAGCCCCATGGCCCGAAGCTCGGCGCCGATCCCGAGAAGCGGCTCCTGCAAGTTGCGCTGGATGTCGTTCGACAGCGCCTTGAGCGGGGAGACGTACACGACCTGCGTGGTGTCGTCCAGGCGGCCGGTCACCGCCTGCTGCACCAGGCCGTCGATGGCGGCGAGAAATGCCGCGAGGGTCTTCCCCGAGCCGGTGGGAGCGGCGATCAGAGCGGACCGGCCGTCCAGGATGGCGGGCCAGGCGCGCGCCTGAGGCTCGGTCGGTCCGGCCGGGAACCATCGCCTGAACCAGGCCGTTACGGCGGCGTGGAAAGTTCCCGAAGGAGTCTTCGTCATGGCGTGGCCACCATGTTAGCACGCGGGCCGGCGGCCAACAGCGAGCCGACGCCCGCGCGCGGGACGGCGACCACCCCATTCTCGCCATCCGCGAGCAGGACGTCCTCGACGGCCGCCAGCACCGGCGGGCCGCCCGCGGCAATTCCTGCTGGCCTCCAACGCCGCTGCGATCGGGAGAGCGTTTCGCTGGTCGACCACGCATTCCCGGCAGCGCTCAGTCCTGGAAGTGCGCTTGGCGAGCGACACTCTTGGGTAGAATGCCGGAGAAAGAACGCAAAGCCAGGCAGCATACAGGCCGACAGATTCTTGGTCGGGACAGGGAGGCAAAGCCAGGATTGAAAAGGCCGGACGGAGTTTTCGGTATGGACAACCCTTCCTGCGTCGGCCTCGTCGTAGCGGCCGCCACGGCGCTGGCCGTCGTAGCCCCCTTCGTATTCCTGGGAGGCAGCGATCAGCACGACCTGAAATTCCATCTGCAGTCCTGGATGGAGGTCGCCGATCAGTGGCGGCAGGGCATCTGGTATCCGAGCTGGGCGACGCGAGCCAACTTCGGCCACGGCGAGCCCCGGTTCATCTTCTACCCTCCGGGGTCGTGGGTCCTGGGGGCGGCGCTCTCGTTCGTCCTGCCTTGGGACGCGATCCCGGGGGTCTTCACCTTCGTAGCGTTGACTTTCGCTGGTGTCAGCATGCACCGCCTGGCCCGGGATTGGCTCCCCCCGCGCGACGCCCTGCTGGCCGCGGTGCTCTATACCGCGAATCCCTATCACCTGGTTGTTGTTTACTGGCGCGGCGCCTTCGCCGAGTTGCTGGTCAGCGCAATCTTCCCTCTGGCGGTGCGGTACGCGCTCAGTATCGAACCAGAGTCCTCCTCCTTTTTCATCTCCCTCGCGCTCGCCACCGCTGCCGGCTGGCTCTGCAATGCCCCGGCAGCGGTCGTCCTGACTTATTCGCTCGTGCTACTGCTTTGCGTCGCCGGCCTGAGGAAGAAGTCGCCGCGCCTGATCCTTCGCGGCGTGGGCGCCGTGGTTCTGGGGCTGGTCCTGGCGGCCTTCTACGTCCTTCCCGCCGCTTTCGAGCGCGCCTGGGTGAACGTTCATTGGGCTCTGTTGTGGGGGCTGAGCCCCTCGGACAACTTTCTCTTCACCCCCAGCCGGGACGTGGGACACGCGGCCTTCAACCTCCTGGTCTCGAAAGTCGCACTCGCCGAGATCATCATCGTCGGCGCGGGCGCGGCCTTCTCCGCCGGCTTGCGGCGCCGTTGGCCCCCCGTCTGGTGGTCCTTGCTGCACCTTGCGCTCGCGTCGACGCTGCTCATGTTCCCGGTGTCGGCCCCAGTCTGGAAACATTTTCCAGAGCTGCTCTTCGTGCAATTCCCCTGGCGCTGGCTGATCCCTCTAGGTGTGACCTTCGCGTTTTTCCCAGTGGCCGCGATGGCGCCCAGGGGTCGCGGCTCCGGAGTCGCGCTTCGGCTCTGCGCTTTGGTCGGACTGGCGCTCATCGGGTGGGGGCTGACCCGCGGGGTGCTCTGGGCGCCGGGCATCGCCGGCACCTACCACCGCGAGATCTCCGATCCCGGCGGCGGATACACGGGGACCGACGAGTACGGCCCTCGGACCTCGAACCACTACTACCTCCCTCTCAACGCGCCCGAAGCGGCGATATTGATCGAGGACAAAAAGGATGAGACAGGTCCGGATCGAACAGGTGCCGTCATTCACGTGCAGGAGTGGGGCCCGGAGCGGAAGCGGCTCAGCGTGGATGCCTCGCGGCCCGCGACGATCGCATTGCGACTGGTGAACTACCCCGCCTGGCGGGTGAGAGTGAACGGCAGAACCGTGGAGGCCGAGTCGGCGCCGACCAGCGGGCAGATGCTCGTTCACGTCTCCGCGGGAGTGAGCGACGTCCAGGTGATGCTCACACGCACCCGGGACCGAATCTGCGGAGCCGTGCTCTCAATCCTCGCCCTGGCGGCGATTCTCCTGTCGGTGCGCTTGATGTCCCGCCGCGCCGCGCGTCGGGACTCCGTCGCTGGCTCTGCACAGGGCCGACCATCGGATTGATGGATGGAGAAACACCTCCGGTGATCGGCGGGTTCTATGGTGCGACTCGGGCCCCCGGCCCTGAATTTCCCGTGACATCTTTCTCGACGAACGCCGCTGGAACAAGATCGCGCCCTGACGGACATTTCGGGTTGACAACCGGTCCACCTCGCCGTACTTTGCGTGGGCAATGTGCAAAGTAACGATTTGTTCCGCAATTCGAAACACCCGCCATCACGGCCATCACGCCCACCGGTGCGTCCGCGCACCGAGGGGGATGGCCGGCCGCCACTCACGGTAGCTCCTCCTCAGCCCGGACGCTTCGACATCCCTCAACGCGCGCTCCCTGTCGTCGTCTGATCGTCGGTCGCATCGACCGGGGGTGAACCGGGTGGCGCAGCTCGATGCGCGGGCGGTTACACGCCCGCCGGATGCACGACGATGCCACCGACCATCAGACTGGCCCTGCCGAAGGGGCGCATCACCGAGGAGGTCGTCCGCCTCCTCGCCGCGGCCGGGGTCGCGGTGCAGAGCAACGGACGCTCGTACCGGCCGCGGGTCTCCGAGCCGGGGATCGACGCCAAGTACCTCAAGCCCCAGAACATTCCTCGCCTGATCGAGATCGGCGCGCACGACTGCGGCTTCACCGGCCACGACTGGGTGGTGGAGAGCGGCGCCGACGTCGTGCAGGTGCTCGACACGGGGCTCGACCCGGTCGTGCTCGTCGCCGCGGCACCGGAGGGAAGATCGGCTCCGCCCGGGGAGGCCGGCCGCCCCGTCATCGTGGCGTCGGAATACGAGAGGATCGCGCGGCGCTACATGGACGGGCGCGGGACGCCGTACCTGTTCATCCGGACGTTCGGCGCGACCGAGGTGTTCCCGCCCGAGGACGCCGATCTGATCCTCGACCTGGTCGCGACCGGCCAGACGCTGCGCGAGAACCACCTGGTCGTCGTGGACGAAATCCTGGCGTCGTCCACCCGTTTCGTGGCCTCGAAGGCGGCGCTCGCCGATCCATCGAAGTCGGAGCGGATCGAGACACTCAGGACCCTGATGCTGTCGGTGCTCGAGGCGCGGCGGCGCGTCCTCCTGGAGATGAACGTGGGGCGCGAGCGGCTGGCCGCGGTCGTCGACGTCCTGCCGGCGATGAAGTCGCCGACCATCCAGGAGCTGTACGGCGGTGCCGGGTACGCGGTGAAGGCGGCGGTGCCGCGCGAGGGGCTTCCGGGCGTCCTCCTGCGGCTGCGGCAGGCCGGCGCGACCGATCTGATCGCCTACGCGCTCGAGAAGGTGATCCCGTGAGCGGCATGGGCCCGCGGCCGACGCCCGACGTGGCGCGCCTGAAGCCGTACGCCGTCCCCTCCGCCGCGCGGCGTGGCCTGCTGCGCCTGGACTTCAACGAGAACCTGGCCGGGCCGTCGCCGCGGGTCCTTGCGGCCCTGCGACGGCTCGGCGCGGACGATGTCGCGCTCTATCCCGACGAGACCGCCGCGCGCGCCGCCGTGGTGCGGTGGTGCGGCCTTGCCGCCGGCCTCGAACTCGTGCTCACCTCGGGTGTTGACGAGGGGATCCGCCTCCTGTGCGACTGCTTCGTGAGACCGGGGGAGACGGTGCTGCTGCTCGAGCCGGGATACCCGATGTACCGCTTCTACGCCACGCTGGCCGGCGCGAACGTGCTGACGATCAACTATCGGAAAGATCTGTCGTTCCCCGAGGCGGCGTTGCAGGAGGCGGTGTGCAGCGAGACGGTCCGGCGGGGGTGCCGGCTCTTGATCGTCGGCGATCCGAACAACCCGACGGGGACCACGGCACCGGACGGGCTGATCGAAGAGGTCGCGACGGCGCTTCCATCGACGATCGTCCTCGCCGACGAGGCCTACGCCGAGTTCGCCGGCCGGTCGTCGATGGGGGCGCTGCGGCGCTTCCCGAACCTGGTCGTGGCGCGCACCTTCTCGAAGGCGTACGGTCTCGCCGGCCTGCGCGCCGGGGTCCTGCTCGGCGACCACGAGACCCTTTCGTGGGTGGCGCGCATGCGCTCACCGTACGCCGTCAACTCGGTGGCCCTGATAGCACTCCAGGCCGCCCTGGAGGACGAGGCGTACGTCACCCGCTACGTCGAGGAGGTGCGGTGGGCGCGCTCGTTGCTGGCGGACGGTCTCGCAGCGCTCGGCGTTCCCACCTACCCGAGCGCCGCCAACTTCCTGGTCGCCCGTTTCGGCGAGACCGCCCCGGCGGTGCGCGAGGCGCTGCGCCGCCGTGCCGTCGCGGTGCGCGACCGGGGCGACCACGAGCTCATGCGCGGGACCTTGCGCATCGGCGTCGGCACGCGGGAGCAGGCGGCGGCCTGTCTCGCCACCGTCGCCGCGGCGCTTGCGGAAGTCGGGGGGACGCGCCGATGAAACGGGCGGGGAGGACGGCCGGCGCGACGGGGCGGCGCCGCCGGGCGAGCGTGGTGCGCATGACGAAGGAGACCGACATCCGGCTGCGGCTCGTCCTGGAAGGAAGGGGCCGCGTCCAGGTCACGAC
>JBGPED010000223.1:0-5430 GCA_041482595.1 Acidobacteriota bacterium
AAGGTGGCCAACTCGGTCCTGATCAAGCCGAACCAGATCGGCACGCTGACCGAGACGCTGCGCGCCATCGCCACGGCCCGCTCCGCCGGCTACAGCACGGTCCTGTCGCACCGCTCCGGCGAAACCGAGGACACCTTCATCGCCGACCTGGCGGTGGCCCTGAACCTCGGTCAGATCAAGACCGGGGCGCCGGCGCGCGGCGAGCGCGTGGCCAAGTACAACCAGCTCCTGCGCATCGAGGAAGACCTCGGGAGCCGAGCGCGCTATCCCGGGCGCGCCGCCCTGGCGCGCGGCGGCCACCGATGAATGCCGCGGCCCAGGCCCCGCCGGTCGACCTGCGCCGGAAAGCCCTCCTCGTCCTGTTCTGGTTCATCGCCCTGTCCCTCCTGTTCAACTCCCTGTTCGGGGACATGGGTCTCATCCAGGGATATCGGCAGAGGGTACTCCTGGCGCGGCTGCAGCAGGAGGTCAAGACACTCCACCAGACCAACGACCGGCTGGCGGCCGACATTGGCGATCTCCGGCACGACCCCTATCGCATCGAGCGGATCGCCCGCGAGGAGTTCGGCCTCACCCGCCCCGGCGAGATCCTGTTCCTGTTCCAGGAGCCGGAGGCCGGCGCGACGCCGTCCCCTACGCGCTGACCTCCTGGCGGCGTCGCGTTCCGCGCGGTCAAATCCCGCTTCGATTGACAGCGCCGGAGACGCCCGCCTATAATGACGCTCTCTGACGCGGGGTGGAGCAGCCTGGTAGCTCGTTGGGCTCATAACCCAAAGGTCGCGAGTTCAAATCTCGCCCCCGCCACCAATCAATCAAGACGTTCCCGAAGGGAGTGGCTGCGGTCACTCCCTTTTTCACTTCTTGGCCGCCTCCTGCCCGTCCTCGCTACGTCTGTGCCGCCCTTGACAGGAGGGCGCCGGAGGCGTACAAAACCGGCCCCGTAGCCGAATCTTCCCTCCCGGGAGGAGCGGGGGACCCAGGATAGAGGGGCGAAGCGCGCAAGCGCCGGGGACCTTCACCCTCGAGCCCGTCAGCTAACCTCGCAGGCTTCGTGACGGAGGCGCCAGCGGACCGCGCCCCCCGCGGAGGGCTGGATGGCCCAGGAACCGGGATTTCCGACCGATCCGTTCGACCAGCCGTCGCGCGCCGCGCGGCTGTGGCGCAGGTTGTTCGGGGCGCCGCGCGACGTCCAGGACCCGCGCATCTTCCACAAGATCTCCCTGATGGCCTTCCTGGCATGGATCGGCCTGGGGGCCGACGGCCTGTCCTCCTCCGCCTACGGTCCCGCGGAGGCGTTCAAGAACCTGCTGGTGAGGAACCCTTTGACCGGACAGCTGGAGGGCCAGTGGTACCTGGCGATCTTCCTCGCGCTGGCGACGGTCATCACGGTGTTCGTGATCTCCTACGCCTACAGCCGCGTCATCGAGCAGTTCCCGCACGGAGGGGGCGGTTACGTGGTGGCCACCAAGCTGCTCGGTCCGCGGGCCGGCGTGATCTCGGGATGCGCGCTCCTGGTCGACTACGTGCTGACGATCACCGTTTCGGTCGCGGCCGGCGGGGATGCGATCTTCGATCTGCTGCCGCGGGCGCTGCGCGTCAACTTCGATCTCAAGATTCTCTGCGAGATCGCCGTGCTGGCGGCGCTCCTGATCATGAACCTGCGCGGCGTGAAGGAATCGGTCGAGGCGGTGATGCCGGTCTTTCTCGTGTTCGTGGTCACGCACCTGATCCTGATCGTCGCGGGGATCGGCAGCCACCTTGGACGGGTCCCGGAGGTCGTGGGGCAGGTGTCGGACGGCCTGGGCGAGGGCTGGCGCACCTTCGGGTACTGGGGGCTCCTGGCCATCTTCATCCGCGCCTTCTCGCTGGGCGGCGGCACCTTCACGGGAATCGAGGCGGTATCGAACGGGATCGGCATCATGCGCGAGCCGAAGGTCCAGACCGGCCGCCGGACGATGCTCTACATGGCGACCTCGCTGGCCTTCACCGCGGGCGGCATCCTGGTCTGCTATCTGCTGTTCGACGTGCAGAGCTTCTTCGGCCTGCCGCCGGCCGAGCAGATCGGCAAGACGCTCAACGGAGTGCTCGCGGAGCGGTTCGCGGCCGGATGGACTCCCGCCGGCCTGCCCCTCGGCTGGGTCTTTGTCAAGCTGACCATCGCCTCGGAGGCGGCCCTGCTGTTCGTCGCCGCCCAGACCGGCTTCATCGACGGCCCGCGCGTCATGTCGAACATGGCCGTCGACTCCTGGCTCCCCCACCGGTTCGCCTCGCTGTCGGACCGGCTGACGACCAAGGACGGCGTTCTCCTGATGGGCTGGTCGGCCATGGCCCTCCTGCTCCTGACGCACGGCAGCGTCGACGTCCTCGTCGTGATGTACTCCGTCAACGTGTTCGCCACCTTCTCGCTGACGCAGATGGGGATGTGCCGGTTCTGGTTCACCGGGCGGCGCGAGCACGAGAACTGGGTCCGCCACATCTCGATCCACGTCCTCGGTCTGGTGCTCTGCCTGACGATCCTGTCCGTCATGATCGTCGAGAAATTCGGTGAAGGGGCCTGGAAGACCCTCGTGATCACGTGCCTCTCGGTCGTGGGGTGCATCTGGGTCCGCGCGCACTACCGCTCCGTCGAGGTCCAGGTCCGCCTTCTCGATCGCGATCTCCTCGACCTCCCGCCCGCCGACCGACCTGGGGGCGAGCCTGATCCGACCAAGCCGACGGCCGTGCTGCTTGTGAGGGATTTCGGCGGCGTCGGGATCCACCTGCTCCTGTCGGTTCAGAGGATGTTCCCGGGCTTCTTCAAGAACGTGATCTTCGTGTCGGTCGCCGTCATCGACTCGGGGCATTTCAAGGGGAAGGAAGAGATCAGCGCGCTCCGCAGCCAGGTGGAGGAGTCGCTCGCAAAATACGTGGAGCTGGCGCGCCGGATCGGCTGGAACGCCGCCTCCGCCACCACCGTGACGACCGACCCGGTCGAGGGGATCTACCGCGTCTGCGTCAGCCTGGCGAAGAAATATCCGCGGGTCATGTTCTTTGGCGGCAAGCTGATCTGGAAGCGGGAGAGCTGGTGGCAACGCATCCTGCACAACGAAACTGCCTTCCAGGTCCAGCGGCGCCTGCAGTGGAAGGGGCTGGCGATGACGGTCCTGCCGCTGCGCACGGGCGCCGAGGCGCCCGGGACCGCGATCAGCTCCTGAACGAGGGCCCGCAACAGCACACTGTGCGGCTCAGCGGCCGCCGATCACACCGGAGATGGACTTGGCGGGGAGCATCAGGTAGTCCTCGGTGAGGGTGATGCCGATCCGGGAGGCGTCGAGGAGCGCGTGCAGCGGGGCCTGGCTGGCGAGCGACCAGTCCCCGTACCCGGGGGCGTAGCGCTTGGTGGCGGTGAGCCCCTCCTCGGCCAGCGCGCGGGCCGCGACTGTTTCCACCTTGAGGCCGAGTGCTATGGCGGCGCTGCTGGCGAAGGCATCGGCCAGGAGGCCGCGGGTCATCTGCCCCTCCTCCATGAGACCGTGGCACCAGGTCTCCACGTCGGCGCCGATGGTGGCCGCGAACAGGACCGCCCTGCGGCAGCCGCGCAGGCGCTCGTGCAGCGAGCGGCTGGCGGCCCGCAGGGTGCCGCCGACGAGGCTGACGTCCGGTTCAGCGGTCTGTGCGTCGAAGATGCCGTAGATGGCCCGCGGCCTGAGGAGCGCGCGCCCCGCGTCCATGATCTCGTCGATGAGGCGCGCGGTCCGCTCGGGCACCTGCGCGGGTCGGCGGTAGCCGAGGCGCAGCAGGACCATCGGGCGGGAGACCTCCACGGGCAGAGGATCGGACACGTGGATCTGGGACATGACAGAGAGTCCGGGAACGACGTCGTGTCGCGTAATGGCCGGTCGCGGCGGCCTCGGATTCTTCAGCCGGCGACGGTCGGCAGCGCCTCCATGCCGAACTCGCGCGCCTCCCGCAGGACCAGCGTGTCGAGCGCGCGCACCGTGTCGTCCGACAGGCGGAACGGCTCTTTCGCGAGCAGGTCCTTGACCACCGCCCGGGCACGCTCGTAGTCCGTCGGGCCGCCGCCCCCCGGCGGGGCCGAGGCGCGATCGACGACCTTGCCGGGCATGTAGCACTCCTCGCGGAACAGCTTCAGCGTCGTCGGGTGTCCAAGGAAGTGGCCCTGCTTCACCGCCTCCGGGAGGAAATCGAGCGCCATCTTCTCGTGACGATGCCTGATCCCGTCGATGAGGCGGTAGGCCATGCCGCACAGCTCGTTGTCGATCACGAGTTTCTCCAGGCTCTGGCAGGTAATGAAGTCGAGGATGCCGACGCCCGAGACGATGTTCACGCCGGCGAGGGCGGCCAGGATGACGCCCGTGCCGGTCTCATAGCCCGCCTGCGCGTCTACCCGCTTCGAGTCGGACAGGCCCATGTAGGAGTGGACCGGGAACCCGAACCGCTTGCCGATCTGCGCGTAGGCGCAGTCGATCATGTAGGTCTCGAGACATCCGAACGGCGTCTGCCCGGCGCGCATGTCCATGAGGCACGGCGCCCCGCCGTACACCACCGGCGCCCCCGGGCGCACCGCCTGCGCCAGCGCGATGCCGGCGAGGTTCTCGGCCGTGTGCACGACCAGCGTCCCGGACAGGGTGACCGGGCCGGTCGCGCCGGTCAGCGGCACGGAGATGATCTCCGACGGCAGGTTGTGACGGGCGCACTGCATGATGCTCTCGGAGGTCAGGACGCTCCAGCGCA
Source organism: Acidobacteriota bacterium (assembly GCA_041482595.1). Taxonomy (GTDB): domain Bacteria; phylum Acidobacteriota; class Polarisedimenticolia; order Gp22-AA2; family Gp22-AA2; genus Gp22-AA3. Next base: position 4,735 of record JBGPED010000223.1, read on the forward strand.
GCGGGGACGACGGGCAGGCGTCGAAGATCGCCATCGGCTTCTCCGTCGCCTCCTTCTCGGAGCCGCGCACGATCGTCATGATCTCGAGCATGGCCGGGAACGACTCTTCGCGGAACAGGCCGGTGATCAGGGGCTTGTTGCAGTTCTGCACCAGCAGGTAGAGCCGGAAGAAGTCGGACACCTCGTTCGGCACGTCCTGCGGGACCAGGGACGTCGAGGCGGCGCGGATGTTGCCGAGCTGGTGCACCAGGCGCGCCAGCCGCACGAAGTCGGACGAGGTGGAGGCGTGTGTCGTGCCGTCCGCCTCCAGCATCTTGATGGCCGCCGAGCCGGGGTCGTAGGTGACGTTGTCACCACCGACCTCGATCGACGCGTCCCCGGTGATGTTCCAAATCTTGAAGCTCTTCGGCGCCGTCTTGATCGCCTTCTCGATGAAGTCGCGGCTCAGGTAGGCACGCTCGTTCGGCGCGTCGATGCGCTGACCGTGCTCCCCGAGCAGGGCCAGCGCCTTCGGGTGCTCGAACTGCAGCCCGATCTCGCTCAGGACCTCGAACGCCTCGTCGATGATCCGGTCGATGAACTCCTCGGAGAGCATCTGGATCCGGGGCCGGAAGGTGGGCAGAAGACTCACGGGGCATCCTCCCGGGTCACAGCGGCCCGGGCGCGCGGATCGAGCGCCCGCCGCACGCCGGCGAT
>JBGPED010000224.1:0-5386 GCA_041482595.1 Acidobacteriota bacterium
CGCAGGCGCAGCAGAACCGCGAAGAACACGAGCGCCAGGACGAGGGCGAAGAGATCGAGTCCATGGGCCTCCGGCAGGAGCACCCGCGCGCCGAAGAAGGCCGCGAGGTTCAGGATGACGCCGACGACGGCCGACGTCACGCCCACGAGGGCGGCCTGGATCCGGCGGTTCCCGGCGAGCGCCTCGACGTACGGCGCCCCGACAAAGATGAACATGAAGCAGAAGAGGAACGTGACGTAGGTCGTGATCAGCGCGCCGAGCACGCCGTTGCCGAGCGGGCTGAGGCCGTGCGCCTGGTTCCAGGCGCCGATGAAGCCGACGTACTGGGTGACCATGATGAGCGGGCCGGGGGTCGATTCGGCGAGGGCCAGACCCTGGATCATCTGACCGGCGGTCAGCCAGCCGTATACGTTCACCGCCACGTGCGCGATGTAGCTGAGGACAGCGTACGCGCCGCCGAAGGTGACGAAGGCGGCCCTGGTGAAAAACAGCGCCTCCTTGACGAGGACGTCTCCGCTTCCCCGCCAGAGCCGGAGAGCGCCGACGGGCAGCGCCCACAGTGCGGCGAACAGGGCGACGATCCGCACTGCGCGCCCGACCGGCGGGTAGAACGGCCCCGGTGGGGCCGGCCGGGCTCCCGCCCCCGCGGGATTCGCGCCGGCTGAAGGCGGTCCCGGAGCACCCGCGACGGCACCGCGCGGGTGGAAAACCTCCGGAAGCGCGCGCTCGAGGAGGATGCCTCCGGCGGCGGCCGCCGCCACGATGAGCGGGAACGGCACGGAGAAGAAGTCGATCGCGATGAAAGCCGCGACCGCGAAGAGATACAACGCCGGATGGCGCAAGGTCCTCCGGCCGATCCGCAGCACCGCCTCGGCCACGATGGCGATCACGACCGGCTGCACGCCGTAGAGCAACCCCGCCACCGCCGGAACCTGGGCGTGCGCCGCCACCAGCCAGCTCAGGACGAGCAGAACGAAAATCGACGGTACGACAAAAAGCACCCCGGCGGCGACGCCGCCGGCCGTGCCGTGCAGGAGCCAGCCGATATAGACCGCGAGCTGCTGTGCCTCCGGCCCGGGAAGGATCATGCAGAAATTGAGGGCGCGCAGGAACTGCTCCTCCGGGATCCAGCGCCTCCGCTCGACGATCTCCCGGTGCATGATGGCGATCTGGCCGGCCGGCCCGCCGAAGTTGATGAACCCGAGCTTCACCCAGAAGCGCAGGGCCTCGCGGAAGCTCACCACTTCTTGAAGATGAAGAAGACGGCCAGGATCATCAGGCCGAATCCGACGAGGTAGTTCCACTTCAAATCTTCCCGAAGATACAGGACCGAGAAGACGCAGAACACGACGAGCGTGATGACCTCCTGGATCGTCTTGAGCTGGGCCGTCGTGAACCGGGAGCTGCCGAAGCGGTTCGCAGGAACTTGGAGACAGTACTCGAACGAGGCGATGAGCCAGCTGAAGAAGACCGCCTTCCACAGCGGCGAGGACTTGTACTTGAGGTGCCCGTACCAGGCGAAGGTCATGAAGATGTTGGACAGCGTGAGAAGGACGATCGTCATCATCGGCCGGCGTCTGCCTCCGCGGCGCTCCCGCGCTTCTCCCAGACCAGGCCGAGCGTCTCGTAGCCGTGTCCCGGGTGGCGCGCCGCCTTGCTCTCCGGCCCGATCGGCACGTCGTAGCCCGGGTCGCCGAGAAGCGCGAGCGTGCAGTGCGCCAGGAGCTCACGGTAGACCCGCCCGTCGGCCTCCTCGGGCGTCATGTCGAGGGTGATCACCAGGCGACCACCGGGCCTCAGGACCCTCTCGAACTCCCGCACGCATCCCTTCCAGGCGGCCCGGGGAATGTGCTCCATCACGCTCAGGCAGAACACCCTGTCGAAGCGCCGGTCGGGGAAATCGAGCCGATCTGCCGGGCAGGCCTGGTAGCGGACGCGGAGCCCGCCGTCATTCTTGGGAAGCCCCCAGAGCGAGTGAATGCCGGCCGCGCGGAAGATCATCCGCTTGGCCAGCGAGCGGGCGTTCCTGTAGAGGCCCTTCTGCTTATCGAAGACGAAGCTCGTCCCCCGATCGAGCGAGGGGTCGGCCACGTGGCTCTCGTGACCGCGGGCCGCGAGGTAGAGGGCGAAGGGGCTGCCCCCGCCGCCGACGTCGACCGTCGCGAGCGGCCGCGCCCCCAGGTCGGCGGCCAAAATCGCCCAGGGGTACTCCCAGGCGCGCGACCAGTGGTCGTAGCCGGTGAAGCGTTGCAGGGCGCGGCTCTTCTTCAGAAGGGGGCGAAACCAGCGCGGCTGCTGCGACAGGTCGAGGTCGAGCATCTCGCGGTGGATCGACGCGAAGGCGCCGTCATGGCAGTCCCGCAGGTCGAGCAGCCTGGATTGCATGCTCGTCAGCGGCAGTCGGCGCGCACGACCCGCGCCCGGCTCACTTGCGGCCGGTTCAATTTTTTTTCTCGGGCGGCTCGTCCGCCAGCTCCAGGTGGAATCGGTGCAGGAAGCGGTGGACCACCGGAGCGAGCAGGACGGCTGCGACGGTCAGGAATGTCACGCCGCTGAACAGCGCGTAGAACGACGCGAACAGTTTGCCCGCCACCGACGTGATCGGATCGACGGGACCCATTCCGGCCAGAATCATCGAGGCGTTGACGAGGGAATCGAGCCAGGCGAGGCCGCCGAAGCGATGATATCCGAGCACGCCCAGCCCGAGGGATCCAAAGACGACCCCCCCTGCCATACCGGCGCTCCGCGCCAGGTGTCGGAAGAAATGCCTGCGGGGGAGCAACGGAGCGAGGCGGGGTTCGCGCATGCCCGGCTACTTGTACCACCCGATCGGCCGCTCGTCGAGATTGATGTAGACGTGCTTCACTTCCATGTATTCGTCGAGGCCGTGCGGGCCGAGCTCGCGCCCGAACCCGGACTGCTTGTAGCCGCCCCACGGTGCCTCCACGGGGGCCGGCTGCATGTGATTGACCCAGACGATGCCGGCGCGCAGGCTCTTGACCGTCCGGATCGCCTTGAAGATGTCGCGCGTCCACACGGCGGCGGCCAGGCCGTACGGCGTGTCGTTGGCGATCCGGATGGCGTCCTCCTCCTTGTCGAAGGGGATGACCGCCATGACCGGACCGAAGATCTCCTCGCGGGCGATCGTCGCGGAATTGTCCACGTCGTAGAAGATCGTCGGCTCGACGAAGAAGCCGCGCTCGGCCTCCTTCGGCAGTCCCTTCGGGCGACCGCCGCCCAGGGCGAGCTTCGCCTCCTTCCTGCCGATCTCGACGTACGACAGGACCTTGTCGTACTGGTCCTGGCTGACCAGCGGGCCCATCTTGGTATCCGGCAGGAGGCCGGGGCCGATCTTGATCTTCTTCGCCTTCTCCACCATGGCGTCAAGCAGCCTCTTGTAGATCGGCCTCTGGACCAGGACGCGGCTGCCCGCGGAGCAGACCTCCCCCTGGTTGATGAAGACGCCGAACAGCGCCCCCTCGACCGCCTGCTCGAAATCGGCGTCGGCGAAGAAGATGTTGGGCGACTTGCCGCCGAGCTCCAGCGACACGCGCTTCACGGTCGCGGCGGCCTCGCGCATGATCAGCTTGCCGACCTCGCTGCTTCCGGTGAAGGCGATCTTGTCGACGCCGGGATGGATGACCATCGGCATGCCGACCGTGCGCCCGCCGCCGTTGACGACGTTGATGACGCCGCGCGGCACGCCGCATTCCTCGAAGCCCTTCGCGAGCTCCATCACCGACGCCGGTGTCAGGCTGGCCGGCTTCAGGACAGAGGTGCAGCCGGCCGCCAGTGCCGCCGCCATCTTCTGCACCGCCATCATCAGCGGGTAGTTCCACGGGACGATCATGCCCGCGACACCCAGCGGCTCCTTCAGGGCGAGCGCCATGGCGTTGTCCGGGACGGTCAGGACGTCGCCGCGGATCTTGGTGGCCAGGCCGCCGTAGTACTCGAAGCAGAAGCCCGCGTCCGACACGTCGCCCATGGCCTCGGCGAGCGGCTTGCCGTTGTTGGTGGTCTCGACCTCCGCGAGCCGCTTCTCGTTACGATGGACGTACTCGGCCAGGCGGAACAGGATGCGGCCGCGCTCCCGGGCCGACGTCTGCGGCCAGCCGTCGACGTCGAACGCGCGCCGCGCCGCGCTCACCGCCCGGTCCACGTCCGCGGAGCCCGAGTCGGGGACCCGGGCGATGACGTCGCGCGTGGCCGGGTTGATGACGTCCAGGGTCTTCCCGGACGCCGCCTCCACCCACTCTCCGTCGATGTAATTCCTGTAGAGCTGCATGAATTCCCTCCCTTTCCCCGAATGGGCGAAGCGTAGCGGGTCGCGGCGTGGACTGTCAATCGCGGGGACCCCTACAACGGAGACCGATGTCACGGGGGCGGCGGGTCGCGCCGCGTCGCGGCTCATGCTCGCTCGCGCGGGACAGCAGATGCCACATGTGCCCGCATGGCGCGGCCCGCCGCCCCGAGCCTGAGGTCATCGCCGTCGGGGGACCTTGCGGCTCTCCAGATGCGGAACTGCCGATAAGCAAATCTGTCCCGAGACAAACAACGTGCCGGCCGCGACGCTTGCTGGCCTGAGGAAGAAGTGGACCGCTCCGGTAGTAGAATGACGGGTTACCATCCATAGGAGGTCGGACCATGGCGAAGCCGGCGAAGGGAATTCCGAAGCAGTTCCACACCATCACTCCGGGCCTCATCGTGCAAGGGGCCGACAAGGCGATCGATTTCTACAAGAAGGCGTTCGGCGCCGAGGAGATGGTCCGCATGAAGGGCCCGGACGGCAGGAGCATCATGCACGCCGAGCTCCGGATCGGTGATTCCGTCTTCTTCGTCTCGGATGAATCCCCCGAGATGGGCGCGCGCTCGCCCCAGTCGATCGGCGGATCGCCGTGCTCCCTGCACCTGTACGTCGCGAACGTCGACGCCGCGTTCAAGCGCGCCGTGGACGCGGGGGCGCAGGTGCGCATGCCGGTGACGGACGTGTTCTGGGGCGACCGCTACGGCAAGGTCGAGGATCCGTTCGGCCACTCCTGGGGCATCGCCACGCCCAAGGAAGAGCTGACCGAGGACGAGGTCCGCCAGCGCGCCCAGGAGTTCTTCGCGCAGATGGGGAAACAGAAGCACTGACGCCCGGCTCCGCCACGGAGGTCCCATGGTCGATTTCGCGCTGACGGAAGAGCAGCAGCAGCTCCGCGCCCTGGCGCACGAGTTCGCCGAGAAGGAGGTCGCCCCGAAGGCGGCGCACCACGACCAGACCGGCGAGTTCCCGCGCGAGATCTGCAAGAAGGCGTGGGAGCTCGGTCTGATGAACACGCACGTCCCCGAGGCCTACGGCGGTCCGGGCCTGGGTGTTCTCGACGGCTGCATGATCGCCGAGGAG
>JBGPED010000225.1:0-5339 GCA_041482595.1 Acidobacteriota bacterium
GCCCGCGGATCCGCACGCGTCACCTTCCATCGCGGTGTCTTCCTGGTCGTTGTGATGCTTCTGTCGGCCGGGCCGGCGCTGGCGGGGGTCGGGGCGGACGACCCCGAAATCCACACCACCTTCCGGCTGTTCGGCGACGCCGGCTTCTCCTACGAGAGCCGACCACCGGCCGGCGGCGTGCACAGTTCCTTCGCGGTCGGGTCGATCGACTTTTTCGCCTCGGCCCAGATCGAAGAGCGTGTGCGCGTGCTCGCCGAGGCGGTCGCGGAATTCGAATCGACGACCAACACCGAAGCACGTCTCGACCTCGAGAGGCTCTGGGGCTCCTACACGCTGAACGATCATCTTTATTTCAAGCTCGGACGTGAGCGTTCGCCTCTGAGCCGCTGGGGCCGGCGCTACCATCACGGGCACCTCTTCTGGCCATCGGTGACGAAGCCCTTCCTGGCGCGTTTCGAGGACGAAGGAGGGCTGCTGCCGATCTACCAGGTGGGGCTGGAGATCGGCGGACGGGCGCAGACCGGGGCGGGCGGCGTCGAATATGAGGCGGTACTCTCGAACGGCCGGGGTGTCGACCGCGAGGACATCACCAACGCCGGCGATCGCAATGAGGCGAAAGCCGTCCAGGCGGGCGCCGGCTTCGCTCCCGCCCGCTTCCCGGGGCTCTCCTTCGGAGTGGACCTGTACAACGACACCATCCCTTCCGATCCCGTCGACCCGTCCCGCGCCCGGAGCATCGGGGAACGGATTTCCGAATCCTATCTGGAGTTTCGGGGTCCCCGGGTCGAGGTCCTGGCCGAAGCGGCGATCATCGACCACGATGATCGGACGTCGGGACAGTCCTTCGAGCATCGATCGGCCTACGTGCACCTGGTGTGGCACAAGGGCGCCTTCAGCCCCTACGGCCGGCTCGACCTCCGCCTTATGGAGCAGGGGGATCCCTTCTACGCGCCCGGCGAACTCGACCGGTGGGAGCAGGTGTTCGGCCTGCGCTACGACCTCGGCGACTCCGCCGCAGTGAAGCTCGAAGCCGGCTTCGGACGCGCCGAGGAGCGCGATGCCACGAGCGGTCTGGTGACGCATCGGTCGGTCTCCTCCGTCGCCTTTCAACTCGCCTGGGGCTACTGATGGAGCGCGCGGGGGCGTGCGTGCTTCTCGGCTGCCTCCTCGTCTCAGGGACCCCCGGCGGGCTGACGGCGGCCGCGGGATCGCGGGACGCGCCCGCGGAAGTCGCGATTATCGTCCATCCCGACAACCACACCCCCGACCCGAGCCTGCAGGACCTCCGGGCGATCCTGACCCTGCAGCGTCAGTTCTGGAGTGACGGCCGGCGGATCGTGATCCTGCTGCCCGCGACCGGGTCCGTCGAGAGGCAGGTCCTGCTGCGCACGATCTACCGGCTGACGGACTCCGACCTGCGCAGGCTCTGGGCGCGGAGGCTTTTCGCCGGCGAGATTTCGGCCATCCCGCTGACCGTCCGGGCGAGCGAAGCCTCAGTGGCGGGTGTGAAGGAATCCCCGGGAGCGATCGCCGCGGTGCCGGCCGGCGACGTTCCCACCGGGGTCCGGGTCCTGCTGATCAACGGCAAGCGTCCCGGTGATTCGGGGTACCCGCTGACCCTCGTGGAGAAGCCTTGAGGGAAGGTTCCAGGCGGCGCCTGTTCCCGCGGACCTGTGCCGTGGTGGTCGGGGTCCTGGTCGTCGCGATCGCCGTCCCCGCCATTGTCACGATCCGTTCCACCACCGCTCTCCTGCACAACGAGCTGAACGAGCGCTCGGTGGCCACCGTCAAGACCGTCGGCCTGGAGGCCTCCGATCTGCTGGCGGCGGGGGACAGCGAGGCCCTGAGCCGGCTGGTGATTACGCTGGCGCACGAGGATCCGGCCGTCGACACGGCACTGATTGCCGACCGGCACGGCCGGGTGCTGGCGCACAGTGATCCTGATAAGGAGGGCCAGGTTCTGGCGGATCTCGTCCCGCCCCCCGAGACGATCGTCCGGATCGAGCGGCCGGGGCCTTCGGGGTCGACGATCCTCGAGGTCACGGGCCCCGTGCGGGTCAGCGGTGAGGCCTGGGGCTCCTTCCGGATCGACGTCCCGATGTCGATCATCGATGCGGAGAAGAGGGCCCACATCCTTCGGATCCTGATTCTGGGCGGCGCAGTCCTGATCCTGGGCGCTGCGGGAGCGGCGTGGCTGGCGCGTTCGATCGCCTTTCCGGTTGAGCGGCTGGCCATGATGGCCCAGGAGGTCGCGCGCGGGCGCCTGGAGGTCCGGAGCGGCGTCCGCTCGAAGGACGAGATCGGCACACTGGCGGCGGCGTTCGACGGGATGGCGGCGCAGCTGGCGCGCGACCAGGAGGAGCTCCGCAACCACTCGCGCTCGCTGGAGAAACGGGTCGAAGAAAGGACGGCGGAGCTGTCGCAAAGCCAGGCACGCACCCGGGCGATCATCGAGTCGGCTCTCGATGGCATCATCACCATCGACCAGGCGGGCCGCATCATCGATTTCAATCCGGCGGCCGAGCGGACCTTCGGTTTCCGCCGCGACGAAGCGGTCGGGCGGGAGATGGCGGAGCTGATCGTCCCCGCGCAACTCCGCGAGCAGCACCGCGCCGGCCTGGCGCGCGTCGCGGGGGGCGGGGAGGCCCGGCTGCTCGGCCAGCGCGTGGAGATCACGGCCCTGCGCGCCGACGGGACTGAGTTCCCGGTCGAGATGGCGCTCACGCGGCTGCCCACGATAGGGTCCCCCTGCTTCACAGGCCACTTGCGGGACATCACCGAGCGCAAGCGCGCCGAGGAGGAGCTGCTCCGGGCCCGCGACACCGCGGAGGAGGCGGCGCGCGTCAAGTCCCAGTTCCTGGCCAACATGAGCCACGAGATCCGGACGCCGATGAACGGCGTGATCGGCATGACCGGCCTCCTGCTCGACACCGATTTGAGCCGTGAGCAGCGCGAGTACGCAAACCTGGTGCGCTCGTCGGCCGATGCGCTGCTCACCATCATCAATGACATCCTCGATTTCTCGAAGATCGAGGCCGGCAAGCTCGAGCTCGAGATCGTCGATTTCGATCTGCGGACGCTAGTCGAGGAAGTGGCCGAGCTGGTGGCGGCCTCGATCCAGAGCAAGGGGCTCGAGATCTGCTGCCTCATCCACTCGGACACGCCGCAGGCCGTCGGCGGCGATCCGGGCCGGCTGCGCCAGATCCTCACGAACCTGGTGGGGAACGCCGTCAAGTTCACCGAGCGGGGCGAGGTGGTGATCCGGTGCCGCGTCGAGAGCGAGACGGCGGACGAGGTCGTCGGCCGCTTCGAGGTCTCGGACACCGGGATCGGCATCGCAAAGGATGCACAGGGACGCCTCTTCCAGTCCTTCTCACAGGCCGACGGATCGACCACCCGGAAGTACGGAGGGACCGGGCTGGGGCTGGCGATCTGCAGACAGCTGGTGCGGATGATGGGAGGCGACATCGGTGTCGTGAGCGCGCCCGGCCAAGGCAGCACATTCTGGTTCACCGCGCGCCTGAAGAAGCGGCCCCAGGCGGCGATCGAGTCCGTGCGCGTGCCGGAGCTGCGGGGACTCAGGGTCCTGTGCGTGGACGACAACGCCACGAACCGCACGCTCCTTGAGCACCAGATCGGGGCGTGGGGCATGCGCGTCGACACTGCTCCCGATGGTCCGGCCGGCCTCGAACGGCTGCGTCAGGCCAGGCTTGAAAAGGACCCGTACGAACTGGTCGTGCTCGACATGCAGATGCCGGGCATGGACGGGCTCCAGGTGGCCGGCGCCATCAAGACAGACCCTCTGGGCGCAAGGCCCCCTCTTGTGATGCTGACCTCGGTTGGCCAGCGCGGCCAGGCCGCGGCGGCGCGGCGGGCCGGGATCTCCGGCTTTCTGACGAAGCCGGTACGCCAGTCGAGCCTGTACGACTGCATCGTGACGGTGCTCGGGCTGGTCGCCGGGGCCGGTGGGGCGCCCGCCGATGCGCCTCTGGTGACCGGCCATCACCTCAAGGAGCGGAGCAGCCGGATCCGCCCCCGCCTGCTCGTCGCGGAAGACAACGTCGTCAACCAGATGGTGGCGGTTCGCATGCTCGAGAAGTTGGGGTACAGGGCCGATGTGGTGGCGGACGGCAGGGAGGCGGTCGAAGCGCTCGAGCGGATCCCCTACGCGATGGTCTTCATGGATTGTCAGATGCCGGACATGGACGGCTATGAGGCAACCGCCGCCATCCGCAAGCGCGAGGGGAGCGGCCGGCGCACGCCGATCATCGCCATGACGGCGAATGCCATGCAGGGCGACAAGGAGCGGTGTCTGGCGGCGGGGATGGACGACTACGTCTCGAAGCCGGTCCGGTCGGAGAATCTCGCAGCCGCCCTGGGTCGCTGGATCCGGCACGAGCAGGGACCCGCCGTCGACGCCGCTCCGGGAAAGGCCACGGGCGCGGAACCGATCGATCTGGAGACGCTTGCCGGCTTTCGCGAGCTGCAGGACGGCGACGCCCCCGACATCGTGGGCGAGCTCATCGACCTGTATCTCAAGGATTCGAAACGGCGCTTTTCCGAAATCGAGCGCGCGCTCGGCCGGGCCGATGCCCCCGCTCTGACCGATGCGGCGCACGCGCTGAAGGGGTCTTCGCTGAACCTCGGCGCGCGCCCGCTGGGAGATCTGTGCCGGCGCATCGAGGAGGCCTGCAGCCAGGGATCGATCGGCACCGCCGCGGGACTGGTCCTGAAGCTCGAGCAGGAGCTGTCGCGCGTCAGCCGGGCGCTCCGGTCGCACCGTTCGAGATGGAGCGCGCCGATTCGCCCCAGGCCGGCGCGGGGCGGGAAGCGCGCGGAGCCGCACCGGCCGCGCCGTTGACACCTTCCGGCCGCCGGTGCTACCTTACGCGGTCCGTCGCGCCCGCGACCACGCTCGCGGGCGCCGTGTGTGTCCGGGGGACCGCGGCGTGGTCGAGTACGCTCCCATCCTGATCTTTCTCGCGGTCGCCACGGTGTTCCCCGTGGCGACGCTGGTCATCGCGCGCCTCCTGCGGCCGAGCGTCTACAGCAAGACGAAGGTCGAGGCGTACGAGTGCGGCGTGCCTTCGAGCGGCGAGGCGCGCGCCCGGTATCCCGTGCGCTTCTACATCATCGCCGTCCTGTTCGTCGTGTTCGACGTGGAGACGATCTTCCTGTTCCCGTGGGCGGTGAAGTACCGGGCCCTGGGCGCCTTCGGCTTCTTGGAGATGCTCGTGTTCCTCGGTATCCTGGTCGGCGGCTTCGCCTACGCCTGGAAGAAGGGGGCGCTGGAGTGGGTCTGATCGAAGGACGGTTCGAGCACCCGAACATCATCACCA
>JBGPED010000226.1:0-5327 GCA_041482595.1 Acidobacteriota bacterium
AACGTGCGCGTCCTGGCGGCGACCAACCAGGACCTCGAGCAGCTGGTCCGGCAGAAGCGCTTCCGCGAGGACCTGTACTACCGCATCAATGTCATCCAGCTCCGCATGCCGGCCCTGCGCGAGAAGCCCGAGGACATCCCGAAGCTGGCGCTGCATTTCCTCGTCAAGTACGGGCGCATCATGGGCAAGAAGATCACCCGCATCAGCGAGGAGGCGATGGCCAGTCTGTCGGAGCACGACTGGCCCGGCAACGTGCGCGAGCTGGAAAACGTCATCGAGCGGGCCGTGGCGCTCGAATCCACCGACGCCATCACCGTCGACAGCCTGTCGCGCGAGGTCCGCAGCGGCGGCCGTCCGCTGCAGGAGTTCCCCATCGTCCTGTCGGACGGTGGGATTGACCTGGAGCGCCAGCTCGAGCGGCTGCGCGAGCACTACATGGAGGAGGCGCTGCGCCGGGCGCAGGGGATCCAGACGAGGGCCGCCGAGATCCTCGGCATGAGCTTCCGCTCGTTCCGGTACTTCGCCAAGAAATACCGGCTGGCGGATCGCAAGGAGCCCCGGGCGAGCGTCGGGTAGCGCTCCGCCTTCTTCCACGACCATCCGTCTGGAGGCGCGTGCCGGCCATGCACTCCTCAAGCGATGCGCGCCCCGGGACGTTCCGGAAAGCGCTCCCCGCGCTCCTCCTGGGGCTCCTCCTCCTGCTCGCCTTCCGGGGGATGCTGCAGGGACGCCTCTTCTACCTGCGCGACGTTTCCCAGAACCACTACCCCGTCCGCGCCTTCGTGACCGAGCGGCTCCGTGCCGGCGACCTGCCGCTCTGGGATCCTTTCCACGGCGGCGGCACGCCGCTTCTCGCCAACCCGGACGCGCTCGTGCTCCATCCGATCTCGCTCCTGTTCTTCGTCCTGCCGTTCGACGCCGCGTTCGTCGCCTCGATCGTCCTGCAGTTCGCGCTTCTCGCGGCGGGGGGCTACCTGCTGGGCCGGTCGTTGCGTCTGGGGCGCGAAGCGTCCCTGCTGGTCGCCGCAGTCCTGTCGCTTTCCGGGCCGGCGGCGTCGCTCGCGAGCATGCAGAACGTTCTGTCGGCGGCCGCCTGGGTGCCGATCGCGCTGTGGGCTCTCCTGCGGGGAACCGTCCCGGGCCGGCGTTTCATCCTGGCGCCGGCCGCGCTGTGCGCCGCGGTCGTCCTGATCGCCGCCGAGCCGGCCTGCCTCCTGGCCCTGGTCCTTCTGGGGAGCGCCCTCGCGGCGACCGAGCCCGCGCCCTCCCCGGGACGGCGGCTGAACCTCCCTGCCTGCCTGGCCTTCGGAATGGTCCTGGCGGCCGCGACCCTCGTGGCCGCGGTCGAGATCGTCCCGGCGAAAGCACTCCTGCCGTTGTCCGAGCGGGGTGTGGGCTTCGGTGTCGCCGAGGGACTGAAGTGGTCCTTGCTGCCGCAACGCCTGCCCGAGATCGCGCTCCCCGGGCTGTTCGGCGACCCGACCCGGATGTCGCCGGTCTCGTGGTGGGGCGGCTTCCTGTTCGAGGGGAGATACCCCTTCCTCCTGTCGATCTACCTCGGGACTCTCCCCTGTGTTCTCGCCGGCATCGGCGCGTGGCACCGCGGCCCGGAGCTGGCGCGCCGGCGCGCCCTGGGTGTGATCGCCGCGCTGGCGCTCCTCCTGGCGCTCGGGCAGAACAGCGCGCCGTACCGGATCCTGTTCGGCGCCGTCGACCCGTTGCGGCAGGTCCGGTACCCGGAGCGCTACGTCCTGGTGTTCCTGTTCGCGGCGGCTCTCCTCGCCGGGTACGGGATCGAGCGGCTGGTCGCGTCGCCGCCGTCCCGGAGGGCGGCGTTCGGGATCGCGGCGGTCTCCGCGGCGGCCTTCGCGTTCTGCGCCTGCACCGCGACCGCCCGGTTCGCCGACGGTCTCCTGGTCTGGCTCGCCGGCGTCCCGGCCTCCTTCCTCGTCGCGGACGGGGGGGCGACGCTGCGCGGGGCCCTCCTGCGCTCGACCCTGTGGGCGTTCGGCGAATCGGCGCTGCTCCTCGTCCTGGCGGTCTACCTCCTGCGGCGTCCATCGGAGACGCGGGCGCGCGTCGCGGCGCTCGCGGTCGTCGTGCTGGGGTCGGTGTCCCTGGCAGTCGCGTCCTCCCCGGCCCGTTCCATGGCCGCGGCGGGCTGGCTGACCGCTCCCTCGCCGCTCCGGGAATTCGTCGGTCACGGGGCGGGGGACCCTCGCCTGCACCACGCCCGGCGTCCCGCCGATCTGAGCGTGCGGGGCTCGACCGACGAGCTGGTGTGGGGGTACAGGTACGATCGCTTCGTGTACGCCCTGATGAGCGGGCACGCGGACTCCGTGCCGACGGCGCTCGATGCCGCAACCGACAGGATGGACCTGAAGGAAAGCGCCGACCTCGGACGTTCTCTGGAGACGCTGCCGCTCGAGAAGCGCGTCCGGGCCCTCGCCGCCTGCCGCGTCGGCTATCTCCTCTCGTACGAACCGCTCGACGATCCGGGGCTTCTGGCGGGACCCGTCCTCGACGGACTCAGCCGCCCGCCGGCGCGGCTCTACCAGGTGCGCGCCGTCGTGCCGCGGCTGCGCTTCGTGGCGCGGGCCCGGCCGCTCCACCGGGACGCCGATCTCGCGGCGGCCCTTTCCGACCCCGGGTATGATCCGGAAAGCACCGTGCTGCTCGATGAAGCGGCGGGAGGTGCCTTGGCCGATGGCGACGGAGGCGGCGGGACCGGGGCGGGCGGCGGCGAAGCGGTCATCACGCAGGAGACACCGGAGCGGATCACGATGCGCGTAAGCACCCCCGGGCCCGGATACGCGGTCCTGGCCGATGCGTACGCGCCGGGCTGGCGGGCGACGCTCGACACCCGGCCCGTTCCGATCCTCCGGGCCGACGGTCTGTTCCGCGCGGTTGCGCTGCCCGCCGGCGAGCACACCGTCGAGATGGAGTACCGGCCCGCGGATGTCGTCGCGGGACTCGTCCTGGGCGCACTGGGCGTCCTGGTCGTGACCGCCTACGGGGTCGCCGCCCGGCAGAGGGCGTGGTGATCGACCCGGCGACCGGCCAGACCGGAGAGTCCCGCGGCGATCGCGTGCTGGTCGTCGGTCTGCTTCTGCTCCTCGCCCTCGCCGTGTCGCTCACCCCGATCCGCAACTACGATTTCTGGTGGCACCTCAAGACCGGCAGCCTCATCCTGTCGCAGCGCGCCGTTCCGCGGACCGATCCGTTCTCCTTCACGGCCGAGAACGCTCCGTGGGTGGACCACGAGTGGCTGTCGCAGGTCCTCATGGACGCCGGATACGACGCTCTCGGCCCGGCCGGGCTTATCGTCCTCAAGGCCGTCCTCGTGTGCGGTCTGTGCCTGCTCATGCTCTCCCACGTGAGGCGGGAGGGGCACGGCCCGGCGGGCGCCTCCATCCTCCTGGCGGCGGCGCTCGCGGGGGCGTCGTTCCGCCTGGACGTGCGGCCGGAGCTGGCCACGCTCCTGCTCCTGCCGCTCGTCATCGATCTCGTGCTCAGGGCGCGCGCCACGGGCGACCGCCGCCCTCTCTTTCTCGTGCCGCCGCTCGTGGCACTTGGATCGAACCTCCATCCCGGCGCGATCCTGGCGCCCGTTCTCCTCGTTGCGGGCGTGGTCACGACATTCGCGACGGAGCGCCTGGCGCGCTTCGCCGGGGGCGGAGACGGGCACGCGGGCCCTTGTCCGCCGTTCGCGCCACGACTCCTCCTGGTCGCCGTGGCCGCCTCGATCGCCGCCTGCGCGAATCCCTACGGGTACCGGATCTACGCCGTGCCGTTCGAGATAAGGCGCCTCCTGGCCTCACTCCCGTCGCCGAACCTCGAGTGGACCCGCCCGGGCGCCTCGGACTTCCCTCTGTTCTGGCTGGCCGCCGCCGCGGCGCCGGCCGTCGTGCTCGCCGGCTGGCGGCGGTTCGATCCGATCGCGACGCCGGCCCTGCTCATCGGCGCGATTCTCGCCGCCGCGCACTTGCGCAACATCGGCCTCTTCTTCGTGCTCCTGCCCTTCGGTCTCGCCCGTCCGGCCCGCGCGATCGCCCTGGCCGGCGAGCGCCTGTGGACGCGCGCGCTTCCCTCCGTCCCCGGCGGCGTGCGACCCGGTTTCGTGATCGCCGCCGTGGTCCTGCTCTGCGCCGTGCCGGCGCTGTCCGTTCTGCCGCCGGCCTTCGCCCGGGGCCTGGGCCCGGCTCCCGGGAACGAGCCGCGGTCGGCGGTCGATTTCGTCGAGCGGGAGGGGATCGGACAGCGTCTCTACAACGATGTCCGCTTCGGAGGGTATCTCATCTGGAGGCGCTTCCCCGGGCACCGGGTGTTCATCGACGGGCGGAACGAGATCTATGCCGCACTCCTGCGGGAGGTGTTCCTGTCGCTCGGTGATTCCCGAACCTGGGAGTCGTTTCTCGAAAGGCACGACATCGACGCCGCCTTCCTGCGCTACAGTCCGGCGCTCGAAAAGGTCGTCCGTCCAGGAGCGGCCGGCCGGCCGGCGGGCGTCGTGGAGCGGGCCTTCTCGGTCAATCACTTCCCCTCGGAAAATTGGGCGCTCGTCTACTGGGACGACGACGCGATGATCGTGGTGCGGCGGTCGCACGAGAACGCCGTGGTGATCGCCCGCCACGAGTACCGGGCGGTTCACCCCGAGGACTGGCGCTACCTGTACGCCGGTGTTGTGACCGGGCACCTGCCCGTCGACCCCATCCTCGAAGAGCTGGAGAGAAAGCTGCGGGAAGACCCCGGGTGCGTCCTGGCCCGCTCGCTTCTCACGACGTTCAATCGCCTGGCGAGCGGGCCGAAAGCCTCTCCGGACACAGGCTCGAAGGAGCGGTGACGCGGAGTGTCAGCCGGCGTCCCTCGACCTGACGAAACTTGTTACTATCGGGCGCATTCCCGGACCGGGCGACCGCTACGGAATCGGGATCGGAAGAGCAAATGGGCGTGACTCAGGCACTTGAGCCGGTCTGCATGGGGGCGCTTTCGGGTGGCATCCGGCTTGCTGATAGTGGATCGCCGAAAGGAGGTTACCCAAATGCGCAAGGAAAAAGGCTTCACACTGATCGAGCTCCTGATCGTCGTGGCCATCATCGGGATCATCGCTGCCATCGCGATCCCGAACCTGCTGAACGCGATCGACAGGGGCAAGCAGAAGAGGACGATGGCCGACATGCGGTCCATCGGTACGGCGGTCGAGTCTTACGCGGTGGACAACAACTTCTACCCGAAGGGCATGTCCAGCGTGCCGGCCTCGGGCATCAGCTCGTACGTCTCGCCGATCTACATCAAGACGGTGCCGACGACCGACGGCTGGAACAACG
>JBGPED010000227.1:0-5317 GCA_041482595.1 Acidobacteriota bacterium
GATTACTTCGAGATGGCGGTCGACTCGAACGGCCGCAACTACGTCATCTGGGGCGAGGGCGCGAGCTACAGCGGCCCCGGCGGAACCTGGTACACGCGCGGCCAGTAGAGCGGCGATGGGAGACGGCGGCCCGCCCCGCGGAGCGGGCCGCGTTTACACAGGCAGAGGCGGCGGTGTCAGGCGCGGCGGCGGGACGAGCCCCGGCGGCCCGCCGGCCCGCGCCAGGACGACGAGCGAAAGGTCGTCATGCGCGCGCTCCCGCCCGAGGAAGACGTTGACCTCGTCGATGATGAGGCGCACGCTCTCCTCCGCGGACAGTCCCCGCAGCCGCGGCAGCATCGCCTGCAGACGATCGGCGCCGAACTCCTCGTCCCGGGAATTGCGCGCCTCGGTCAGGCCGTCGGAGTAGACGACCAGCAGGTTCCCCGGCTCGAGCGTCAGCTCACCTTCCGTGTAGGTGGTCCCGGCCATCATCCCGAGAGGGATGGCGGACGCCTGCAGGCTCTCCGTCGTCTTCTCCCGCAGGACGAACGGCGGATTGTGCCCGGCGTTGAGGTAGCGCAGCCGGCCGCTCCCCGGCCGCAGCTCGAGGTAGAACAGGGTCACGAAGCGGTTGTCGATGCCGTCCTTGTGCAGGATTTCGTTCACCTGCGCGCCCAGGTCGCTGAGCGAAGGGCAGCCGGGGACGAGCGCCCGCAGCGTGGCCTGCAGCTTCGCCGTCAGGAGCGCGGCCCCCAGCCCCTTCCCCGCCACGTCCCCCAGGACGACGCCGAGACGCTCCTCCGGCAGATCGATGTAATCGACGAGGTCGGCCCCGACGTCGTTCGCCGGCCGCATGAACGACCAGAGCGACCAGCCTTCGGGCTGCGGGTGCCGGGCCGGCAGGAGCGCGAGCTGCACCTGGCGCGCGATCTCGATCTCGTCGCGGGCCAGGAGCTTGTCCTTCATCTCGAGCATCAGGACGATGAAGACGAAGAGGTAGGCCCAGATCCTGAGATTGGTCGAAATGGTGGCGTCGGCCAGCCGCAGGTGAACCCGGCCGAGGATGCACATGATGATGGAGGCGAACAGCGTGAGCCTCCGGCCGGGCGTCAGCTTGGCGAGGAGACTCTTGAGCGTCCAGCCGACCAGCTTGAAGGTGCGGCGCACCCGGCCCATCGTCTCGAGCTGCGCGCGCCGCTCTTCGTCGAGGTAGAAGCGGTAGAGCTGCTTCAGGTCCCGGCGGAAGTTGGCCGGCAGCTCCGACGGGCGCAGGTCTTTGAACAGCAGGGCCCGCAACCCGGGCGTGCGGATGCCCCCGTCGCGGCCGTTCCCCTTCGCCTTGCGTTTCCTGCGGCGGATCTGCTTCCGTCCGGCGGGCGGCTCCTCCGGCGGCGGCGCCGTTGCCGTTTCGCTCATGAAATGATCCTACAGGAAAAGGCCCTCCGCTAGCGCTGCCAGAAGAACGGGCCGAGAGGCTTCTTCTCCGGCCACACCTCGTCCATGCTCGTGGCGTCGTACAGCACGCCGTCCTTCATGGTGAAGGCGACCTTCTGCGTCTGGCGGATGTCGGCCAGGGGATCCCCGTCGATGACGACGAGGTCCGCCAGCTTGCCGCTCTCGAGCGACCCGAGGTCCTTGCCGAAGCCGAGCGCCTCGGCGCCGTTCCAGGTGGCGGTGCGCAGCGCCTCCATCGGCGTCATGCCGTTGCCGACCGTGAAGGCCCACATCTCCCAGTGCGCCCCGAGCCCCTGCAGCTGGCCGTGCGCGCCGAGGGCGACGCGTCCGCCGGCGCGCTCCACGCGGGCCGCGCCGTTCGCCACCGTCGGGAAGTGGAACTCCTCCTCCGGGTACCAGATCCTGCGGCGGCCGAGGGGATCGAGCATCTCGTGCGGCGTGAACTTGCGCAGGCGGGCGTCGTCGTGCGGATTGGCGTGCTGGTACCAGTAGTACTCCGCCGTCGGCCCGCCGTACGACACGATGAGCGTCGGCGTGTAATTCGTGCCCGAGCGCGCCGCCAGCGTGACGACGTCCTTGTAGATGTGCACGGGCAGCGAGTGCTCCAGGCCGGTGAAGCCGTCCATGAAGTTCGTGAGATCGGTGTGCAGCTCGCCGGCCCCTTCCATCGTCGCGCCGACCCCTTCCTGGCGCGCCGCCTCGACGAACCAGATGCGCTGCTCGCGCCGCGGCTGCTGGTACACCTTCAGCCAGAGGCTGCCATACGCCTTCATGCGGCGCACGGCGTGCAGCGCGTCCTCGAGACTGTCCACCTTGGTGTAGATCGAGGCGGTCTGACCGCCGTACAGGACGTCGCCGCTGGAGTAGATGCGCGGCCCGATCATTTCGCCCGCCTCGACCATCTCCCCTTCCGCGAACACATCCTGGCTGTGCGCCGACGGATCGTGCGTGGTGGTCACGCCGTACGCCAGGTTCGTCACGTACTCCCACTTCTTGTCCGGGAAGATCTCCATCGACGAGTAGTGCAGGTGGGCGTGCACGTCCACGAGACCGGGGATGACGGTCTTGCCGGCCAGGTCGATGACGACAGCACCGGCCGGGGCCTCGACCGAGCCCGACCGGCCGATCGCAGCGATCCGGTTTCCGGTGACGACGATGTCGGCGCGGTCCAGGACCTCGTCACCCTTCATGGTGATGGCCCGGGCGTTCTTCAGGACGACCGAGCCCTTCGGGCGCGGCTTCTGCACGACGAGCATCACCGGGATCGCCTCCGGCTTCGGCATCTCGGGCGCGGCCTCAGCACCGCTCTTGCCGCCTTCCGGCCCGGCGTCCTTCGCCTCGCCGCCCGCCTTCGCCTTCTCCTTCTCGGCGAGTGTTTTCTTCAGGATCGCTTCGCGCACGCGATCGAGACTCTGTCTGTAAATCGTGTCCGCCATCCCCCAGACGACGGTCCTGCCGCCGTCGCTCCAGCCGACGTAGCCGCCCCCCTCGGTGCTGAGGCGGTAGACCGGCACCGCCCCCTTGTCGGCCGAGACCTCGACCGGGTCCTTCCCGGAACGCGGCATGGCGGTGACGAAGACGTCGTCCTGCGTGACGAAGGCGACCCACGCCCCGTCGGGCGAGGGGACCGCGTCCTCGGCGTGCACGAAGCGCAGGTGGTGCTGCTCGTCCGTGCCGTCGAGGCGGACCGAGACGAGATCGACCTTGCCGTCGCCCCCCGGCTCGGCCGGCGGGATCGGCTTCTCGAAGAACAGGCGATCGCCGTCCGGGCCCCAGGCGGCCACCGGGTGGAAGCGCACCGTGTCGTAGGGCGAGACCGCGGTCACGGAGATCGGCTCGGCCCCGCCCGACGGCGGCTCCGCGGGAAGCCAGCGGATCTCGAAGTACGGATCGAACTCCGGCTGCTGGCCGCGCAGCTCGGCGCCGCTGCCGGCGATGACGGCGATCCTGTCGCCCTTGGGCGACCAGGCGGGGTTGGTGTAGTGCCCGGCGGTGCGCGTGAGGCGGACCGGTGTTCCCCCCGTGGAGCGGATCTTCCAGACGTGCCCCATGTCGGCGTCCGACCAGGTGACGTAGGCGATCGACCTGCCGTCCGGGGAGAACTCCGGGGCGTACTCGCGCACCGTGTCCTTCGTCAGCCGGCGGGGCTTTCCGGCCTTCCCGGAGGTGATGTCGCAGATCCAGATCTTGCCGAGGGCGTCGAACGCCAGGAGCTTGCCGTCGGGCGACAGCGTCGGCCAGCGCAGGATCTTCGCCTTCAGCTCCGGCTCACCCGCCGGCGTCTCGACGCGCAGGAGCGGCCGCAGATCGAGCGACACGTCCGCGACGAAGGGGATCATCGCGTCGCCGCCGGTGGCGAGATCCAGCCGGTGGATCTTGCCGCCGCTCCAGTAGACGAATGCTTTGCCGTCCGGCGTGAAGGCGGCGGCGGGCAGGACGTCCATCTGCGCGAAGTCCTCCTGGTCGTCGCGCGACAGGTCCCGGCTCAAGACCCGCTCGGCGCCGGTCGCGAGATCGCGCAGGTAGAGCCAGGTGCGCGCGTCCGAGCGGCGGGCGTAGATCATCTTTTTGCCGTCGGGTGACAGCGTCGGCCTGAGGCCCCCGTCCGGGGCGGTCGTGAGCTGCACGATCTCCCCCGTCCTGCGGTCGAAGCGGAAGACGTGCCACAGGCCGTTCGTCATGTTCGGCGTGTAGGAAAAATCGGCCTTCCTGCCGGTCAGGTAGATGTAACGGCCGTCGGGGCTGGCGACCGGCCCGGCGGACGTGTCGATCTTGTCCTTCGGAATGATCTTGATGCCCGAGCCGCCGTCGCGGTGGTACATGAAGATCTCGACCGGTGGGATGCCGGCCTTCGAAGTGTCCTCCTTGCGCGCCAGGACGTACAGCCCGTCCGGCGTCCAGGAGGGCGATGAGAAGACGGCGTCCTTCTCCTCGGTCAGGGCGCGGGGCCCCGAGCCGTCGGCGTTCATGAGCCACAGGTTCATGTCGCCGCCACGGTCGCTGCAGAAGACGATCGTCCGGCCGTCCGGCGAATAGCGCGGCGCGTAGTCGAAGGCCGGTCCCGACGTGACGCGCTCGGCCTTGCCGCCGGCGATCCCGACGCGGTAGATGTCACCCAGGAGGTCGAACAGGATCGTCCGGCCGTCCGGCGCGACGTCCACGCTCATCCAGGTCCCCTCGTCGGTCGTGAACTCGACCCGGCGGGCGTTCTCGGGAGTCGCGTTGACGTCGAGCTTCGCCTGCTTCTTGTCGCCGGTCTTCTTGTCCTGGGAGAACGGACCCGGGCGGTACGCGGGAAGCGCGATGAGAACGAGGAACAGGGCCAGCCGGAGACTCTTGCACCGCAGGCGGAGCATCGTCTGACGCCTCATGAAGAGGTTGCGTTCAGTCCCTTGGCAGGGGGTTGAAGCCGCGGATTCTAGCACGGGGATGCGACCGCGGACGCACCGTTCAACGGGGATTCATTAGAATGGGTTCCATGGAAGCGCTCATTCTCCGCTTCGGCCTGGTCATGGTCTTCCTCGGCACCGCCGTCGAGGGGGACGTGAGCATGATGCTGGCCGGGGTGACGGCGCACCTCGGTCTCTTCCGGCTGGTCGAGGCGATGGCGATCGGGGCCCTGGGCGGTTTCGCGGGTGACGCCTTCTACTACGGGCTCGGGCGCGGGCACGCGACCACGATCAGGAGCACGCAGCTCTACCGCCGGGCGGAGCCGGCGATCGGGCGCTTCACCGCCCGCTTCGGCCCTCTCGAGATCGTCGTGGCGCGGTTCATCTACGGCACGCGGGTCGCGTCGATGGTGTTCTGGGGGGTCCAGCGCCTGCCGCTGTGGCGGTTCGCCCTGATCGACGCCTTCGGCTGCGCCCTGTGGGCGGTCGCC
>JBGPED010000228.1:0-5293 GCA_041482595.1 Acidobacteriota bacterium
CGGCCTGTACCTGGCGCGGCGGATCACCGAGCCGATCCAGACGCTCCTGCAGGGGACGCGCGAGATCTCCTCCGGCAACCTGGACTACCGCGTCGAGGTCGACGCCGGGGACGAGCTCGGGATCCTGGTGGAGTCGTTCAACCGCATGACCTCGGAGCTCAGGGCCGGCAAGGAGACCATCGAGAAGCGCAACCTCGAGCTGTCGGCCAGCAACCGCGAGCTCGTCGAGCGCAGGCGCTACATCGAGACGCTGCTCAACAGCGTCACGGTCGGCGTCGTGTCGTGCGATCGGGACGGGCGCGTCACCACGCTGAACCGGGCGGCGCTCCGGCTGCTCGAGCTCGAGCCGGGGCCCGAGCCGGTCGGGCGCCCGCTGCCCGCGCTCCTGCCGCCGGAGGGCCGGGAGGCGATCGAGGACCTGATCCGCGAGGTGCTCTCCTCGCGCGGAGAATCGGCGGCGCTCGGGCTCGAGCTGGCGATCGGCGGCAGGACCTGCACCATTGCGGCCAGCGCCACGTCGCTGAGGGACGAGACCGGGGAGCCCCTCGGCGCCATCCTGGTCCTGGAGGATCTCACCGACCTGATGCGGGCGCAGAAGGTCGCCGCCTGGCGGGAGGTGGCCCGCCGCCTGGCGCACGAGATCAAGAACCCCCTGACGCCGATCCAGCTGTCGGCCGAGCGCATCCGCAAGAAATACGCCGAGAAGGCGCGCGATCTCGACGACATCGTGGACGAGGGGACGGCGGCGATTGTGCGCGAGGTCGCGACTCTCAAGAACCTGGTGGACGAGTTCACTCGCTTCGCCAGGCTGCCGGCCCCGAACCCCGTGGCCACGAGCCTCGAGGACGTCATCTCCGCCTCGCTGTCGCTCTACAACGGCGTGCATTCGAGGGTGACGATCCGGCCGATGTGCGACGCCGGGCTGCCCCGGGTCCTTCTCGATCCCGACCAGATGAAGCGCGTCCTGGTGAACCTTCTCGACAACGCGGTGGAGGCAATGGGCGGGCAGGGGACGGTCACGATCGAGGCGCGCCGGGACCCTTCGGGCACCGTGCGGCTGGAGGTCGCCGACGACGGTCCCGGCATCCGGGAAGAGGATCGCGACCGGCTGTTCCTGCCCTATTTCTCGACCAAGAAGAAGGGGACAGGGCTCGGGCTCGCCATCGTGCACCGCATCGTCTCCGACCACCACGGACGCATCCACGTCGAGCACAACAAGCCGCGCGGCGCGCGCTTCGTCATCGAGCTGCCGGCCGCGGCGGCGTAATCCCGCCCCCTGTTACAATAGGCCGCATGGCGAAGGAGCGTGTTCTCATCGTCGACGACGAGGAGGGAGTACGCAACTCCCTGCGCAACATCCTCAGGGACGAAGGGTACGCCGTCGAGGTCGCCGAGTCGGGGGAACGCTGCCTGGAGTTGGTGCGCAGCGCCCCCTATCACGCGATCTTCCTCGACGTCTGGCTCAAGGGCCGCGACGGCCTCTCGATCCTCGAGGACGTCATCACCCAGCCGTATCCGCCGCGCGTCATCATGATCTCGGGACACGCCGACGTCCCGCTGGCCCACAAGGCCGGACGCCTGGGCGCCTACGATTTCATCGAGAAGCCGCTGTCGCTCGAGAAGGTGGCGCTCACCCTGCGCAACGCGATCGGCGACAAGAAGAAGGACGAGCGCATCCGTCAGCTGCGCGAGCAGCTGGACGAGGGCATCACGCTGATCGGCGACAGCGGTCCGATCCGCGAGCTGCGACGCCAGATCGAGGTCACGGCGCCCACGAACGGACGCGTGCTGATCTTCGGGGAGAACGGCACCGGCAAGGAGCTGGTGGCCCGGTCGATCCACGCCCTGTCGGCGCGTCGCGACGAGCCGTTCGTGGAGATGAACTGCGCCGCGATCCCGGAGGAGCTGATCGAGAGCGAGCTGTTCGGCCACGTCAAGGGGGCGTTCACCGGCGCCGGCGAGAGCAAGCCGGGGCGATTCGTCCTCGCCGACGGCGGCACGCTCTTCCTGGACGAGATCGGCGACATGTCGCTGCGCACGCAGGCCAAGGTGCTGCGCGTCCTGCAGGAGCAGGCCTTCGAGCCGGTCGGCGGATCGACCCTGCGCGTCGATGTGCGCGTCATCGCCGCCACGAACAAGGACCTGAAGGCGGAGATCGCCGCCTCGCGCTTCCGCGAGGACCTGTACTTCCGGCTGAACGTCGTGCCCCTGCGCGTGCCGCCGCTGCGCGAGCGAACGGAGGACATCCCCGCCCTGGCGCGCCATTTCGTGCAGCAGTTCTCCCGCGCCTACGGCCGGGTGAGGACGCTGGGGCCGGAATCCCTGGCCGCCCTGCAGACCTACCGCTGGCCGGGAAACGTGCGCGAGCTGAAGAACGTCATCGAGCGGCTGGTGATCCTCACGCCGAACGACGCGATCGGTCCGGAAGAGGTGCGGCGAACGATCGGGGCGGGGGCCGATTCGCAGCCGACCGCCGACCCGATCGGCGGCTTCACCTCGCTGCGCGAGGGCCGGGAGAGCTTCGAGCGGCAGTTCATCCTGAAAAAGCTTGACGAGGCGGGCGGAAACGTCGTTCGGGCGGCCGAGCTTCTGGGGCTGGAGCGCAGCAACCTGTACCGCAAGATGAGGGCGTACGGGATACGGGGCGGAGAGGCCCAGTGATAATTCCTCCATTCGTCTTGACAACTCCTTATTCGTCTGTTAGTAAAATAGGGTCGATGACGCGTCTGGCGAGGTTCACGTGCAGCTGACCAAGGGTGTCGAGTACGGCATCGAGGGGATCCTGTATCTGGCACGACGCGACGACGGGCGCCCCGCTCTGATCCGCGACATCTCGCGCGCCACGGCCATCCCGGAGACGTTCTTGTCCAAGATTTTCCAGAGGCTGGCAACCAAGGGGCTCATCAGGTCGCGCCGCGGCTTCCGGGGCGGCTTCCGGCTGGCCCGCCCGGCCGGGCGGATCACCCTGCGCGAGATCGTCGAGGCGCTGCAGGGTCCGATCGAGTTCCACCGCTGCCTGGATCACCTCAGGGAGCGCGGGCGGCGCCACCGTTGTCATGTCCGGCGGGTGTTCCGGAAGGTCCAGAGGAAGGTCGCCTCCATCCTGGAGCAGACCACCCTGGAGGACATCCTGCAGGCGACTCTGTAACTCCACAGGAGGGCGCTCCGTTGCGGTCTTTAGGACCAACCGGGTCTGATTTGTCCCGTGCGATCGCCGGCGAGGCTGCGCTGTGCCGTGCCGACCTCCACGTGCACACGCGCCACTCGGGGACGGGTCACCTGCGCATGCCGCGGCTGCGCCGGGGCCTGCCCGACCCGGACTCGCTGCACCGGGCGGCCCGCGCCCGCGGCATGCACCTCGTGACCTTCACCGATCTCGACACGATCGACGGCTGCCTGTCTTTTCTGGACCGCCATCCGGGCGCCGCCGATTTCTTCATGTCGGAGGAGGTGCGGGCGATCGAGCCGCGCACGCGCGCGGTCGTGAGCATCCTGGTCTACGACCTGACCGAAGCGCAGCATCGAGAACTTCGCGCTCTGCGGGGAGACGTGCGCGATGTCGCCTCCTACGCGCGGAGCACGGGCCTCCTGGCATCTCTCGGGTCGGTCCTGGGCGTCCTCGAGGCGGGGGGATCGGAGGGGATCGTGCGCGATCTGATCCGTCTGTTCGAGTGCTTTGAAATCAGGAACGGCGCGGAGGCCCGGGCGTGCAACGAGCTGATGTCGCGCCTGGTGCAGGAGACCACCGCGGAGCGCGGCTTCGGCGTGACGGCCGGGAGCAACGCCCACACCGCCGGGCGGGTGGGACGCACCGCGACGGTCGCGCGGGCCCGCGACCGGGCCGGATTCCTCGAGGCGCTGCGCCGGCACCGGACCTGGGCAGTGGGGATGCACGGGGATGTCTGGGGCTCGTTCGCGGAGGTGCTCGGCAAGGCGCCGCTGCACCGCTCCGCGGCCCCGCTCCTCGACCACGCCGTGCGGCGCGCGCGCAGGAACGCGGGCGCCCGGAGGGCGAGGCGACGGCTTGACGTCATCGATGTGGAGAAGTTCCAGCAGAAGGCACGATCGTTCCATGTCACGGGCCCGCGGGGCGAGCCCGGGACCCGATGAGGCGCGCTGAACCGTCCGCGGGAGTCGATCCATCCAACAGGGGCGCCCATGAACGTTGATACTCAACAGACCGATGTTTCTGGAGAGGAGCGCACATGAACCAGGCTGTGGCCCGGATCGATGAGAGGACCGAAGTCGGGTTGGACGCGCGCCCGGTTTCCCCGGCGCCCCGACCGGCCGCGGCGCCTCAGGCGCCGGCCCCGAAGCAAGGCGCGGCGCGGTATTTCCGCCCGCACGTCGTCGCGGGTTCGCTGCTCAAGGCGGCGGCCCATCTGACCTGGCACGCCTTCCAGGCGGTGAACACCCGCCTGCCGTACGGCGTAAAGCAGCCGAAGTGGGCTCCCGCGCCGCTGATGAAGAGCAAGGACCGGACTTTCCCGGAGCTGGGCTTCCCGAGGGAGACCGACTCGCTCTGCCCCCAGTGCGTCAAGGAGGTGCGCGAGAGCATCGTCCAGGGGGAAAGCGACTGGCGCGTCCTCATCGACGGCAAGCCGGGCGAGATCAAGGCGAAGATCGTCGAGCGTGACAACCAGATCTGGATGGAGAAGGACTGCCCGCGTCACGGCCACTTCGAGGATCTCATGGCCATCGACGCCGAGTTCCTGCGGCGCATGGAACGGCTGTACCCGGGACGGGACTTCCGCATGGCGCCCGATCCGTTCCACAACCACGGCTCGTCCACGATCAAGTACGGCCGCGGCGCGGTCCTGACGGTCGACCTGACGAATCGCTGCAACATGATGTGCAACCCGTGCTTCATGGACGCCAACCAGGTCGGGTACGTGCACGAGCTGACGTGGGACGACGTCAGGCAGATCCTCGACAACTCGATCAACGTGAAGCCGCGCCGGCAGATGTCGGTGCAGTTCTCGGGAGGGGAGCCGACGCTGTCGCCGTATTTCCTCGACGCCGTCGCCTACTCCCGCAAGGTCGGCTACAACAGCGTGCAGGCGGCGACCAACGGCATCCGGTTCGCGCAGGATCTCGACTTCGCGAGGCGCGCCAAGGCAGCCGGCCTGCGGCTGGTCTACCTCCAGTTCGACGGGGTCACGAACGAGGCGAACAACCACCGCGGCGTGGGCAACCTGTTCGACGTCAAGAAGCGGGCCATCCAGAACCTGAACGCGGCCGGCATCGACGTCACCCTGGTCACGACGATCATCAACACCATCAACGACCAGCA
>JBGPED010000229.1:0-5146 GCA_041482595.1 Acidobacteriota bacterium
AGCGATGAGACTGACGGCGGGAAACGGCGCCGCGGGGTGCTCCAGCCACACCGATCGCAGGTGCCCCTCGAGGTGGTTGACCGCCAGCAGCGGAAGGCGCCGCACGTAGGCGATCGCCTTCGCCGTCTGCAGACCGACCAGGAGCGGCCCGACCAGGCCGGGGCCGCGGGTGACGGCGACGGCGTCGAGATCACGCAGGGAGACCCCGGCGCGCCGGAGCGCCATGTCGATGACGGCGTCGATCCGCTCCAGGTGGTGGCGCGAGGCCAGCTCCGGGACGACGCCTCCGTACTCGCGGTGGATGTCGGCCTGCGAGGCGATGACGTTCGACAGGATGGCGCGCCCCCGCAGGACCGCCGCGGCGGTCTCGTCGCAGGAGGTCTCGATGCCAAGGATCAGCGGGTTCTCCACGGCCTTCGCGGTCTGCCCGTCACCGCCCCGCCGGGCGGGGGGAGAGCGCTCCGGCCGTCGCGACGGACCCGCAGAGCGCCATGAGGCCCGGCTCGTAGGGCGGGCGCACGATACCGCGCTCGGTGATGATCGCGGCGATCAGGCGGTGCGGCGTGACGTCGAAGGCCGGATTGATGACCGGCACCCCTTCCGGCACGATGCGCCGGCCGGCGATGCGCTCGACCTCCTGCGCG
Source organism: Acidobacteriota bacterium (assembly GCA_041482595.1). Lineage (GTDB taxonomy): Bacteria > Acidobacteriota > Polarisedimenticolia > Gp22-AA2 > Gp22-AA2 > Gp22-AA3. The sequence goes on from JBGPED010000229.1 coordinate 645, forward strand.
GGCCGCTCTTCGATCGGGATGTCGGCCCCGGTGGCCGCCCTGGCGTCGATGGTCGTGGTCGGGGCCGCGACGTAGAACGGCACGCCGTGCGCCTGGGCCAGCACCGCCACCTGGTACGTGCCGATCTTGTTGGCCGTGTCGCCGTTCCGGGCGATGCGGTCGGCGCCGACCAGGCAGAGATCGATCTCCGACTTCTGGAACAGGTGGCCGGCCATCCCGTCGGTCAGAACGGTGACGGGGATGCCGTCGCGGTGCAGCTCCCAGGCCGTGAGGCGTGCTCCCTGCAGGAACGGCCGCGTCTCGTCGGCGTAGACCGCCACCTTCTTGCCGGACTCGACGGCCGACCGCACGACGCCCAGCGCCGTGCCGTAGCCGGCCGTCGCCAGGGCGCCGGCGTTGCAATGGGTCAGGACGCGGCACGCATCCGGAAGGAGCGTTGCGCCGTGCCGTCCCATGGCCCGGTTCGCCTCGATGTCCTCCTGCTGGATCGCGATCGCTTCTTCCCGCAGGACGGCCGCGAGGCGCGGGAACGGATCGGCGAGATGCTCCGTGAAACGGCGCCGCATCCTGTCGACCGCCCAGGACAGGTTCACGGCCGTGGGCCGGGTGGATTCCAGGAGGCGGGCCAGGGTCTCGAAGCGGGCGCGTCGCTCGTCCGCGGCCGCGTCGCCCGCCTTCTGGATGCCGAGCGCCATCCCCATCGCCGCCGCCACGCCGATGGCCGGCGCGCCGCGGATGGCCATGTCGCGGATCGCCGAGGCGACCTCCTCCGCCGATTGCAGCGTGAGATAGATCTCCTGCTCCGGGAGGCGTCGTTGATCGAGCATGACGACGCCCGCATCCGTCCACTCGATGGTCCTGAACATAGGGACGCCATGTTACTGGAAACGGCCTCCGGGGCGCAATTGACGCGGACCGGGCTAATATTCAGCGTGGGCAATGGCGGACTCGTCGCAACAGGCATGGAGGGGCATGCCGGCGGCGCAGGGCGGCGGGATACGTTGCGTCCGCCGTTCAAAACTCGTTGACAGGACAGCAACTTGAACGTATCTCAACCCAAAAAGGTGCAAGTCTGGACGAGTGTCTGGTGACGCCCGAACGCAGCCCCTCGTGCCCGGTCCGGGCCGAGGGCGGTTGTGTCTTCATCTGGAGGGTCCGATGCGCAGGCTTGGTGGCCTGAGATCGCTGTCGCTCGCAGCCTACGCCGCGTTCATTCTGGCGGCCGCATTCATCTTCGGGGTCGAAGCCAATCTGGCCGGCCGCGGTTCCGTCCCGGGGGGCGGAGGGCCGGGAGTGAAGCAGAAGGGGAATGGCTTCGAGGAGCGTTTCAGTCCTTCGAGCTCCTACGATTTCTGGCTGCGCACCCACCTGCCGCAGGCGCAGGAGCGGATCCCCGGCCTGTCACCCTTCGGTGAGGACTTCAAGACGATCGACGTCCCTGCCAACCGGCGCGGGCTGGTCCAGACGTCGCTCGGGTTCTTCGATCTCAAGGACCCGCGCGGGCTCGACAGGCTGCCGCGCGGCCTGACGCGCGCCGCCACGCGCACGCGCGCCGGCCGAGGCGGGCTCGCGCCGGGGGTCAACATCGTGCAGGTGTCCGATCAGGCCCTGCGCAATCTCGGCGTGGACGGTGTCGAGAGCGAGCTGTCGCGCTTCGGCCGCGTCCTCGGCGTTCTCCCCGAGCGCGCCTTCATCGTGCGCGCCAAAGGCGCCTCGTCCCTGGATGGCCTGTCCGCTCTGCCCCTCGTCGAAGCGATGACCCCGTACCACGCCGCCTTCAAGATACCGCGCACGCTGGGCCGCACCCCGCTCATCCAGGCGAGCCGGGCGAAGAGCCCGACGCTCGAGTTGATGGTGGCCGCCTGGCCCGGCGCCGGCCGCGAGGAGCTTGCCCGGCTGCGCCAGGACGTGGAGGCGCTTGCGGGGGCCAGGGCCGTGAGCGACTTTTCCTCCGACGGGACGGTCCTGCGGGTCGAGGCGGACGCACGCAAGGTGCCCGAGATCGCCGCGCTCGACGACGCCGGCGCGCTCCAGGAGGTGCCGGAGCTGTTGCTGGCCAACTCCGAGGCGGCGAGCCTCACCATGACGGGAAGCGTGGAGGAAACCCTGGGCGCCAAGCCGTACCACGACGTCGGGCTGGACGGCGGCGGGATCGGCGCGCTTCTGTGCACGAACAACCCGGGCCAGACCTGCGTCACCGACTCGAACTGCACCGCCCCCGCCGTCTGCCGGCTGCAGCGCCTGAACAACGGCACGGCAGCCGTTCCGCCGCAGATCGTCGCGGTGACGGACAATGGGCTCAGCATCGACTCGGCGCAGTTCTCCCAGACGGCCACGCAGGTGACGGACCTGACCCACCCGCTCGGCGCCAGCCACCGCAAGGTGCAGGGTATTCAGACGGTGGCCGACAACGGCGACACCTGCGACGGCGCCCTGTACGGCAGCGGCACGCACGGCAACGTGGTGTCGGGGGCCATCGCCGGCTCGCCCTCCGAGGTCGGCGCCTTCGCGAGCAAGTCGATCCTGAACGGCCGTCCGCTCATCACCGGCATCAACCTGGACGGGGTGGCGCGCGGCGCGCGCATCCTGATGCAGGACTCGGCCGGGCCGTCGCGCTGCCTGATCAACGAGCTCATCGAGCTGGGCGGCAACGTGACTCCTGGTAACCTGATGACGCGCCTGCAGGCGGCGCGCGACGGTGGCAACAACGTACACCTACAGATTTTCCCGTTCGGGGTCCCCAACTTCGACAACGTGCTGTTCAATCCGCAGAACGGCGAGTACTCCATCGAGTCGAACCAGATCGACACCTTCCTCGTGAACAACCGGGACTACATGGTGTTCGTCCCGGTCGGCAACCAGGGCTCGGCCCCTTCCCAGGTCAGCCACCGCGTGTGTCCCGATCTGTTCGACGGCACGAACGCGGACAACGATCCCAACATCCCCGTCGGCCTCGAGATCTCGTCGCCGGCGACCGCCAAGAACATCGTCTCGGTCGGCAGCCATCGCTACGACATGCAGACGTTCGCGGGCACGCGCAACCTGGAAGAGGAGGGATCGGCCTGGTCGTCGCGCGGGCCGGCGACGTCCCTGTCGCTGCGCACCGCGCCGGTCGTGATGGCGTCCGGCGAGGACTTCAGCGGGCTGTTCAACGCCCCCGGGACGGTCGGCGTGGCGGTGTTCCGCAGCCGCGACAACGACAACATCAGTCCGGTCGAGTCGCAGCTCGATGAGGGCAACCTCGGGACCTCGTACGCCTCCGCCTACGCCACCGGCGCCGGGGCGATCGTCCGCGACTACTTCGCCCAGGGCTTTTACCCGACCGGCAGCCGGAAGCCGGGCGACCGGATGGCGAATCTCTCGGGGTCCCTGGTCAAGGCGGCCCTGGTCGCCAGCGCCAACTTCCTGGAAGGGATCACCGTCACCGACTATCCGACCACCAACGACAAGCTGGTCGGCCAGTCGCGGGCGACCAACTTGGCTCCCTTTTCGGGATTCCCCGGCGGCGTCATCGGCAACAACGAGCAGGGTTACGGCCGCATCCAGATCTCGAGCGTCCTGCCGATCCCGAACTGGCCGCCGTCGAAGGCGATCGGGCTGCCGAACACGCCCGAGTATCCCGCCTCGGGACTGCTGATGTACGACGACCTGGGGACCGGCGAGCCGCCGATCAACAACTCGACCAACACCAACACCACGCATCTCTTCGTCGTCAACGCGCCGAGCACGACCGTCCTTGCGGGCGGGGGGCGCGCCGTGTCGATCGGCAGCCTGCGCGTGGCTCTCGCCTGGCCCGACCCCCCGGACGTGGCGGAGGGCGGCGGCACGCTGGTGAACGATCTCGACCTCGAGCTGGAATCTCCCGGGCGTGACAACTGCCTGTTCGCCGGCGACATCGCTCCCGGGGGCGCCGTCTGCGGTGCGGCCAGCGCCAACGACAACTTCATCTACGACGGCAACGTCTACCAGACCGGCGGCGGCCCGCGCGTCGGCCAGTGGTCGCTGGGCCGGAACGCCCTCGATGCGGATCCGGGGGACATCCGCAATCCGATCGAGGCGATCCACCTGTCCGCCGTGCGCGTCAATACGCAGGGACAGCCGGCGGAGTCGCAGCTCCCGATCGGGACCTGGCGCGTGCGGGTGAAGCGCGGCGCGGGCGGCGCCACGGCGGGCCAGATCACCGCGATCAACGGGCCGAACGAGGACGCGAACGGCAACTTCCGGCTGGACGCCGGTGAGGACCTGGACGGTGACGGTCTCCTGGACGCGGGCGGGCAGCCGTACGCCCTGGTCATCGCCGGCCCGGTCCTCGGGACCGGCACGCAGACCTGGGGCGGGACGTCCCACGCCTTCCCGGCCAGCCAGATCGATCTCGACAAGGGGACCTACGGCTGCGCCGACGACGTCGAGGTGCAGGTGTTCGACCCCGACGGCACAACCGCGAGCGTCGCCGGCGCCACGACCCTGACGGTGCAGGACGCCGCCGGGAACGTCCTCGACAC